>LJCV01000056.1 GCA_001298575.1 Actinobacteria bacterium OK074
CCGGGGGCCTTGGGTTCGGGGGGGGCCTCGGGCGCGACTTTGACGGCGGCTTCGGGGTCGGGGTCGGCGTCGGGTTCGGGTTCGGGCTCGGGTTCGGGCTCGGACGAGGCTGCGGCTGCGGCGGTTTCGGCTGCTGCTTGGCCAGGGCGTTCGCCGGGGACGGGGGCGGGGGGGGGCCCGGATACAGGTACGGGGACGGGTACAGGTACTGGTACGGGTACAGGTACTGGTACGGACGCAGGTAGGGGTACGACGGCCGTGCCGCCGGAGGATCGTGGGGTGCCGCGCGGCTGGTGACTGGGTTGCCCACGGCGGGTGTTGAGGGTGTGGGCTGTGGGGTGGGGAGGGGATCTCCGTGAGTCCGTCCCGGGTGGGGCATCAGGGTTGCGTCGGGGCCTGATCAGGGCCGGTTCAGGGTTGGATCAGGGATGCTTTTGTCCCGTTCCGGGGCAGACAATTGTCGGGAGCGGAGAACTGGTCGGGCCCGGTGCCGGGGGCCGATCCGGGGCTCAGATCCAGGTCTCAGATCCAGGTCTCAGATCTGGGTCAGCGCCCAGAAACCCACCGCGTAGCAGGCGAGGGCCAGCAGCAGGACGGGGATGGTGACCTTCGGCGGTGGGCCGGGGCGGCGGGTGCGGTGCCGTTTCAGCCCCTGCGGTGCGGTGGACGTCGTTGCCGTAGGGGTGATGGGCGAGTTCTCGGTGGGCTCGTAGTGCGGGAACCCGGCGGGGGGTGCCTGCACGGCGGAGGCCAACGGGGTGGTGGGGGTGGCGGTTTGGGTGGCCGTCGAGACCGGACGGGGCAGCGGTGGGGGGAGGTGGAAACTGCCGGTGTCGGACATGGTGATGGGCGGTGGCGGGGTCCGATCCCCCGCCTCGGCCGCGGATACGCCACCGGAGGCGGGCTGCGGCGGTACGCCACCGGGGCCGCCCGGCCGGGGCGGTACCGTGACCGGCTTCGGCGGCGGGGCCACCGCCGGCGGGTGCTGCGGCGGCGGCGCGACGGCGTACGGCAGCCCGGGCTGCGCCGGTACGGCACCGGAACCGTGACCCTGCCCGTGGATGTGCCCGTGGCCATGGCTGTGGCTGTGACCGTGGGGCAGCCCGACCGAACCGGAGTTGTGCGGCGCGGCCCCGGGGGCGTGCGCGGGGGGCAACGGTACGAGCGGGGTGCCCGGCGAGCCGGTGGCCGCACCACCTGTGGGCGCGGTTCCGGAAGAGTAGGGGCCCGAGGGGGTCGCCGTGCCGGGGTAGGGAGTGCCCGTCGGGTTCGCCGTACCCGGGAAGGGCGTGCCCGTGGGGGAGGCGGCTCCGGGGAACCCCTGTCCACCGGAGGGGACGGCTCCGGGCGGGAACCCTTGGCCGCCGGAGGGACCCGACCCGGGCATCCCCTGACCGGACCCGGGAACCCCTTGGCCGCCACTGCCGGAGGAGGCCGTGCCTGGGAAGGCTTGGCCACCCGAGGATGCCGTACCGAGGAACTCCTGGCCCTGGCCCGGCCCCGGCCCCTGTCCTTGGCCCTGGTTGGCCCCGGCCCCCGACCCTGCCTCCGCACCCGGGCCGAACCCCGAGCCTGGGCTGAACACCGAACCCGCACCCGAGCCCAGGCCCGCATCTGAGCCCGAACCCAAGCCCGCGCCTGAGCCCGTTCCCACCCCCGACCCCGCCCCTGCTCCGGACCCCACCCCGGACCGAGGCCCTGCCCCCGTCCCCGCGCCGGAACCCCGAGGCCCCAGTGGCTCCAACGGCCCATCCGCCTCGAACCCCCGAGGCAGTGGCCCGAGTTGGTCGAAGATTTCGATCAGTTCGTCGTCGGGGCCGGGGGCCGGGACGGGCTCCGTGGCTGCTGCGAGGGCCTTGCGGGCGCCCGTGGCGGTGCGGAAGCGGGCGGTCGGGTTCGGTTGCAGGAGCATGGCCACGAACTGCCACAGCGGTTCGGGGACGCCCCGCGGTGCTCCGGGGGTGCCGTGGGCCAGGAAGTGTTCGACCAGGGCTTTGACGTCGGGTTTGGCGCCTTCGAGGAGGTAGAGGGCGACGAGGCCGACGGCGAAGAGGTCGGCGGAGAAGTCCGGTTCGGCGCCGAGGAGTTGCTCGGGGGCGATGTAACCGGGGGTGCCGACCACGTAGTCGGTCTGGGTGAGCCGGGGTTCGCCCAGGCGCATGGCGATGCCGAAGTCGGACAGGCGCAGCCGGGGGCGGGCGGTTCCGGTGGCTTCCAGGAGGAGGTTCGCGGGTTTGATGTCGCGGTGGATGACGCCTTCGGCGTGCACGGCGGTGAGGCCGGAGAGGAGCTGGTCGAGGAGGGTGCACACGAAACCGGGCGGGAGGGGGCCGTAGTCGTTGATCAGGTGGACCAGGGAGCCTCCGGCCACGAGGTCCATGGTGAACAGGACCTGGTCGTCGTCGGCGGCCCAGCTGGTCGGGGCGAGCACATGCGGGTGGTCGATGCGCACGGCCTGCTCGCGCACGAACCGGAGCAGGGCGTGGGCGTCGCGCTGCTGGAGGACCTTGGCGGCCACGTAGCGGCGCCGTCGGTGGTCCCAGGCGCGCCAGACCGCTCCGACTCCCCCGTGCCCGATGGGGTCGACCAGTTCGTACCGGCCGGCGAACACCTCACCCATGGCTGTGCGACGCGCCTCCTTCGAGTTGCACCGGTCTCCCGTTCACGTGACTCCGCCTGTTCCCGTGTTCCGTTACGCCGTCACTTACTCCGTCACTCCGGTACTCCGTCACTCCGGCTGTGCCTGTTCCTCGGCTCCGCCTGTTTCCCGGGTTCCCCCGGTCTCCGTCCGTTCTCTTCCGTTGCCTTTCGTGTCCTTCTCTTTCCCTCTTCCCCGGTGGTACTCCCCTCTTCCGGGACCTTGAGGTCCGGGTGGTTGCCCTGTTTCTTGTCCGTCCGGTCCAGGCCAGGGCCGTCGGTTCCTGGCCTGGACCGGCTCTCCCGCAGTTCTTCGTACGGTCGGCACGGCCGTCGCACCCCCATGCGGCCGCCGGGCCGGCGTCCTCAGTTCTGGTGGGACTGGTAGTGCGCCACCGCGTCGGAGGTGCGGCCCGCCCCGTACACCCGAAGGAACTCTGCCAGTTCCGGGTGGGTCGGGGCGAGGGTGTCGGCGGCATCGATGATGTCGCCGGCCGCCGCCACCGAGCGCAGCAGCGACTGGATCTCGCGCACCACGCGCTTGACCGTGGGCGCACCTGAACTGCTCGTCGCCTGTGTGGTGTTGCTGAGCACGGAGCCCCCCTGCGACTTCTTGATCTCGTCCATCCGCTCGGTCGCCTCGGCGGCGCTGACGCTGCCGTCCGCGACCTGCCCCGCCAGGTCCTGCAACAACTGCACCCGCTGGACCACGGCCGGGTTGCCGATCTTCGCCCGCTGACCGCTCATCAGCTGGGACAACATCGGAGCGGACAGTCCCAGGACCCCCGCGAGCCGGGCCTGGTTGAGTCCGAGATCGTCGATGAGCTTACGGAAGAGCGCCCCCAGCGGCTCTCCGTACCAGCTCCGTTGCAGCTCCCGCGCTCTTGCGGTTGCCTCTTGTTGTGCGGCGTCCATTGCGTCTCCCCATCGCTTCCCCAACTACTGCGGTCCGCTTCGCTGTCGCGAACCACGTCGAGCATCTTACGGAGAGTGGTCGCCCACGGGGACCCCCCATCTTTTTGTGAGATACGGGCGGTGACCCGGTACTCTGGTCTGCGGCGCCCGCCCTTCGGTCCTTCCGGTGGCCGGACGCTTATCCCTTGGGGCCTTAGCTCAGTTGGTAGAGCGCTGTCTTTGCATGGCAGATGTCAGGGGTTCGACTCCCCTAGGCTCCACATCGTGGACCGGCCGGACGCTGTGTGGCGTCCGGCCGGTTTTTTTGGTGTTCCTGGGACCGCTTCCACTGTCCGAAAAATTTGCAATGTTTGCGATTCTTTGCAGTCGATTGCAATCCGGGCGCGGGGTGTGCGGCGGTCCGCGCGGCGGCGGTGCGGGCATATGCCACGGTGATGTCGACCCGTGTTGCTCCTGTGAGCTGGACGAACGGGTCGCCTGTAGGCAGAAGGCTGCGCTCCGTTAGGGGATTCCCTGTGGAACTCTCGCACTTCGGACGTTGCAAACGTCATCGTGTGCGGCAATCTGCTAACGGGCGGCACTGTTTCACGTGAAACAGTGCCGCCCGTTCTTCGAACAGTGCCGCCCGTACCGACTGCCGTACTGCTACCGCCTCCTGCGTGCCTCGGCGGTCAGTGGTCCTCGTCGCGGTCCGTCGTCTCGGCCGCCGCCGCTGCCGCGGCCTCGTCCTCGGCCTGCTTCGCCTGGACCTCCGGGTCCAGGGCGGTGGCGCCGCCGTTCACGGATGTCAGCGGGTCGCCCGGCGGGACCTCCGTGGCCGTGGGCGGCTCGACCAGCCAGTCGGGGTTGGCCTGCTTGCCCCCCCCCTCCCAGGCGGCGAAGGCGCCGCCCGCCAGCACGCCCAGGACCGCGACGCCCTTGACGACCCGGCCCGCCCGCGCCCGCCGCCGCTGCCTGCGCAGCAGCCCGCGGATCTCCTCGGGCGAGACCTGCCCGCGCAGCGCGGCCAGCGCCGCGGCACCGCGGGCGGCGGCCTCGCTGCCCACGGGCCCGGCCGCGGCCACCGCCTGTTCGATCCGCGGACGCGAGTAGGCGGCCGCCTGCCGGGCGGCCTCACGGGTGCGGACGGCCGCCTCCTGGGCGGCCTGGTCGACCTTGGGCGGCACATGTGTGCGGGCCTGTTCCAGGCGGGGCGCGAGGTGGGCGTCGTACTGGACACGGGCCTGGTCGGCGGCCAGCGACACCTTCGGTGCGAGACGCACACGCGCCTCCTGCGCGTACTGCGCGGCCTTCTCCTTGGCGGTGTCGGCGTAGGGCGCCACCACGTCCGCGGCGTGCAGGACGCTGTCCTTCGCCGAGCCGGTCGCGGCGCGCACGCTGTCGATGCGGGTCACGGGAATCCTCCTCCTCGGTGGCGTACGGTATTTCGACTTTCCACCCTTTTACGGATCATGCCTGCCGAAGCCCAGCCGGGCACGTGAGAGCGGGCATCCGGGTCAGAGGGGGCGAACGGGGTTTCAACGGGAGCTTCCCGTCGACCATCCCACGGTTGGCGGCCGTCCGCCCGGGTCCGGTACGCACTCGGCCGGTTTTCGCGTGCCGGGGGCGCAGGATGACGGCTGCGCGAGTGTTCCGTGCGGATGTTCGCTCAGAGGTGGGCACCGAGGTCCGGGCGGTACGGAGCGTGCGAGGATCGGGGGGTCACAGAGGACAACGGAAGGCACATCGTGGCTGAGCAGCTCTACGCCACCCTGAAGACCAACCACGGCGACATCGAGATCCGGCTCTTCCCGGACCACGCGCCCAAGACGGTCCGCAACTTCGTCGAGCTCGCTCAGGGTCAGCGCGAGTGGACCAACCCCACCACGGGTGTGAAGTCCACCGACAAGCTCTACGACGGCACGGTCTTCCACCGGGTGATCAGCGGCTTCATGATCCAGGGCGGCGACCCGCTCGGCAACGGCACCGGCGGCCCCGGGTACCAGTTCGCGGACGAGTTCCACCCCGACCTGCGCTTCGACAGGCCGTACCTGCTGGCCATGGCGAACGCCGGTCCGGGCACCAACGGCTCGCAGTTCTTCATCACGGTCTCCCCGACGACCTGGCTGACGCGCAAGCACACCATCTTCGGCGAGGTCACCGACGCGGCCAGCCAGAAGGTCGTGGACGCCATCGCCACCACCCCGGCCAACCCGCGCACCGACCGCCCGGTCAGCGACGTCGTCATCGAGTCGGTCGTCGTCGAGACCCGCTGACACCCCCTCACACACGAAGCACGAGCACACGCTCACACGGCACAAACCCGCACGAGGGAACCGAACCGCCCCGCCCGTCCGTACAAGGAAGGGCGGGGCAGCGCACGTTGCCGGCCACGCGGAGACCAGGCAGGACCGAGCAGGGTCGCGCAGGACCAGGCAGGACGGGCCGGTACGGCCACACCGGCGTCGTACCGCGGCACCGGCGTCGTACGCAGGTCGTAGGGTCGTACGGCCGTGCAGCGGCCGTACGGAGAGCGAAGCGAAGGGACCGACCGATGGAGCAGGCGCCAGGCACGCCCGGCAGTCCGCAGGAGCCGCAGGGCCCGGGCGGACCCCAGGACCGTGGCCCGCAGGGGCCGCAGGACCCGGGCGCGCACGGGGACCCCGGCCTGCCCGGCTGCTACCGGCACCCCGACCGGGAGACCGGCGTCCGCTGCACCCGGTGCGAGCGGCCGATCTGCCCGGAGTGCATGATCAGCGCCTCCGTCGGCTTCCAGTGCCCCGAGTGCGTCCGTGGCGGTTCCGGTACCGGGCACGCGCCCGACGCGGCCCGGCCCCGTACCCTCGCCGGCGGCACGATCACCGCCGACCCGCGGCTGTTCACCAAGGCGCTGATCGCCGCCAACGTCGTGCTCTTCCTGGTGCAGCAGACCGTCGGGGACAGCTTCACCGACCACTTCGAAATGCTCGGCAGGGCGTCCGCCACCGGTTATCCCCCCTACGACGGCGTCGCCGAGGGGCAGTGGTACCGGCTGGTGACCGCGATGTTCCTGCACGCGAGCGTCGTGCACATCCTGTTCAACATGCTCAGCCTGTGGTGGATCGGCGGTCCGCTGGAGGCCGCGCTCGGCCGTGCCCGCTATCTCGCGCTCTACTTCGTCTCCGGTCTCGCCGGCAGCGCGCTCAGCTATCTGCTCGCCGCGCCCAACCAGGCATCGCTCGGCGCCTCCGGCGCGATCTTCGGGCTCTTCGGCGCCACGGCCGTCCTGATGCGGCGGCTGCGCTACGACATGCGGCCGGTGATCGCCCTGCTGGTGATCAACCTGATCTTCACCTTCGGGTGGAGCGGCATCGCCTGGCAGGCGCACATCGGCGGACTCGTCGGCGGTGTCGTCATCGGTTACGCGATGGTCCACGCCCCGCGCGAGCGGCGGACCCTGGTGCAGTACGGGGTGTGCGCGCTGGTGCTGGCCGCCGTGGTGATCGTGACGCTGGTCAGGACCGCCCAGCTCACCTGAGCCCGAACGTGAGCGTGAGCCCGAGCCCGAACCTGAGCCCGAGCCCGAACCTGAGCGCGAGCCCGAACCTGAGCGCGAGCCCGTGTTCGAGCTGCTGGGAGGGCGTGGGAACAGGCCGTAGCCCAAGGTTGTACCCAGCGTTGTCCACAGCCCGTCGAACGACCTGTGCATTCCTCCGAGAACAACCGTGCCCCCTGTCACCCAGCGGAGTTTCCGCAGGTGAGGCAGGGGGCGAACAGGTTTTCGGGTTGCGGTGTGTCAGTCACACCAGCGTCAACCTTCAGTGAGTTATCCACAGATGGTCGTTCTTTATCCACTGGTTCGAACGCTGTGGACAAGCCCTGTGGATAACTCCCGGAACAGCCGGACCGGCGGCCGGACCGGCGGCCGGAACAGCCGAAACGGCTACTTCCACTGCGTGGAGACGCCGAACCCCGCCGCGATGAAGCCGAAGCCGACCACGATGTTCCAGTTGCCGAGCGCGTCCACCGGCAGTGAGCCGTCGGTGACGTAGAAGACGACGATCCAGGCGAGGCCGATGAGGAACATGGCCAGCATGACCGGGGCGACCCAGTTGCGGCTGTTCAGCTTGATGGCCGTGGCCTGCTTGGACGGCGGCGGCGTGTAGTCGGCCTTCTTGCGGATACGTGACTTCGGCACGAGGGTCTCTCCTGTCGATGCGCTGCGTGGCCGCGCAGGGAAACGGGCGGGCTCGGGGCAGCGTACAGAGGGGACACTGACCGCTCCCCCGGGCGTCCGTTAGCGTAGTGCTTCCGCGGCGCCCAAGGAGATAACGATACGTGAGCGATACGACCGACTCCAACGCCGAGGGCTCCGAAGAACCGGAAGACCCGGCGGAGAGTCGTCGGTCGCGCCGGTTCCGTCCGGTCCGTGTGCTCACCGCCGGGGTCTTCGCGCTGGCCGGGCTGATCTTCTTCACCAGCTTCGACACCGCCAAGGGCACGAACATCCGCACGGACTCGTCCCTGTTGAAGCTCTCCGACCTGGTCCAGGAGCGCAGCCGCAAGAACGGGCGCCTCGACGACTCCAACGCCGCCCTGCGCCAGGACAACGAGAGCCTGGCGGGGCGCAGCGGCGGCGGCACCGGCGCGGCCGAGGCGGCCCGGCTCGCGGCCCTGGAGCGGAACGCGGGCACCGCGAAGCTGACCGGGCGGGCGCTGACCGTCACCCTCGACGACGCGCCCCCGAACGCGACCGCCAAGCTCCCCGGCTACCCCGAACCGCAGCCCGACTACCTGGTCATCCACCAGCAGGACCTCCAGGCCGTGGTCAACGCCCTCTGGCAGGGCGGGGCGCGCGGCGTCAAGGTGATGGACCAGCGGCTGATCGCCACCAGCGCGGTGCGCTGCGTCGGCAACACGCTGATCCTCCAGGGCCGCGTCTACTCGCCGCCCTACCGGATCACCGCCATTGGTGAACCGGCGAAGCTGCGGCGGGCGCTGTCGGCGTCGGCCGCGATCCAGAACTACCTGATGTACGTGAAGGTGTACGGCCTGGGATGGAAAGTCGTCGAGGACGGGGCGGTGACTCTTCCGGGGTACTCGGGCACAGTGGACCTGCACTACGCCAAGCCGGTGGAGTAGAACCGACTCCGGGGACCCACCTCCTGGGACCCGATTCCCGGGACCCATCTCCTGGGATCCACCTCTTGGGCCTCTTGGACCTCTCGTAGCTTTCGGGAGCCGCCGGTGCGCGTGTTCGTCAGGACCGTCAGCGAGTTGTGCATCACCGTGGGCGCGGTCATCGTGCTGTTCGTCGTCTACGTCCTGTTCTGGACGGGGGTCCGGGCCGACAGCGCGATGCACCACCAGGTGGACGAGCTGCACCGGCAGTGGGCGGCGAAGGTCACGCCGTCGGCCACCGCCGCCACCACGAAGGCCGAGCCCAGCGGTCCGCCGAGCCCGGCACCGTACAAGCCGTACAAGTCCGGGAAGCCGTTCGCCGTGATGTACATCCCGCGGCTCGGTTTCACGTGGAACAAGCCGGTCCTCCAGGACACCGCGGTCGACACCTTGAAGAAGGGGCTCGGGCACTACGCGAACACCGCGCAGCTCGGCCAGGAGGGCAACTTCGCGGTGGCGGGGCACCGGCGGACGTACGGCGACCCGTTCAAGGACTTTCCCGAGCTGCGGCGCGGCGACGCGGTCGTCCTGACCGACGGGACGACCTGGTTCACGTATCGGATCGACAAAGGCCCTTACAAAACAGTCCCGACCGACGTCGAAGTGATCGATCCTGTGCCACGTAAGTCCGGGTACACGCGTCCAGGACGCTATCTCACGCTGACCACGTGCGATCCGGAGTGGGGACACAGCCACCGGCTGATCGTCTGGGCGCACCTGGACTCCACACAGCCTGTGGACGCCGGGAAACCCGCGGCGCTGCGCGGTTAGTCTGGTGGGGTACGGCGTGAGTCAGGTGCCGTGGTGCGACGGAAGGGACGGATGGGACGGCATGTACGGCTTTATCTGGCGGCTGCTGCCGGGGAACGTGTGGGTGAAGTCGCTCATCTCGGTGGTGCTGGTCCTGGCCGTGGTCTACGTCCTGTTCCAGTACGTCTTCCCCTGGGCCGAACCGCTGCTGCCCTTCAACGATGTGACGGTGGACAACCAGTGAGTGCGCGGATTCTCGTCGTCGACAACTACGACAGCTTCGTCTTCAACCTGGTGCAGTACCTGTACCAGCTGGGCGCCGAGTGCGAGGTGCGCCGCAACGACGAGGTGTCGACCGCGCACGCCCAGGACGGCTTCGACGGCGTGCTCCTGTCACCGGGGCCCGGTACGCCCGAGGAGGCCGGGGTCTGCATCGACATGGTCCGGCACTGCGCGGCCACCGGCGTCCCCGTCTTCGGGGTGTGCCTGGGCATGCAGTCGATGCAGGTCGCCTACGGCGGTGTCGTCAACCGGGCGCCCGAACTCCTGCACGGCAAGACGTCGTTGGTGGAGCACGAGGGCCGGGGGGTCTTTGCCGGGCTGCCGTCGCCGTTCACCGCGACCCGGTACCACTCGCTGGCCGCCGAGCCGGCGACCGTGCCGGCGGAGCTGGAGGTCACCGCGCGGACCCAGGACGGGATCATCATGGGCCTCAGACACCGGGAACTGCCCGTCGAGGGCGTCCAGTTCCACCCCGAGAGCGTGCTGACCGAGCACGGGCACCTGATGCTGGCCAACTGGCTGGCGGAGTGCGGTGATTCAGGGGCCGTGTCGAGGTCGGTGGGGCTCGCCCCGGTGGTGGGCAGGGCCACGGCGTGACCGCGCTGCGCCCCGAGCGCGAGACCGGCGTCGACTACGGGGACGCCGGGCAGCAGGCGTTCCCGCAGGGCCGGGACGGCGGTCGGGCGCAGGCGCAGGAGTGGACCGTGGGGTCGGTCGCGTCGGCCGGCTCGGCCGGTTTCGACGAGACGGCGGTGCTGCCGCCGTACGGACAGGGCCAGGGGCAGGTTCAGGGGCAGTACGACGCCACCGCGGTGCTGCCGGTGTTCGAGGAGCCGGGGGGCGGCGGGCAGGCGCCCACGCCGACCCCTGCTCCCATGCCCATGCCCATACCCGCCCCTGTGCCCGTCCCCAGGGCGGGGACCGGCCGACGGCGGCGGGTGGCGCCGGTTCCGGAATCCGAGGGGCCCAGGGCCGCGCCCCCTGCTTCGGGCGCGGGACACGGCCGTCGGCGGGCGGGGGCGCCCGTACCGGAGCGTGCCCCGCAGGCCCCCGCGGCCGTGGGGGACAGCGAGACCGTCGCGCTGGGCTCCTCAGCCGTCGCGGAGGCCCGGCGCAGGGCCGACGAGCGGACGAACGAGCGGACGGACGAGTCCATACCCGTGCCCGGCGGCCGTGCGGCCCGGCGCAAGGCGGCCCGCAAGCACGGGCGGCGCGGCGGCGGGAGCGGGGCGGGAGCGCCGGGCGAGACGGCGGCGGAAGGCTCCGCTTCCGAGGAATCGGCCGTCCCGATGTCCCGGGTGGAGGCCCGGCGGGCGGCGCGGGCGCGGAAGCCGGGGGCCGCGGTCGTGGTGAGCCGGGTGGTCGGCGAGGTGTTCATCACCACCGGTGTGCTGATGCTGCTGTTCGTCACCTACCAGCTCTGGTGGTCGAACATCCGGGCGCACGCGGAGGCGGGCAAGGCCACGAGGAACCTCCAGCAGGAGTGGGCGAGCGGCGTGGACCCCGGGCAGTTCTCGCCGGGCCAGGGCTTCGCGATCATCCACATACCGAAGCTGGACGTGGTGGCGCCGATCGCGGAGGGCGTGAGCAAGTCGAAGGTGCTGGACAAGGGGATGGTCGGGCACTACGGCGAGGGCAGCCTGAAGACGGCGATGCCGGAGGACAAGACCGGCAACTTCGGTCTGGCGGCGCACCGCAACACGCACGGCGAGCCGTTCCGGTACATCAACAAGCTGGTCCCGGGCGACGAGGTCGTGGTGGAGACGGCGGAGGACTACTTCGTGTACAAGATCACGTCGTCGCTTCCGGTGACGTCGCCGTCGAACACGAGTGTGCTCGATCCGATCCCGGCCGGGTCGGGTTTCACCAAGCCGGGCCGGTACATCACACTGACCACCTGTACGCCGGAGTTCACCAGCAAGTACCGGCTGATCGTCTGGGGCAAGATGGTCGCGGAGACACCGCGCAGCGAGGGCAAGCCGAAGGTGCTGCTCTCGGAGGCGTAGGCATGGACGTACAGCGGTAGTTGTTGGCGGCTGGGAACAGACGGGCGGATGCGGTAGTGGCAGCGACCACGGACGAGACCGGCGAGACGGCGGCGGACGCGGAGGCCGAGGGGCAGGGGCCGGGCGGCGGTGCGCGGGACGTGCCGCGCGGGCCCCGGCGGCCGGGCCGGATCGCCTTCGCGGTCAGTGTCTTCGGCGAACTCCTCATCACGGCGGGCCTGGTGCTCGGCCTGTTCGTCGTCTACTCGCTGTGGTGGACGAACGTCGTCGCGGACCGCCAGGCCGACAAACAGGCCGACAAGGTGCGCGACAACTGGGCCTCCTCCTCGGGCAAGAACGACGCGCCGGGCGCGCTGGACACCAAGGACGGCATCGGCTTCCTGCACGTGCCCGCGATGAAGAACGGCGAGGTACTGGTCCGCAAGGGCACCTCGACGAACGTCCTCAACACGGGCGTCGCCGGCTACTACACCGACCCGATCAAGGCGGTTCTCCCCACGACCGGCAAGGACGGCAACTTCACCCTCGCCGCGCACCGGGACGGGCACGGCGCCAAGTTCCACAACATCGACAAGGTGAAGAAGGGCGACCCGATCGTCTTCGAGACCAAGGACGACTGGTACGTCTACAAGGTCTTCGCGATCCTCTCCGAGACCTCGAAGTACAACGTCAAGGTCACCGCCCAGATCCCCAAGCAGGCGGGCGTGAAGAAGCCCGGCCACTACATCACCCTGACGACGTGCACGCCGGTGTACACGTCCGAGTACCGGTACGTGGTCTGGGGCGAACTGGAGCGGGTCCAGAAGGTCGACGGCAAGCGGACCCTGCCGAAGGAACTGCGCTGACGCGCCTGCCCGTTGCCCACGCCTACGACGGAGCCCCCGGCCTTGGTGGCCGGGGGCTCCGTCGTAGCGGTAGCTCGGAGGGTCTCAGTCCTCCGTGCGGTACGACGTCCCCGTCACGCCTCCGAAGAAGCTGACGCCGCCGTTGTTGTTCCCACCGTTGTTGCCGTTGTTGCCGGACGAGATCGTGGTGAGGACGATCTCGGTGTCCGTACTGGCCTGCGAGTTCGCGCCCGGGTTCTGGCCGGAGACGACCGCGTTGTCGCTGTCGTCGCTGCCGTCGGCGACCGACACGTTGTCGAAGCCCGCCTGGCTCAGGAGCTGCTGGGCGTTCTGCACGGTCTGGCCGACGACGTTCGGCACGGTGGCCTGGTCCTTGGCCTTGCCGATGCTGATCGTCACCGTGGAGTTCTTGTCGACCGAGGTGCCCGCGGGCGGCGACGTCGAGATGACCTTGCCGACCTGGGAGCTGTCGTCGGTCTCGATCTCGGTGCAGGTGCCGGTGAGGTTGTTCGCCGTCATCTGCTGCTTGGCCGTGTCGCAGGACTGGCCGCTGACGTCGGGGACCGTGGACTTCTCCTCGGCCTTCGCGATCGTCAGGGTGACCGTGGAGCCCTTCTGGATCTCCGTGCCCGAGACCGGGTCCTGGTTCAGGACCTTGTCGGGGTCCTCGGTGGAGACCTGGGTCTTGGTCTTCACCTTGAACTGGTAGCCGTCGGCCTCCAGCGTCTTCTGCGCCTCGTCCAGGCTCTGCCCGATCACGCTCGGGACCGCCACCTTCGGCGCCCCCGTCGACACCACCAGGTTGACCGTGCTGTTCTTGTCGACCTCGGTGCCCGACTTCGGGTCCTGGGAGCAGATGTTGCCCTTGGTCTGGTCCTCGCACGCCTTGGACGTGGTCGTCAGTTTCAGTTCGGCGTTCGTGGCGAGCTGCTCGGCGTCCTTCTGCGTCTGGCCGACGAACTGCGGCACGGTCACCGAGTCGTTGCCCGCGCCGCCCGCGAAGATCCACTTGCCGATGAGGATCGCGCCGATCAGGACCAGCACGGCGGCCACGACCAGCAGGATCGTCGACTTGTTCGACTTCTTCGGCTGCTGGCGGCCCCGGCGGCCGGAGCCGTCGTCGTAGCCGAAGGCCCCGTCGTCCGGGTTCATCGGCGGCAGCATCGTGGTGGCGCCCATGCCCTCGGAGCGCAGGGCGGTGGTGGCCTGGTCGTCGCCGTAGCCGTAACCGGCGTAGCCGACCGCGCCCATGGCGGCGGTCGCGGCGACGGGCTGGCCGTCGAGGCACGCCTCGATGTCGGCGCGCATCTCGTCGGCGGACTGGTAGCGGTAGTCGGGGTCCTTGACCAGGGCCCGCAGGACGATGGCGTCCATCTCGGGGGTGATCTCGGGGTCGAAGACGCTCGGCGGCTGCGGTTCCTCGCGCACGTGCTGGTAGGCGACCGCGACCGGGGAGTCCCCGACGAACGGGGGCCGGACGGTCAGCAGCTCGTACAGCAGGCAGCCGGTGGAGTAGAGGTCGGAGCGGGCGTCGACCTGCTCGCCCTTGGCCTGCTCCGGCGAGAGGTACTGCGCGGTGCCGATGACCGCGGCCGTCTGCGTCATCGTCATGCCGGCGTCGCCCATGGCGCGCGCGATGCCGAAGTCCATGACCTTGACCTGGCCGGTGCGCGTCAGCATGACGTTCGCCGGCTTGATGTCGCGGTGCACGATGCCGCTTCTGTGGGAGTACTCCAGGGCCTGGAGGATCCCGATGGTCATCTCCATGGAGCGCTCGGGCAGCAGCTTGCGGCCGCTGTGCAGGAGCTCGCGGAGAGTGGAACCGTCGACGTACTCCATGACGATGTACGGGATCGAGACCCCGTCGACGTAGTCCTCGCCCGTGTCGTAGACCGCGACGATCGCGGGATGGTTGAGCGAGGCGGCCGACTGGGCCTCCCGGCGGAACCGGGCCTGGAAGGAAGGGTCGCGCGCGAGGTCCACGCGCAGCGTCTTCACCGCCACGGTGCGGCCGAGCCGGGTGTCGTGGGCGAGGTACACCTCGGCCATGCCACCACGGCCGAGCACCTGGCCCAGCTCGTACCGGCCGCCTAGGCGACGCGGCTCTTCCATAGCTTCCTACCAGCCCTCTCCGTCGGTCCCGACCACACCCTCGTGTGGTCCGGCGGTGTGCTGTCCGGGCCTACCGTACCCGGCTCGCCTTGTGTGACCTGGCCGCATCCGCCACCCGATACAGGACCGGTATCGCAACGTGCATCGATGTGAGGGGGACGTGACGGGGGTCACTTGCTGCTGTTGATGACCGCCTCCATGACGTTCTTGGCGATGGGGGCGGCCAGACCGCCGCCGGAGATGTCGTCGCGGTTGGCGTTGTCGTCCTCGACGACGACGGCGACCGCGACCGGAGTGGAGCCGTTGCTCGGCTTGGCGTACGAGACGAACCAGGCGTACGGCTTCTCGCTGTTGTCGACGCCGTGCTGGGCGGTACCGGTCTTGCCGCCCACGGTGACGCCGGAGATCTGCGCGTTGGTGCCGGTGCCCTTGCTGACGACGGTCTCCATCATCGACTGCAGGATCTGGGCGTTCTCGGAGCTGAGCGGCTGGCTCAGTTCCTCGGGTTCGGTCTGCGAGATGACGTCCAGGTTCGGCGCCTGGAGCTTGTCGACCATGTACGGCTTCATCAGCTTGCCGTCGTTCTCGATGGCCGCGGCGACCATGGCCATCTGGAGCGGGGTGGCCGCGGTGTCGTACTGGCCGATGGAGCTGAGCGCGGTCTGCGGCTTGTCCATGGACTCGGGGAAGACGGAGGCGTTGGAGCGGACGGGCGTGAACTGCTCCGAGTCGAAGCCGAACTTCTTGGCCTCGGCGAGCATCTTGTCCTTGCCGAGGTCGGCGCCCATCTTGCCGAAGACCGTGTTGCACGAGTACTGGAGCGCGACCCGCATGGTCGCGTTCTCGCAGGGGATGCTGCCCTCGTTCTTCAGCTCGGTCGTGGTGTTGGGGAGGATGTACGGCAGCGGCGAGTTGGTCTTGGTGTCGGCCGAGGTGTACAGGCCGTTCTGGAGCGCCGCGGCGGCCGTGACCAGCTTGAACGTGGAGCCGGGCGGATAGGTCTCGCGCAGCGCCCGGTTCAGCATGGGCTGGTTGGAGTCGTTCTTCTCCTGAAGCTTGGCCCACGCCTTCTCGTCCGTCGTGGTGTTCCCGGCGAAGGAGGTCGGGTCGTACGACGGGTAGGAGGACATCGCGAGGATCGCGCCGGTCTCCGGGTTCAGCGCGACGACGGCGCCCTTGCCGCGGGTCTTGAGGCCGTCGTAGGCGGCCTTCTGCGCGGCGGCGTTGAGCGTGGTGACGACGTTGCCGCCCTCCTTGGACTTGCCGGTGAGCATGTCCAGGGTGTTGCGGAAGAAGAGCCGGTCGTCGTTGCCGGTGAGGATGCCGTCGTCGATGGACTCCAGCTGCGTGGCGCCGTACGCCTGCGAGGCGTAGCCGGTGACGGGCGCCCACATGGCGCCGTCCTTGTACGTCCGCTTGTACTCGAAGTCGTTGTAGCCGCTGCCGGACGTCTTGTTCTTGGTGGAGCCCGTGATGGGGTTGCCGTCCACGATGATGTCGCCGCGCGGGGTGGAGTAACGGGCGATCGAGACCCGGCGGTTGAGGGTGTCGCTGTTGAGGCTGTCGGCCTTGACGTACTGGAGCCAGTTGTCGCGGATGAGCAGCGTCATGACGAGCAGCCCGCAGAAGATCGCGATGCGGCGCAGGGGCTTGTTCACGGGCGGACCACCTGGGTCATTTCGGCGTCGGGGTTGGGGGCGGGGGAGGGCGCGGGTCGGCGCGCGGTGTCGCTGATGCGGATGAGGATCCCGATCAGCGCCCAGTTGGCCAGCACGGAGGAACCGCCGTAGGCCAGGAACGGCATGGTCATACCGGTCAGCGGGATGAGGCCCATGACACCGCCGGCCACCACGAAGACCTGGAGGGCGAAGGCGCCGGAGAGGCCGATGGCGAGCAGCTTGCCGAACGGGTCGCGGGCGGCGAGGGCGGTGCGTACGCCGCGCTCCACGATCAGGCCGTAGATCAGCAGGATCGCCATGATGCCCGCCAGGCCCAGCTCCTCGCCGAAGGTGGCGAGGATGAAGTCGGAGTTGGCGGCGAACTTGATCAGGTCCGAGTGGCCCTGGCCCAGCCCGCTGCCGAGGGTGCCGCCGGAGCCGAACGCCCACAGGGCCTGCATCGACTGCTCGGAGTGGCCGGCCACGCCCTGCTGGCTGAGCTTGTACTCGCGCAGCGGGTCGAGCCACGCCTGGACGCGCATCTTGACGTGCGGTTCGATGCTCGCGACGCCGACGGCACCGGCCGCGGACATCAGCAGACCGAAGACGATCCAGCTGGTCCGCTCGGTGGCGACGTACAGCATGATGACGAACATGCCGAAGAACAGCAGCGATGTTCCGAGGTCGGTCTCGAACACCAGGATGAGGATCGAGACCATCCAGACGACGATGATCGGCCCGAGGTCGCGGCCACGCGGCAGGTACAGGCCGATGACGCGGCGGCTGGCCAGCGCGAGCGCGTCCCGCTTGACCATCAGGTAGCCGGCGAAGAACACCGCGAGCACGATCTTCGCGAACTCGCCCGGCTGGAGGGAGCCGAGGCCCGGGATGTTGATCCAGATCTTCGCGCCGTAGATGTTGGCGCCGAGGCCCGGCACCAGCGGCAGCAGCAGCAGGACCAGGGCGCCGAACATCGAGATGTACGTGTAGCGCTGGAGGACCCGGTGGTCCTTGAGGAAGACGAGCACCACGATGAAGAGGCCGATGCCCATCGCCGTGTACAGCAGCTGACGGGGCGCGGCCTGCACGAAGTTGGGCAGCGACTGGAGCAGCTTGGACTGGTCGAGCCGCCAGATGACGACGAGCCCGAGCCCGTTGAGCAGCGTGGCCAGGGGCAGCAGCAGCGGGTCCGCGTACGGGGCGAACTTGCGCACGGCGAGATGGCCGACGCCCGCGAGCAGGCCGAGCCCGACGCCGTAGCTGAGCAGGCCGGGCGGCACCTTGTCGTTGATGGCCAGACCCACGTTGGCGTAGGCGAACACCGGGATGACGACCGCGAACAGGAGCATCGCGAGTTCGGTGTTGCGCCGGCTCGGTGCGCCGATCGCGCCGATGGTCGACGTGTGGTGGGTCGGCGGATTGGTTGTACTGCTCATCGTGTGACAGGGCCCCTCACGGCTTGCTTACTGCTTACCGCACAGCGAGACGACCTTCTGCTCTTCCTCCGAGAGAGTGGGGCCGGGTGTGGGCGTGGGTGCGGTCGTGGACGAGTTGGCGGATGGCGAGGTGGCCGTCGGGGTCGGGGACGGCGAAGCCTTGGACGTGAGTGAAGTCTCCGTGGTTCCCGTGGAGTTGAAGGTACGGGCGGGACCCAGGGGGACGACGGTACCGGCGCCGGCTGTGAGGCTCGTGGTGGAACCTGTGGTGCCGCCGGCCTGGTTGGTACCGGTGGTGGTGCCGTTTGTGGTCGACGAGGAGGCGGCGGAGGTCCGTTCGGCCTCCTTCTTGCACGCCGACGCCTGCACGGCCAGCTCGGAGATTTTGGTCTGGGCGTCCTTGAGGCCGTCCTCGGCGATGGTCGCCTTGACCTGCTTCTGCTGGTACACCGGCAGGTACTTGAGTTCGATCTCGGGGTGGTCCTTCTGCACCTTCGAGAGCTTCACCCAGGCCAGGTCCTGGCTGATGCCCTGGTACAGCGCGACATGGGTGTCGCTGGCGCCGACGTAGTACTGCGTCTGCGTCCAGCGGTAGCCGCCGTACAGACCGCCGCCGATCAGACCGAGGCACAGCGCGGTGTACAGCGATCTCTTGAGCCACTTGCGGCCCTTGCCCGGCTTGACGAAGTCGTCGTCCCCGTACTCTCCGAAGGAGCCGCCGGAGTCGTACCCGGTGGCGTCGCCGCTGCCGGGCGGGCCGAACTCGCCGCCCGCGGGGCGGGGGCGGCCGAGGTGGGCGGCGCGGCCCGCGGGGGTCTGCATGATGCCGTTGTCGTGCAGGTGGAGCTGGTTCTCGGCGACCGCGCCGACGACGACGGGCACGTCCGAGAGGTGCGCGGCGAGGGTGTCGCCGGTGTCCAGGTCGAGGACGTCGGCGACGATGACGGTGATGTTGTCGGGGCCGCCGCCGCGCAGCGCGAGCTGGATCAGCTCGCCCACGGTCTCCTGCGGGCCCTGGTAGCTGGCGAGGGTCTCCTCCATCGTCTGCGGCGAGACGACGCCGGACAGCCCGTCGGAGCAGATCAAGTACCGGTCGCCGGCCCGCACTTCACGGATGGAGAGGTCGGGCTCGACGTGGTCGCCGCTGCCGAGCGCGCGCATGAGGAGCGAGCGCTGCGGGTGCGTGGTGGCCTCTTCCTCGGTGATGCGGCCCTCGTCGACCAGGCGCTGCACCCAGGTGTGGTCCTGCGTGATCTGGGTGAGCACGCCGTCGCGCAGCAGGTAGGCGCGCGAGTCGCCCACGTGGACGAGGCCGAGCCGCTGCCCGGTCCACAGCAGCGCGGTCAGGGTGGTCCCCATGCCCTCCAGCTGGGGGTCCTCCTCGACCATCATGCGCAACTGGTCGTTGGCCCGCTGCACGGCGGTGGCGAGGGAGGTGAGGATGTCCGAGCCGGGTACGTCGTCGTCGAGCGCCACGATGGTGGAGATCACCTCGGAGGAGGCGACCTCACCGGCGGCCTGGCCGCCCATGCCGTCGGCGATGGCGAGCAGGCGCGGACCGGCGTAACCGGAGTCCTCGTTGCCCTCCCGGATCATGCCTTTGTGCGATCCGGCGGCGAAGCGCAGTGACAGACTCATGCGCACCTCACCCGTCGGCTCCGGGTACATCCGCACTGTGCCCACCCTCCGGTCGGGAGCGCGCCGGGATCCGGGGTGGGGACCTCCGCTGCGTGCTCGCTCCGCTCGCGCTGTTTCATGATGGATTACTACTTCCGCAGCTCGATGACGGTCTTGCCGATGCGGATCGGCTCGCCCAGCGGAATCGGTGTGGGGGTCGTCAGCCGGCTCCGGCCGAGGTACGTGCCGTTGGTCGAGCCGAGGTCCTCGACGATCCACTGACCGTCGCGGTCCGGGTAGATCCTGGCATGCCGGCTGGAGGCGTAGTCGTCGTCCAGCACGATCGTCGAGTCGTGTGCCCGGCCGAGCGTGATGGTCTGGCCCTGGAGGGCGACCGTGGTGCCCGCCAGGGTGCCCTCGCTGACGACCAGCTTCGAGGGCGCGTTACGGCGCTGGCGGCCACCGGCGTTCTGCGGCTGCTGGCGCTGCGGAGGCGGCGTCGCCTGCGGCCTCGCCTGGCGCGGCGGCTGTTGCTGCCGCCCCGCTTCCCGGCGCGCACCGCGCTGGGTGACCCGCGTACCGAACAGGTCGCTGCGGATGACCTGCACGGCCACGATCACGAACAGCCACAGTACGGCCAGGAAACCCAGCCGCATGACCGTGAGGGTCAGCTCTGACATTGCCCCCGCTTCACCCTTCGGCTTGCCGGTAAATGATGGTGGTGCTGCCCACGACGATCCGCGAGCCGTCGCGGAGCGTAGCGCGGGTGGTGTGCTGCCCGTCCACCACGATGCCGTTGGTGGACCCGAGATCCTGGATCGTCGAGGGCGAACCGGTCCGGATCTCGCAGTGCTTGCGGGAGACGCCGGGGTCGTCGATGCGCACGTCGGCCTCGGTGCTGCGGCCCAGCACCAGCGTCGCGCGGGAGATCTGGTGGCGGGCGCCGTTGATCTCGATCCAGTGCCGGGTCCGGGAACCGGGCGCCGGGGCACCGACGGGTCCGCCGGCACCGGCCGCCGGTGCGGCGGGCCTGCCGTACGGGGAGGCCGCCGCGGGGCGGGCACCGGGTGCGCCGGGCGGCGGGGCCGCGGGCATGGGCGGCGCTGCCGCTGCGGGCGGGTAGCCGTAGCCGCCGCCGGGAGCGCCGGGTGCGCCCGGGGCGGCGGGGCCGCCGTAGCCGGGGCGGATGGGCGGCGGCGCGACGGGCGACGGTCCACCGGGACCGGCCGCCGGGCCGCCGGGGCCCTGCTGGTCGGTGGAGGAGGCCAGCGTGCGGCTGCGCACCCGGTACAGGCCGGTGTCGAGGTCGTCGGCCTTCTCCAGGTGCACCTTGATGGTGCCCATGAAGGTGTAGCGCTGCTGCTTGGCGTAGTCGCGCACCATGCCGGCGAGTTCGTCGCCGAGCTGCCCGGAGTAGGGGCTGAGGCGCTCGAAGTCCGGCGTGCTCAGCTCCACGATGAAGTCGTTGGGCACGACGGTACGGTCGCGGTTCCAGATCGTCGCGTTGTTGTCGCACTCCCGCTGGAGCGCGCCGGCGATCTCGACGGGCTGGACCTCGGACTTGAACACCTTGGCGAAGGTGCCGTTGACCAGACCTTCGAGACGCTGCTCGAACTTCTTCAGGACTCCCATGGGGCACCTCCTCCTGCCGCGGCTGTCGCCGTCGTGGTCGTAGCTGTTGCTGCTGCCGCTGTCGTAGTCGCTGTCGTCGTACCGGGTGATGCTGTTCGGTTCCGCCGTACCTGGTACTGCTTACTGATCGTATCCACGCGCCGGGAAATCGGCTGGTTCCCCCTGTCGGCCCGGTCGACGGGTGTCGATGTCCACGTGGGCGGCCGTATGCCCGTGGTCACGGTTGTGGCCCTGACCACGTTCATGTCCACGTCCGTGCCCACGGGCACGTTCATGGCCATGCCGACCACGTCCACGGTCATGACCATTTTCATGTCCATGCCCGCGTCACCGCCCGTGCCGATGTCCACGTGTACGTCCGCCTCCGCGCCCGCCTTCACACCACTGAAGTCCCCTCCCGGATTCCCGCTGCGGCCCCCCTTCGAACACCCGCGGCGGCCTCGCTGTGCGGTGCCGTCCGGACCCGGTCCTGCCAAGGATCGTAGAGGCGGCCGCAGACCAGTGTCCCGCACCTGACTGTGGACCCTGCCCGTCTCCAGGACAGATGGCCGGGACCGGTACGAGGTTGATACGTGAACCGGACTTGTGGGATCGGGGTTGGCGGCGGGGGGTGGGTGTGCGGGGGTGGGCGGGGGGGGGGGCGGCGTGGGGTCTTGGGCGGCGGGCGAGGGGGCCGGAGTGGCTGACTTCGACCACGG
>LJCV01000057.1 GCA_001298575.1 Actinobacteria bacterium OK074
CCCCCCCCCCCCGGCCCCCCCTCTCACTCCGCCCCCGCCCCCACCTGCTTCTGCACGATCTGCACATCCAGATCGATCCTGATGCTGGGTCCCACCACCGCGATCCCCCGCGCGAGCATCGTCTGCCAGCTCACCGTGAAGTCGTCGCGGCGCAGTTCGGTGGTGGCCCGGCAGGCCGCCCGTACCTCGCCCTCGATGCCGTTGCCGATCCCGAGGTACTCCGCGTCGAGCGTCACCGTCCGCGTCACGCCGTGCAGCGACAGCGCCCCGGTCACCGCCCACCGCATACCGCCCCGGTGCTGGAACCGGTCGCTGTAGAACTCCAGCGTCGGGAACCGCTCCACGTCCAGGAAGTCCGCGGACCGCAGATGGTCGTCGCGCATCCTGACGTTGGTGTCGATGGACGCGGCGTCGATCACCACGTGCATCGCGGACTGCTCCATGGGGTCGGCGATCCGGACCACCCCGGCGAAGGTGTTGAACCGGCCGTGGATCCGGGCGAGCCCGATGTGCCGTGCGGTGAAGGCGATCGAGGAGTGCGTCGGCTCGATGTCCCAGTCCCCCGGCGACGGCAGCTCGGGCGGCCGGGCCACCTGCAAGGTCACGTCGCCGAGCGAGGCCAGGCTGTTCTCCCCCACGACGGCGTTGGCCCGGTAGGGCGTGAACCCCTCGGCGGACACCGCGAGCCGGTACTCCCCGGCCGGCACCGTCGCCATGAACGACCCGTAGGGGTCCGTCCCTCCGCTCACCACCTTGCGGCCCCGTGCGTCGCTGACCGCGAACTCCGCGTGCGGCACCGGTTCGCTGACCGGGTCGAGCACGCGGCAGCTGAGCACACCCGCACTGGGCGGGGTCTGTATCGCCGCGAGGGGCCCTGTCCGTTGCCCCCGGTTCGTACGGTTTCCCAGCCAGCGGACCATTGTCGACACACCCCTGCGTGATGAATTCACCAGTTGCCGAAGATGCATTCGACCATCGAGGAGGCTTTCAGGGCAACTCGCGATCATGTAAAAGGAAACCGGCACATGTGCTTGCTCCTCGCGCCGGTAAAACCTTTTACGCGAGTAAGCAACGCAACCCCCATTAATTACCTAGGTTTCCTCCCTCAGTTGTCCAGATACGGCCGAGCCGTTCCGCCGGTTCCACGGATCTCGGGCACGCGGCCCAGCGCGATCCCGAACCGCTCCCGGTACACCGCCAGCACCTCCTCGTCCGTGCCCAGTTCGGTGACCTCCTTGTCCCCTCCCGGCGCCGTCACCGTCAGCCGACGGCCGCCGAGGGTGATCCGCCCGCCGTCCTCCGTGATCCGCGAGCACACCAGCGACCGGGTGAAGGACGACTCCGGCGAGGTGCTGTGCCACCAGGCCCCGGTCACGAAGTCCCCGAGCACCCGCGGCCGTACCTCCAGGCGGTACTCGGGCGTGCCGTCCTTCAGCACGTCGAGGTCCCCGTACTCCGCCGAACTCCCGGGGCCCCGTACGCCCGCCTCGTCCACCCCGGCCTCGATCACCCGGAACACCCCCTCCGGGTCCGGCTGTTCGCCCCGGCCACCGAAGGCGAGCGGGTGGCGGCTGTGCGACCCGAAACCGACGTCGGCCAGCCAGTCGCCGCCGTCCACCGTCCGCACCCGCAACGCGAGATGGTCGTACGGCACCCCGAGCCGCCCCTGAGCCCCGTACACCCGCGCCGCGAGCAGGGTCACGTCGAAACCGAGTGCTTTCAGCAACGCCCCGAACGCGCCGTTGAGTTCGTAGCAGAAGCCGCCCCTGCGCGCGTCCACGATCTTGTCGAAAAGGCGTTTCTCCTCCAGCACGATCTCCTCTCCGAGATGGACCGAAAGATTCTCGAACGGCACGCTCTGCAGATGCCGTAGATGCAGGTCGCGCAGGACGTCCACGGTCGGCCACGCGGGGTGTTCGGCTCCGATGCGGCTCAGGTAGGCGTCAGCCTGTGCGGAATTCATGGGCTCAGTCTCGCGCCACTCGCAGCCCCGGGCCCGCACCCGCGACGGCGATCGCCCCGTCCTCGTCCGTACGCAGCACCAGCGCGCCCTCCTCCCGCAGCGCGGCGACCGTACGGACCGCCGGGTGCCCGTAGGGGTTGTCCCTGCCGCACGAGATCAACGCCAGCCGCGGTGCCACCCGTCGTATCAGGTCCGGGTCCTGGTAGGCCGAGCCGTGGTGGGCCACTTTCAGCACGTCCACCGGGCCCAGTCCGGCCCCGGCCGGCGAGGCGAGCAGCGCCCGCTGGGCCGGGGGTTCGAGGTCGCCGAGCAGCAACAGCGTCATCCCCGCCGACCGTACGAGCAGCGTGACGCTCGCGTCGTTCGGGCCGTCCGGCAGCGGCGCCGGGTCGGGCTCCGGCCACAGCACCCGCCAGTCGAGCGGCCCCACCCGTCGCCGCTCCCCGGCCGCGGCCCGCGTCACCGGAATGTGCCGGGCCGCCGCCAACGCCCGTACGAACGCCGTCTGTTCCGGCGGGTCCTCGTCGCCCGTCGTCTCGATGGCGCCCACCGAGCGCCCTTTCAGCACGCCGGGCAGGCCCGCCACGTGGTCGGCGTGGAAGTGGGTCAGCACGACCAACGGGATCCGGGTGATGCCGAGCGCGCTCAGACAGCGGTCGACGAGCACCGGATCGGGCCCCGCGTCCACCACCACCCCCGTACCGTCCCCGGCGGCGAGCACCGTCGCGTCACCCTGCCCGACGTCGCACATCGCGAACCGCCAGCCCGGCGGCGGCCACCCGGTGATCACCCTGGTCAACGGCGGCGGCTGCACGACCACCAGCAGGAACACCGCCAGGCATGCCCCCACCACCCAGGGGCGCCGCAGCAGCCGCCACCCGGCCGCCAAGACGACCGCGGTGACCAGCGCGAGCAGCAGCGCCCCGGACCAGTCGCCCGGCCAGTCCACCCCCGCGCCCGGCAGCGAAGCCCCGGTGCGGGCGATGTCCGCGATCCAGCCGACGGGCCAACTCGCGCACCACGCGAGCCCCTTGGCGACCGGCATCGCCACCGGTGCCGCGCCCAGCGCCGCGAAGCCCAGGACGGTCGCGGGCGCCACCGCGATCTCGGCGAGCAGGTTGCACGGCACCGCGACCAGGCTCACCCGGGCGGACAGCACCGCGACGACCGGCGCGCACAGCGCCTGTGCGGCGGCCGCGGCGGCCAGCGCCTCGGCGAGCCGGGGCGGCACCCGGCGGCTTCGCAGCGCCGCGCTCCACCGTGGGGCGACGGTCAGCAGCGCTCCGGTGGCGAGCACGGAGAGCAGGAAGCCGTAGCTGCGGGCCAGCCAGGGGTCGTAAAGCACCAGGAGCAGGACCACCGCCGCCAGCGCCGGGATCAGCGATCTGCGGCGGCCGGTCGCGACGGCGAGCAGTGCGACCGCCCCGCAGGCCGCGGCCCGCAGCACGCTCGGCTCGGGCCGGCACACGATCACGAAGCCGAGCGTGAGCACACCGCCGAGCACGGCGGTCCCCCGCAGCGTGATGCCGAGCCGGGGCGCCAGCCCTTTCCGCTCGACCCGCTGGGCAAGCCCGGCCGGGCCGATGAACAGGGCGAGCAGCAACGTGAAGTTGCCCCCGCTGACCGCCAGCAGATGCGCCAGGTCGGTCTCCTTGAACGCGTCGTCCAGCTCCGTCGTGACCCTTGAGGTGTCCCCGACCACCAGCCCCGGCAGCAGCGCCCGCGGGTCCGCGTCGAGCCCCGCGGTCGCCTCCCGCAACCCGGCCCGCAGCCCTCCCGCAACCCGCTGGGACACCGACGGCCCGCCCACCACCTCGGGCGCCCCGCCGCCCCGCACCCGCAGCACGGCCGCGACCCGGTCCCCACCGCTCAGCGCGGGCGCCAGCCGCGCGGACACCTCCACCCGCGTGGACGGCAACAACTCCAGCCAGGGCGAACGCACTTCCTGCGGTTCGGAGACCGGCGCCTCGGGGGCCGACCCTTCTGAGGCCGACGCTTCGGGGTCCGACGAGGACCGCGCTCGGGCCCCGGAGGCGAACCCGGCCCCGGGCGCCGTTCCCTCCGCTCCCTCCACCCGCCCGGCATCCATGTCGACGATCAGCAGCACCGGCGTGCGCGTGACCACCGCCGTCCCGTCCGGCCTCGTCAGCCGCCGCACCTCGCCTTCCAGCAGGACGGCGACCGGCGCGGTGTGATCCCCCTTGACCCGCGGCCGGGTCAGCCGCGGATCGGAGGTCAGCTCGACCTCGGCGGTCACCTGCGCGAACTGGCGGGCCAGTTCGGGTACGGGGCCGCGCCGCAGATCGGCACCGTGCAACCCGGCGGACGCGCCCGCCGCGGCGACACAGAGCAGTACGGCGGCGGCAGGCACCGCGGGCCACGCGCCCCGGCGCACGACGAGCAGCACGAGGGCCGCCACCAGGCAGCCGGCCGCCACGCCCGTGACCCACCCGGGCGACACGTCCAGCAGCACCGCGGCGGTGGCCCAGACCGCCAGCGCCGACGGCACCAGCCGCAGATCCGCGGGCCCTTCCTGCCGGGGATGGGCGTCCCCCAGCCGCTTGCCGGACCCGCCGTGCACGGCCTGCCGCGCCCGCCCCCGCTCCGTGGGCGCGCTCATGGCCGTACGAGATTCCGCAGGTCGGCGAACCTTCGGTCGCCGATTCCGTTGACCTGGCGCAGCTCGTCCACCGAGCGGAAACCGCCGTGCTGCGTGCGGTAGTCGATGATGTGCTGGGCGAGGACAGGGCCCACTCCCGGCAGCGTGTCGAGCTGATCCACGGTGGCCGTGTTGAGGGGTACGGGGGCCGCGGGACCCGCGGAGGCCGCACCGCCGGGGGCCGCGCCGACCGGGCCGGGGACCGCCGGGGCCGGGCCACCGACCACCACCTGTTCGCCGTCCACGAGGAACCGCGCGCGGTTGAGGGCGTCCGTGTTCGTACCGGGGCGTACTCCGCCCGCCGCGCGGAGGGCGTCGGCGACCCTCGAACCGGCGGGCAGCCGTTGGATGCCGGGGTTGCGCACCTTGCCGCTGACGTCCACGACGATCGCCGCCCCGGCACCGGGACTGGCCACCGCCCCGGCCACCGCGCCTCCGGGTACCGGTCCGGAGGCCGGTCCCGGTGCCGGTGTGGCCACTGCCGCACGTTTCCCGTAGGGAGCCACGGCCTGCACCACCTCGGGTGCCTTGACCTCCTGGACACGGCCGGACCAGAAGTGCTGCGCGGCGAGGACGGCGGCCACGACGAGCAGCACGGTCAGCGCGGCCACGCTCCGGCGCTCCAGCCCGCACCTGGACTGGAGCCACAACGGCATCCGTTCCCGCACGGCGAGCCCGGCCCGCTCCCGCCACGCCCCCGGCGCCGCATGCCCGCCGCCATCCGCCTCGCCCCCAACGGCCACGCGCTCGTCGAAGTCGAACCCTCCGGCCCGCCCCGGGGAACGGTCGCCGAACCCGCGGTCCCGGGCTCCACCGACGCCCCCTCGGTCAGCCTCTTCCGCCCCGCCGTCACTCTCCCCGCCATCGCCCTCCCCGAAGGGAACACCCCGGCCGCCCCCGAACCCCGCAGCCGTCCGCGCCCACGGCACGCTCACCGCCGCCTGCTCCACCGGGGCAGCCCACGCCGCCGATGCCGGGGCCGACGACGAAGCCAACTCCGGTGCCGGTGCCGCTCCCCCCGGCGGCCCGTTCCCCAACTCCCCCGGTTCTCCGCCCTTCTCCACCGACGACAGCCGAGCAGCCCCTTCGTCCGCCACGAACTCGTCCGCCACGAAGAGCGCCTCCGCCCGCAGCCGAAGCGCCTCCGCCGAGGCGCGGCGACGGTCGGCCCGGCCTCGCGGAGGACGGTGCCGATGGCGCGCACGGCCATCGGACGCCGGGCCACGGCCGGGACCGCTCGTAGGAGTACCTGTGCCTGCGTGTGAGTGTGATCGAAGTGCCATGCGGCGAGGATCACGCATTTCGCCGATCCGCGATGATCTTGCTCGAATCCCGTGGATAACTGCCCAGTTGTGGATAACTCCGTCACCCACACGAGCACCAGAAACCACAGCAAGCCCACTCGGCGCATCCAACCCACGGGCCACGCGGCCACTCGACCGCGACGAACCTCAGCGAGGCGGGAGCCCCCTCAACAAGGCGGGAAGACCCTCAGCAAGGCGAGAAGCCCTTCAACGAGGCGAGACGACCGCTCCCAGCAACCCCGGCCCCGTATGCGCCCCGATCACCGCTCCCAGCTCGCTCACGTGCAGGTCGCCGAGGCCCGGCACACGCGCCCGCAGCCGGTCGGCGAGGGCCGCCGCCCGTTCGGGAGCGGCCAGATGATGGACCGCGATGTCCACCCGCCCGTCCCCCGCACGCTCGGCCACGATCTCCTCCAGGCGGGCAATCGCCCGGGACGCCGTCCGGACCTTCTCGAAGAGTTCGACGCGGCCACCGTCGAGTTGCAGCAGCGGTTTCACGGAGAGCGCCGAGCCGAGCAGGGCCTGGGCGGTCCCGATCCGGCCCCCGCGCCGCAGGTAGTCGAGGGTGTCGACGTAGAAGAACGCGGAGGTGCCCGCGGCCCGCTTCTCGGCGGCGGCGACCGCCTCGTCGACCGTGCCCCCGGCCTCCGCGGTCTCGGCCGCGGACAGCGCGCAGAAGCCGAGCGCCATCGCGACCATCCCGGTGTCGACGACCCGTACCGGTACCGGCGCCTCGCGCGCGGCCCGGACCGCCGCGTCGTACGTGCCCGAGAGTTCGGAGGAAAGGTGCAGGGAGACGATGCCGGTCACGCCGGACTCGGCGATCTTGCCGTAGACCTCGGCGAACAACTGGGGGCTGGGCCGGGAGGTGGTGACGGGCCGTCGCTTCTGGAGTGCCTGGGCCAGGGAGCGGGCGGAGATTTCCGTACCCTCTTCGAACGCCCGGTCGCCCAGGACCACGGTGAGCGGCACTGTGGTGATGCCGTGGCGCTCCATCGTCCGTGGCGGCAGGTAGGCCGTTGAATCGGTGACGATCGCGACATGGCGGGACATGAGCTGGAGGTTACCCGCCGAAACCCATGGCCTGCAGCCCGGCCCTCCCCACCTGCGGGAATGACGGTGACCGGATCATGTCGTGGTCTCGGGGCGGGACTTCTTCTGCCAGGGGTAGGTGGGCCGGCGCCCGGGCGGGGCGATGGCGGAGCGGGCGGCCTCACCGGTCGCGGGAGGCTCCGGGACGCCGGCGCGCTCCGTACCGTCGGGCCAGGTCTGCCCGCCGAGGGCACCCGCGTCGGAGGCCGGTGCCTCGGGCCAGGAGGGGGCGCCTTGCGCGGGACCGGGCGCCGAGGAGGGACGAGGAGGCGCCGAGGCCGGCCCGGAGGGCATCGGCCCGGGAGACACCGACTCGGAAGACATAGGCGCGGAAGACATAGGCGCGGAGCCGGACGGCTGCCGTCCCGAAGCGTCGGCCACGGCCGCGGACCCGGATGCCGGACCGGTCGTCCAGTGCCGCAGGGCCCCCGCCTCGATGTCTATCTGGGCGTTCAGAGACTCCAGGTCGTCGTGCGCGAAGCGGCGGGCGCGGTCCTGCGCGGCCCAGCGCAGCGAGTCGGCGGACTGGGTGATCTTCTCGGTGCGTTCACGCAGGTCGGGCAGGCGCCCGGCGAGTCTGGAGCGGTCGGGTTCGGTCTCCAGGCGCTTGAGTTCGTCGTCCAGCTCACGGCCGTGCGTGCTGAGCCGCTCGAAGAGGGCGAGGGACTCCTTCAGGGACTGGTCCCCGGTCACGCCCGCGTGCAGCGCGTCCTGGGTGGCGCGCATCGAGGTGCGCAGCTTGAGCCGGAGCCCGGCCAGCTCGCCCGTCGGGCCGGGCTGGGCCAGGGTCCTGGCGCGCAGGGTGGTGTGCTCGACGGTGCGCCGGGCCTGCGAGATCGTACGGTCCACGCCTCGCTTGGCCGCGCGGACCGCCTTCGTCGTGGCGTACACGCCCAGGGCGACGCAGAACACCAGGAGCAGCGCGACGATTGTGATGGCGACTTCCACGACGCTCCTCCTCAAGGCCCACCCGCGGCCCACGCCGCCCTTTCACGGTAAACGCAACGGGCAGGCCAGGAGTTCCATGAGAACCCTGAACCTGCCCGTAGAGGCCACCCTCCGAACCCGTAGGGGAACCCCTGACCCGAGGCCGAGCGCGGAGTGCCGCCGACGGCCGCGAACCCTCCGCGGCCCCGACAGCCACCCCGCCTACGCGTAGGCCCGCGCCCGCGCCGTAACGACGGCGTACGCCATGACCACGACCTACGCCGTAACGATGTTCACCAGCTTCGGCGCCCGCACGATCACCTTGCGAATGCCCGCCCCGCCCAGCGCCGCCACGACCTTCTCGTCGGCCAGCGCGACCTTCTCCAGTTCACCCTCGGCGATGGACGGGGAGACCTCCAGGCGGGCCTTCACCTTGCCCTTGATCTGGACCACGCAGGTCACCGTCTCGTCCACGACGTACGCCGGGTCGGCCACGGGGAAGTCCCGGTGGACGACCGAGTCGGTGTGGCCCAGCTTGCGCCACAGCTCCTCGGCGATGTGCGGGGCCAGCGGCGCGATCAGCAGCACCAGGGCGTCGGCGACCGACCGTGACACCGCGCCGCCCGCCTTGGTCAGGTGGTTGTTCAGCTCGGTGACCTTGGCGATGGCGGTGTTGAACCGCAGGCCCTCCAGGTCCTGGCGCACGCCGTCGATGGCCTTGTGCAGCGCCCGCAGCGTCGCCTCGTCCGGCTCGGCGTCGGTGACGGAGACCTCTCCGGTCGCCTCGTCGACGACATTGCGCCACAGCCGCTGGAGCAGCCGGAACTGGCCGACCACCGCGCGCGTGTCCCACGGCCGGGAGACGTCCAGCGGGCCCATGGCCATCTCGTACAGGCGCAGGGTGTCCGCCCCGTACTCGGCGGAGATCTCGTCCGGAGTGACCGCGTTCTTCAGGGACTTGCCCATCTTGCCCAGCAGCCGGGAGACCTTCTCGCCCTGGTAGTAGTACTCGCCGCCCAACTCCTCGACCTCGGCGGCGGGCACCGCGATGCCCCGGCTGTCCCGGTAGACGTATGCCTGGATCATGCCCTGGTTGAACAGCTTGTGGAACGGCTCGGGCGACGAGATGTGGCCCAGGTCGAACAGGACCTTGGACCAGAAGCGCGCGTACAGCAGGTGCAGGACGGCGTGTTCGGCGCCGCCGACGTACAGGTCGACGCCGCCGTGCGGCATGCCCTCGCGCGGGCCCATCCAGTACTGCTCGATGGCCGGGTCGACCAGCTTCTCGCTGTTGTGCGGGTCCAGGTAACGCAGTTCGTACCAGCAGGAACCGGCCCAGTTGGGCATGGTGTTGGTCTCGCGGCGGTACTTCTGGGGGCCGCGGCCGTCGCCCAGGTCCAGGGTGACGGCGACCCAGTCCTCGTTGCGGGACAGGGGCGTCTCCGGGGACGTGTTGGCGTCGTCCGGGTCGAAGGTGCGCGGCGAGTAGTCCTCGACCTCCGGCAGCTCCAGGGGCAGCATCGACTCGGGCAGGGAGTGGGCGACGCCGTCCTCGTCGTAGACGATCGGGAAGGGCTCGCCCCAGTAGCGCTGGCGGCTGAACAGCCAGTCGCGCAGCCGGAAGTTGACGGTGCCGTGGCCGATGCCCTTGCGCTCCAGCCACTCGGTGATGCGGGCCTTGGCCTCGGCGACGGGCAGGCCGTCCAGGGAGATGTCGTCGTTGGCCGAGTTGATGATCTTCGCTTCGTACGACGCGAAGGCGTTCTCCCAGGTCGACGTGTCGGTGCCGCGGCCGTCGGTCGGTTCGACGATGCAGTGGACCGGCAGTTCGAAGGCGCGGGCGAACTCGAAGTCGCGCTGGTCGCCCGCGGGTACGGCCATGATCGCGCCGGTGCCGTAGCCCATCAGGACGTAGTCCGAGATGAAGACCGGGATCCGGTCGCCGTTGGCCGGGTTGACCGCGAACACGCCGGTGAAGACGCCCGTCTTGTCCTTGGCCTCGGCCTGCCGTTCGACGTCGGACTTGGCTGCGGCCTGGGCGCGGTAGGCGGTGACGGCCTCGGCGGGCGTGTCGTGTCCGCCGGTCCACACCGCGCGCGTGCCCTCGGGCCAGGCGGCCGGGGTGAACTTGTCCACCAGGGGGTGTTCGGGTGCCAGCACCATGTAGGAGGCGCCGAACAGGGTGTCGGGGCGGGTGGTGAAGACCGTGATGTGTTCGCCGTCGGCCGGGAAGTCGACGCGGGCGCCCTCGGAGCGGCCGATCCAGTTGCGCTGCTGGAGCTTGATGGCCTCGGGCCAGTCCAGGGCGTCCAGGTCCGCCAGCAGGCGGTCGGCGTAGGCCGTGATCCGCATGTTCCACTGGCGCAGCTTGGCCTTGAAGACGGGGAAGTTGCCGCGCTCGGAACGGCCGTCGGCGGTGACCTCCTCGTTGGCCAGGACGGTGCCCAGGCCCGGGCACCAGTTGACCGGGGCGTCGGAGGCGTACGCCAGGCGGAACCCGCCCAGGACGTCGGCGCGCTCGACGGCGCTCAGTTCGCTCCACGCGCGCGTGACGCCCGCGTCACCCGGTACGGCGCGTTCGCCGGTCTCGAACTGGGCGACCAGTTCGGCGATCGGACGGGCCTTGCCGGCCTCGACGTCGTACCAGGAGTTGAAGATCTGCAGGAAGATCCACTGGGTCCAGCGGTAGTAGTCCGGGTCGATCGTGGCGAAGGACCGGCGCCGGTCGTGGCCCAGGCCCAGCCTGCGCAGCTGGGCCTTCATGGCTTCGATGTTGGCCTCGGTGGACACGCGCGGGTGCGTGCCGGTCTGCACGGCGTACTGCTCGGCGGGCAGGCCGAAGGCGTCGAAGCCCAGGGTGTGCAGGACGTTGTGGCCGGACATCCGCTGGTAGCGGGCGAAGACGTCGGTGGCGATGTAGCCCAGGGGGTGGCCGACGTGCAGGCCCGCACCGGAGGGGTACGGGAACATGTCCATGATGAACTTCTTGGGCCGGGCGGCCAGTTCGGGATCCCCGGCCAGGTCACCGCTCGGGTTGGGCGCGTCGTAGGTGCCCTCCGCGTCCCAGAAGTCCTGCCAGCGCGCCTCGATGTCCGCGGCCAGGGCGGCCGTGTAGCGGTGCGGCGCGGCCGCTTCGGCCGCGGCAGCGGGGTTCGTCTCGCTCATGATCCTCAAAGCTCCATCGATCGTCTCTGCTCAGCGGTCCGGGAAATGAAAAAGCCCCTCGCACAGGAGGGGTCGCCGCGCCGACTCCGGCCACGGATGGCGTTGGCCGGGATTGATCAGCGCGGCTCGCTAAGCAGAAGGCGTACGGCACGCATGGCGTCAGGGTACCGCAGCGGCCGAGCGCGCCGCGACGGACTTCCGGGGCGGGGCCCCACGCCTGGCCAGAGGCGCTCGCCCCGGAAGCGGAGGCACTCGCCTTAAAAGAGGGGCGGGAGTCCGCACGGTCGCGTCAAGTGTGACCCAAAGGGAGGGGTGGTGACTGAACGGCGGGGTGTCGCGAACCGTACGTCCGAGTTGTGAGGACCCCGAAGAGCCCCCCGAAAGCTGAACGATGTTCAACTTTTACCCGGCGTAACGCCCACCAAGGGACAACACCAGCCCCCCGGAGCCCGTAGATAACGACGCAATAACTCAAACCCCGTACCGCTCGGTTTGGAGCCGCTTAGAGTTCGGCACCGGGACCGCTTTCCCGAAACTGTTCGGAGTTGCCCCCATGAACCCTCGTCTCAGTGACAACACGCTTCCCAAACCGGGCCGTTCGGCCTACGGGATGGCCAGTCTCGGCGTGCTGGTGCTCATACCCGTGATCGTGTTCGCCGGAGGTGACACGGTCCGGGACTTCCTCAACTTCGGTGCCGGAGTCCTGGCCCTGGTCGCCCTCTCCTGCTCGGTGATCTGGGGCCTGGTCGCGACCGACCGGCTGTTCCTCAACACCCGCCAGCGCATCGTCGCGCAGGCCGTGCACCGCACGACGGCCATCTCCTCGGTGGCCTTCCTGCTGCTGCACATCCTGGTCAAGATCGCCCTGGACCACACCCAGGTCATCGCCGCGGTGATCCCCTTCAGCCTCGGCTTCACCGGCTCGGCCGGCCTCATCGGATTCGGTTCCCTGGCCGCCCTGCTCATGATCTTCACCGCCGTCACCGGTGCGCTGCGCAGCGTCTTCGCGTCCCCCGCGCCCGTGGCCGCCCGCTGGCGCGCCATGCACATGCTGGCCTACCCCGCCTGGTGCTGCGCCCTGGTCCACGGCCTGTACGCGGGCCGCGCCGTCCGGTCGCCGATCTTCCTGTACATGTACGAGCTGTGCCTGCTCGGCGTCATCGCGGCCCTCGCCCTGCGCAGCGCCCCGCGCCCGTTCAAGCGGAAGGTCGCCGACCGGATCGTCGCCGTCCTGGGCTCCGAGCCCCTGGCCGGCCGTGACGCGCTGGAGGAGAGCCGGGCCCGCAACGCGGAGACGGCCATGGCGGGCTCCGGAGGCCGCTCTCGCGGCCGTTCGGCCGAGGACACCGGTGGTCGGCCCGGCATGCGCCCCGCGGGCGCGGCGTCCTACCTGGACGCCCCCGCGGCCCGGACCATGACACCGGGCGGCGGCAACGACTACGCGGCCGCCTACCGCAGCGCGTCCGGCCCCTCCACGGGCCAGTTCCCGGCGATGTCGGACGCGACCCAGCGCATGGAGCCCTACGACACGCAGTCCACGGAGATGTTGCCGCCCATCGACAGCAACGCGGGCGGCACGCGCTGGCCCTCCCCGTCCCCGCCGCCGGTGGGCGAGGCACAGCCCTCCGGATACAACCCGATGACGGACACGCCGTACGGGGGCATGTCGTACCAGGGCGGTTTCGACCAGTCGTACGCGACCGGTGAGACGAACGTGCCGTACGGCACGTACAACCCGAACGACGCGTACAACGGCGAACCCGCCACCGAAACGCTGCCCGGCGCCTTCGACACCCCAGGCGCCGGTGAATCCTGGAACGCGCCTTCCGGAGGCTATAAGTGAACGAGGCCCTGCCCGACGTCCCCGAGGTCCGCGTCGTCGGACTTCCGCAGCTCACGTCGGGTTTCGACCTTGTGGAACGGCTCGACCTGCCCATGCACCTCAAGGTGCACGGCCCGCTGGAGCCCATGGCCGGTGAACAGCTCGCGCAGCTCGCCGAACAGATCTCCCTCAAGGGGCGCGGCGGCGCGGGCTTCCCCTTCCACAAGAAGCTGCGTTCCGTCGCCGACGCGGCGATCAAGCGGGGCGTACGGCCCGTGGTCGTCGTCAACGGCAGCGAGGACGAACCCGCCTGCCGCAAGGACACGGTGCTCATCAACCGTGCCCCGCACCTCATTCTGGACGGCGCCCTGCTGGTCGCCGAAGCCCTGGGCGCGCGGACGCTCGTGGTCGGCGTGACCAGGGCCTCCACCGAACGCTCGATGGAACAGGCGCTCAACGAACGCGGGTTGAGCGACCGCCGCGGGGCGCCCATCCGCGCGCGCGTGCAGCGCAATCCGGTGCGCATGGTCACCGGCGCCGCCGCCACCCTGATCCGTTCGATCGACGGCGGCCCGGCCGTCCCGCCCGGCCGTAAGGTCAGCGCCTCGCAGAACGGCGTCGGCGGCGCCCCCACGTTGCTCTCCAACGCCGAGACCTTCGCCCAGCTCGCCATCGCCGCCCGCATCGGCGCGGAGCGCTACTGCAACACCGGCCTGTACGACGAGCCCGGCACCGTCATGCTCACCGTCTCCGGCGCGGTCGCCCGCCCCATGGTCATCGAGGTCCCCACCGGTGTGCCGCTGCGCTACGTGCTCCAGCTGGCCGGCGCCCCGCCGGTGCCGCAGGGCGTGCTGACCGGCGGCTACCACGGCAAGTGGATCGACGCGGCGACGGTCAACGAGGCGATCGTCTCGCGCAACTCGCTGGACGCGGTGGGCGGTGCGCTCGGCGCGGGCGCGATCCTGCCGATCCGTCAGGAGACCTGCCCGCTGGGCGAGTCGCTGCGGGTGGCACAGTGGCTGGCGGAGGAGAGCGCGGGCCAGTGCGGCCCCTGCTACCTCGGTCTGCCGGCCGCCGCGCGCGGCATGGAGGACATCCTCAACGGCGGTGGTCCGGCCGCCCTGGAGGCGCTCAAGCAGGTCGCCAAGAACGTGAAGCGGCGCGGCGCGTGCTCGCACCCCGACGGCTCCGCGATGTTCCTGGAGTCGACCATCAAGGCGTTCACGGACGACCTGGCCGCCCATGTCCTCGGCAACGGCTGCGGGAGACCCGTGGACGGCGTCCTGCCCCTCTTCGAGGGCGGCCGGGCCCCCAGCGGCATCCCCGGCGGCGGCCAGGCGGCGCCCGAGGAGGGTGCGAGCCGCCAGAAGATCTACGTCGACTGGACCCTGTGCCGCGGCCACGGCCTGTGCGCGGACATCCTCCCGGAGGTCTTCGAGCTGGGCGCCGACGGCTTCCCGACTGTCGCGCAGGCCCAGGTCCCGCAGTACGCGGAGGCCAAGGCCCTGCGCGCCGTACGGCGTTGCCCGGCGCTCGCGCTGCGTCTGGAGGACAGCAACCCGGCGCCGTCCCGCAACCTCCCGGTCCTCGCGCAGGGGCGCGGCGGCCGCGGCCGCAGGGCCCTGGGCAGCGGCCGCTGAACACCCGGCACGCGCGCGTACGTACGCGCGCGTGCCGAGGTTCCGGCGCATCGCGCGCCTACGCGTGGACGTCGACTCCGTCAACAGGCATACGACGAAGGCGGGCCACCCTCTCGGGTGACCCGCCTTCAATTCCTGTGGAGCTAAGGAGAATTGAACTCCTGACCTCCTGCATGCCATGCAGGCGCTCTACCAACTGAGCTATAGCCCCGTGGTCGTGCGGTGGAACCGCGTATCGACCGGTCCGCCGGGTCTCCCTGGCGACGACGCCAACATTACACGCTCCCCCGGGTGCACCACCAAATCGTTTCCGCCCGCCTACGCGCGCGAGGGCGCGGTGGCGGCTTGAGGGGCCCGGCGGTGGCCGGGCCCCTCAAGCCGTCGCGAACGAGTAGAAGCGTTTGAGCGTGCAGTGCTCGTCCAGGAGGCGGCCGTAGATCGGCTCGCCCTCCAGTTCGCGGTACGTCTCGATCGGGTCGCCTTTTATGATCAGCGCCCGCGCGCATTCCTCGCACCAGTACTGATAGTCCTGGTTGACCGGTTCCATGTCGCGGACGATCGGTGTGCCGCTGCCGCACCAGTCGCATTTCCGCCTGTGTGCACCCATCGATCAGCTCCAGCTGTGGCCGCAGGCCGTGCACACGTAGGAGATGCCACCGTTGTCGCCCAGCATCTGGGCGATGTGGATCGAACCGCAGGAAGGGCAGTCGAGGAGGGTGGCCTTCTTCTGTGTCATCGCCGCTGGCAGGAGGCCGTGGACCTCCCCGCGGATGCTCGCAGGCATCGCTGACTCCCTCCCGTCGGGCCGCGCCCCCTTCCGGCCGTTTGATTCTGCCACGGCCGGACCAATACGGTCAGCGACGCCTTCGTACCAGTCCGGACACAGCCCCCAGCGCGGCCGTCGCGGCCAACGCGTACGTGCACGCGAGGAACGCATCCGAAGAGGTATACGCCTGCGGACCCCCAAGTGACTCAAGGCGGTTGAGGAAGAGTGTGCCGAAGGTCGCCACCCCGATCAGCTGGCCGAGTTGCACGACCGTGGCGAGCAGTCCGGCGGCGTCCGCCGCGTCCTGGGGCCGTACGGTGGCGAGGGCCCCGGTGAAGGACGGGCTGAAGGCGAGCGCGAGTCCCGCGCCCAGGGCCGTCAGCGCCGCGTACAGGCCCGCTCCGCCGCCCCCGCCCCCGTGCAGGGCCAGGCCGACGCCCGCCACGGCGGCCGCGGTGAGCAGGAACCCGGCCGGGACCAGGGCACGTTGCCAGGCGGCCGGCCAGCCGCGCCAGGTCAGGCCGACCGCGCCGAAGACCACCGCGGCGGGTGCGAAGGTGAGCCCGGCGCGCAGCGCGCTGTCGCCGAGGCCCTCCTGGAGGTGCAGGGTGAGGGCGAACAGGAGGCCCGCGTTGACCGCCATCGCGGCCCCGATCCGCAGGACGGCGAGGCCCATGCCCGGGTGGCGCACCACCTTCGGCGCGATCAGCGGCGCCCCGCCGCGCCGGGCCAGCCACGACTCGTAGCCGCAGAACAGGCCGAAGACGACGGCTGCCGAGCCCAGGCACAGCCACGACCACAGCGGCCAGTCCTCCTCCTGTCCGAGCACCAGCGGCACCGTCAGCAGGGACACGGCGGCGCCGAGCAGCACCAGCCCGGGCAGGTCGAGCCGGCGGGTCCGCTCGGGTGCCGCCCGGTCGTCCCGGGGCAGCGCGCGGGTGCCGAGCGCCAGGAGTACGGCGCCGACGGGCACGTTGACGAGGAACACCAGCCGCCAGCCGGTGCCGAACAGGTCTGCGTCGACGAGGACACCGCCGAGGACCTGCCCGGCCGCGGCGCCGACGGCGAGGACGGCGGAGTAGGCGCCGAGGGCCCGGGCGCGGGCCTCGCCGGTGAAGTTGCGCTGGAGCAGGCTGAGGACCTGGGGGATCATCAGCGCCGATCCGGCCCCCTGCGCCATGCGGAACGCGATCAGCTCGCCGGTTCCCTGCGCGAGTCCGCAGACCAGCGAGGCGGCGGTGAACAGGGCCAGTCCCGCGAGGTGGACGCGGCGGTGGCCGAGCAGGTCGCCGAGGCGGGCGCCGGTGATCAGCAGCACCGAGTAGGTGATGGCGTATCCGGCGACCACCAGCTGCAACTGGGCGCCGGACGCGTGGAGTTCGGAACCGATCGTGGGTACGGCCACGTTCACGATGAAGACGTCGAGGGCGGCCATGCACTGGGCGGTGAGGACGGCCGCGAGCAGGCGCCGGGGGCGATTGTCAGTGGTGGGGTCTTTACTGTTTCCAGGGCTCGTTCCGGGGACGGAAGCGGGGTCCTGGGGAGTTGTCGTCGTCACGCCTTCGAGCCTGGCGGCGGCCCGGTACGGGTAACGAGAGCCCGCCGATGCTGGTACCGACAGCACCTGGCAGGAGCGGGCTCCCGGACCGAGGATGGACGACGGGGGAACACAGACGATGACGATGACGACGAAGCACCGCAGGCCGGAGCTGGCCGCCTTCCTGCGCAGCCGACGGGCCCGGGTGACCCCGGCCGACGTGGGCATGCCACCGGGCCTGCGCCGCCGCACACCGGGGCTGCGCCGCGAGGAGGTCGCGCAGCTCTCCGGCGTCGGCGTGACCTGGTACACGTGGCTGAAGCAGGGCCGCCCGATCAACGCCTCGCCGCAGGTCCTGGACGCGGTGGCGCGCACCCTGCGGCTGGATCCACCCGAGCGCGAGCACCTGTACCACCTGGCCGAAGTGCCCTACGAGCCGGACCCGGAGGCGATGGCCCGGGTGGTCGGCCCGGACATCCAGGGCATCATCGACGCCCTCGATCCGCGTCCGGCCGCGGTCTACAACCTGCGCTACGACATCCTCGCGACCAACGCCGCCTACCGCGATCTCTTCGCGGTGCCGGAGGCCCTCGCGAGGGGGGTGGCGAACGTCCTGTGGACGATGTTCACGGTGCCGGACGAGGAGTGCCCGGTCGTCCACCGTGAGCGGGAACTGCCGATGATGGTGGCGACGTTCCGGTCCTCGTACGGCAGACACGTGGGCGAGCCGGCCTGGGAGGACTTCATACGCGCGCTGTCGGCGTGCAGCCCGCGCTTCGAGGAACTCTGGGCGAGCGGTGAGGTGTTGCCGCCGGGGCCGCGGGTGAAGACGTTCCGCCACGAGGCGGTGGGCGAACTGCGGATGAGCACGGTGTCGCTGTCGATCAACGGTATGCCGGAGTGCCGGATCGTGGCGTACGTGCCCGAGGGCGAGGAGGCTACGGGGAAGGTGGCGCGGCTGCGGGAGCGGCGGCAGCGGCTGTGGCCGCAGTCGGACGAGGCGGCGGAGGTCATTCGCCGGTGGAACGCAAAATATCCCGTCCCCTGACGGGACGGGATACACGATAAAGAACCCGGAAATACCGATCTTCGATCTTTGACAACTCAAGAGTGTGTGAAGAAATCCACAACCCTTGGCTTTCACGACCTTCGGTTTTGTGGAGCTAAGGAGAATTGAACTCCTGACCTCCTGCATGCCATGCAGGCGCTCTACCAACTGAGCTATAGCCCCTTGTGTTCTTCCCGCCCCTGCGGGGTGAACGAGAAGAACTCTAGCCTGCGACCAGCCGGAAAGTGAAATCCGGGGTCCAGGGCCGCCGGGGCCTCAGTCGTCGTCCCCGAGGACCGGCTCGGGGAGGGTGCCGGCGTTGTGCTCCAGGAGCCGCCAGCCGCGGCTGCCCTCGCCGAGGACGGACCAGCAGCAGTTGGAGAGGCCGCCCAGGCTCTCCCAGTGCTGCGACTCCAGGCCGAGCAGGCGCCCGATGGTGGTGCGGATGGTGCCGCCGTGGCTGACCACCACGAGGGTGCCGTCCTCGGGCAGCTTGTCGGCGTGCCGCAGCACCACGGGAGCGGCGCGGTCGGCGACCTCGGTCTCCAGTTCGCCGCCGCCGCGGCGGACCGGCTCGCCGCGCTTCCAGGCCGCGTACTCGTCGCCGTACCGGGCGATGATCTCCTCGTGCGTCAGGCCCTGCCAGGCGCCCGCGTAGGTCTCGCGCAGGCCCTCGTCGTGCGTCACCGTGAGGCCGGTGAGCGCGGCCAGTTCACCGGCCGTGTTGGCGGCCCGGCGGAGGTCGGAGGCCACGATGGTGTCCGGGTTCAGGGAGGCCAGCAGCCGGGCCGCGCGGCGGGCCTGGCCGACGCCGGTCTCGGTCAGCTCGACGTCCGTGGTGCCCTGGAAGCGGCGTTCCACGTTCCACGCGGTCTGGCCGTGGCGCCACAGTATGATCCGCCGGCCGCGGCCGGACCCCCGCTCCGCGGTGGCCGCGGTCCCCGTGGCCGCGCTCACCGCAGACCTCCACCGAACTCCGCGGTGTCCTCGGCGGCCTGGAGCTTGGCGTGCTCCTGGGCCTTGCCGCGGGTGGCCTTGGCGTCGGCGGGCAGGTCCAGCTCGGGGCAGTCCTTCCACAGCCGCTCCAGGGCGTAGAAGACCCGCTCCTCGCTGTGCTGGACGTGCACCACGATGTCGACGTAGTCCAGCAGCACCCAGCGGGCCTCGCGGTCGCCCTCGCGGCGCACCGGCTTGGCGCCGAGTTCCTTGTTCAGCCGCTCCTCGATCTCGTCGACGATCGACTTGACCTGGCGGTCGTTGGGTGCCGAGGCCAGCAGGAAGGCGTCGGTGATCGACAGGACGTCGCTGACGTCGTAGGCGATGATGTCGTGCGCGAGCTTGTCCGCAGCGGCCTGGGCGGCGGTGTTGATGAGTTCCAGAGAGCGGTCCGTGGCGGTCACTACGCAGCTTTCGGTCGGCGGTCGATGATGCCACCAGGGTCTCACGGACCGCGGACGGTCCCCCAGGCGATTCCGCACTCACCCGCCGAACCCTCACCGGGCCCCCGCCGGGCCCCGTACGGGCCGCCACCAGGGGTGACCACCGTCACGCGAGAAGGCCACCGCCGGGACGGCCGCCGCGGCGGCCGTCCCGCAGACCGGCCGCCGCCGTGGGCCGCCGCCCCTCGCCCGGGGCGGCCCACCGGCCTCCTACGACGTACTGGGCCTGTAGTCCGTGCCCAGGGTGACCGAGACGTCGGCGTTGGACGTGGTCTGGCCCTTCTGGACGGTGCTGGTGGACAGGCCGAGGGTCTTGGCCACCTCGGTGGCGTTCTCCTTGTCGGCGGCGTCGGTGTAGACGACCTGGCTGGTGGTCTGCGCGGTCGTGGTGCCGGAGTCGACGGTGGTGTAGCCGCCGTTGACCAGGGCGACGCGGGCCTTCTCGGCGGTGTCCGTGCTGCCGGTGGCGTCCTTGATGCCGACGCGGACGGCGCTGCCCGCCTCGGAGTTCTTCACGGTGCCGCCGAGCAGGGGCTTGACCACGCTGTCCGTGGCCTGGGCGCTGATGGCGCCGTCGGACTGGACCGGGAGGAGTTCGGTCTTGTAGTCGCCGTCCTTGGCGTGGTCGGCGAGTTTGGCGAGGAAGGTGCCGAGGTCCTTGTCGGTCAGAGAGGGGTCGAGGATCTGGGCGAGGGTCTGGACGGTGGTGGTGGCGAGGCCGGCGTCGGAGGACATCTTGCGCAGGACGCCCTGCATGACCTGGCCGAACCGCTGCAACTGGGCGTCCTCGGACTCCCCGGAGGCGCGGTAGGTGGCGTAGGCGACGGCCATCTTGCCGCTGAGGGTCTGGTCGCTGCCCTTCTTCACGAGAGGCTCGGCGCCCTTCTTCGTGTCGTCGGGGTCGGGCACGGCGGCGTTGGTGTCGACCTCGATGTCGCCGACGAGTTCGACAAGGTTGTCGAGGTAGGGGGTGTCCAGCCGCCAGGTGCCCTCGATGTCGGTGCCCAGGACGGAGTCGATCTCGTCGCTGGTGCCGGAGGAGCCGTCGTCGGCCACGGACTTGGCGAGGGTGGTCGCGGTGCCGTCGTCGCCGGTCAGGACGAGGGAGTTGGGCAGCAGGACGGTGGCGCCCTGCTTGGTGGTGGTGTTGTTCACCAGCAGCGCGGTGGAGGTGCCGCCGCCCGCGGTGTCGTGCAGGTGGACGACGATCACGTCGCGGTTCTGGGCGCCCGCGGCCGTCGTCGTACCGGCGGCGGTGGCCGCGGTGGCCGAGCCGGGCAGCTTGCCCGCGTACCAGAGGTAGCCGGCGCCGCCGACGACCGCGACGGCGAGCACGGCGACCAGGGCGATGATGCGGCTGCGGGCGCGGCGTTTGGCCTCCTCTCGGCGCTCGGTGCGGTTCTCGGTGAACTTCAGCCAGTCGATGACGTCCTCGGAGTCACCGTCGGGTTCCTCGACGAAGGCGAACTGCTCGGTCTGGTAGGCGGGTTCACCGTCCGCGCCGACGGCACCGGCGCCGCCGACGGCCGCACCGGCACCCTCCGCGCCCGAACCGGCCTCGTCGCCCGCGCCGTCGTCCCCGGCCGCACGCGCGCCGGCCGGACGCCCGCCCGCGGCACCCCGCCCCCCGCGCGGACCCCATCACCGCCCCCACCCCGCGCGCGCAGCCGGCGGCACAGG
>LJCV01000058.1 GCA_001298575.1 Actinobacteria bacterium OK074
GGTGTTGGTGAACGGGGGCGGGGGGTACTGACGGCTACGGGGGGCTTGGCTCTCGTATGTTGGGGGCGTGGTGTAGCTCTGCAAGGAAGGTGCCATGCCGGTCAGGAAGCCGTCCACGGAACGTCAGCGTCGTCTCGGTGCCGAACTGCGCAGGATGCGTGAGCACATCGGCATGTCGATCAACGAGGCCGCGATCGTCCACCGCACCGACCGGACGACGGTCAGCAACACCGAGTCCGCCCGGTCCGGCGTGAGCAGCGACCGGGTGCGGGTCTGGGCAGCCAACTACCGTTGTCCGGACGGACGTTACGTCGACGCGCTCGCGGACATGGCCAGGGAGCGCGGGGCGTACTGGTGGGACGAGTACCGGGACGGGCTCCCGGCCGGCCTGCTGGACATCGCGGAGATGGAACACCGGGCTTCGGCGCTCCGCTCGGCTCAAATCATGCACATGCCCGGGATGCTCCAACTTCCCGACTACATGCGGGGCATCTTCGCGGAGGCGGTGCCGACCATGGACGCCGCCGATCTGGACAGGCACGTCGAGTTCAGGACCCGACGGGCCGCGCTACTCGACCGGAGCGATCCACCGCCCTGTGAATTCCTGGTCCACGAGGCCGCGTTGAGGATGCGGTTCGGCGACCGGAAGGTTCTGCGGAGGCAGATCGAGCATCTGCTGGAGCAGGCCGACAGGTCCAACGTCACTGTGCGTGTGGTGCCGTTCGGCGCGGGAGGGTTCGCGAACGCCGGGAGTTCGACGCTCTACGCGTGCGGCCCGGTGCCGGAGTTGGACACGGTCCAGATCGATGTCCCCACCGGGGTGACCTTCCTGCATGCCGAGACCCACCTGGTGAACTACCGTGCGGTTCTCGACAGCATGCGTAGGCGTGCCGTCGAGCCGGGGGCGTCACTCGACTTCATCCGGCAAGTGGCGGAAGAGATTTGAGGGTTGGGGACCGGTGGAACTTCACTGGCGCAAGTCGTCCTATTCGGCGGACACCGGAAACTGCGTCGAGCTGGCGGAGGGCGAGGGGCATGTCTTTCTGCGCGAGAGCGACGCCCCTGACGTAAGCGTGCGGGCAACGGGGGCAGAGATGCGGGCACTTCTGGCATATGCCAAAATGCACCCTCGTAGGCAACATGTTGTGTGAAGCATCTCGTTGGGCGTACCTTCTGTATTGTTGGCCTCGCGGAGGGTGATCTCGCCCTCGGTGTGGGCCACACAGCAATGCCCCGGCGGTGTGCGACCACCCCGGGGCAAGGCCAACGCCTCGTAGGAGCGTCAGCATGCCCAACCGTATCCCTCCGCCCGGGTCCGGGCGAACACTCGTGCAGTCCGCCGTGCAGTCTGCGGGGGTCGCCCTCGTCTGCCTCCAGTACGTGCTCGCGCTCGTACTCCTGCCGCAGGGGCCGGGGCACCCGGGAGGCGCCCAGGACCGTCCGCCCCGTTCCCACCGAGTTCTCGGATACCTTCGGCGGGTGCTCACCCGCACAGACCCCGCCCCCGTTAGGGCCCACGCGAACACCCCACCGTCCAGCCTCGGTTGGGGCGTCAGTGCGCCGCCGCTTCCGGGCACCGTCCGCACCGTCCGGGCCACGCTGGCAGCGGAGGCCGTGCGATGAGCCTGCCGCGCGACCCGGACGTCCAAGTCAGCCGAGTCCCCAGCAAGCCGGTCCGGCGGGAGGACGACGGGGCCATCGCCGTCGACTTGTGGGTGTGCCGGGAGGGCACCTTCGAGTCGGACGTGGCGCTGCGGCTGACACCCGCCGAGGCGGAGGTGTTGCACGCGCAGCTCTGCTACGCGCTCGACGACGAGACGGTCTCGCTGATCGTCCCCGAGGCGAGCGTGCCCGACTGCCGGAAGGGGGCTCTCGCGGCGCGTCGGCGGCGGTGACGTGGGCTGAGCCGTGCCCGTGAAGGGGCGGCTCGGGTGTCCCTTGCCCCGCGAACTCGGTTGCGGGGCAAGGGACATGGCCCCGTCCCGCCCGTCAGCCCGGCCACGGGCACGAACTGATCCCGAGACCTGAACGAACCCCTGACGCCGTCCGCGTCGCTCTGACCGACCGGAAGTGGGAGGCTCTGCCGGTCAGGGCGCGGCGTCAGGCACGGAGGCGACTCCGCTCAGGTCGTTGGTGGTGTCCTTGTCCCCGGCTTCGGCCTGAGAGCCTGTGAGCCTGTGAAAGAGACCGTCTGGAGGACGGCGGTCGTCATGTCACAGAACTCGCCCCAGTAATCCATCGCCGCGGTGTCGACGGTGAAGACGGCGGTGAAGGGGCCGGTGGGGAACGGTATGTGGACCTGGATCTGGCCGGTGAGCAGCTTCGCCTCCTCGCCGGTCGCGGTGACATCACGGTCGAGGGTGAGTTCGCGGATCGTGATGCGGGAGACCGCCGGTCCGCAGGGCAGGTCGAGCCACCGGGCGTCGTTCATCGGGTCGGAGGAGAGGACCGCCAGGATGCCCTGTGCGGCGACATCCGGGTCGGTGTGCCCGGAGGCGTACGCGGCCACGGTGAACGAGCAGTGGGCTACTCCGCCGGTGTCCAGGGCGAAGAGACCGAAGGCGGAGTAGGAGAGGCCCGCAGTCGCCATCGCCTCGGTGACGAGTTCGTAGAAAGGGGCTGCTGACTGCCACAGCGCGCTGTCGCCACCGGGATAGAGGCCGCGCACGAACTCCGCCGCGGCCGTGGATCGTTCCTTCGCGGAGACATCGACCGGCAGGGTGTGGAAGCCGTCCTCCGGGACGACGAACGACATCGGCGGGATGATCTGTCCGTCCGGAGCCGTTGGCAACTGAGTCGGTGCTGTCATCGAGGTCCGTCCGTCGGCAGCACGTCCGTACCGGAGGGGGACAAGTAGTGGGTGAGTGTTTCTTCGGTGCCGTTGGACAACGGGACGCGCAGTTCGACCACGGCGGTGCCGTCCGAAAGGCGTTCCAGCGTGGGCGGTTCCGTGACCGGCAGGACTGTGCCGACTGACCGGGAGACCCGAAGCGGCGGCTTGGCCACGAGCGCCGCGATGCGCTCGCGTTGCTGCGAGGTCAGCTCGTCCTCTGTCACAGGCCGTCGTTCTCCGCTGAACACACCGACCAGCTTGGTTGGGCTGCCGACCTTCCAACGGGTCCATGAGCCGTCCGTGAAACGGATCTTGACGTCGGTTCCGTTCTGGGGGAACTTCATCTGCTCGATGTCGGCGATGGAATCCCTGGGTACCTGCCACAGTTCGTCGGCGGGGCCCGAACCTGCCGACGTGTCCACACCGAGGACGAGTAGCCGTTGATCGGTCAGCACCAGTTCGGTGCGGTAGCTCTTGGGCCGGCGGGAGGGATCCAGTTGCCAGGGCAGGGTTCGGGCGGTTGTGCCCTGGGCAGCCCACACCACCGGGAAGTCCTCCACCTCGTTCTCGGGCTCATGAGGCTTGCCGAGACCGCGTGGTTCGCCGAACGGGGCGCCGCTTGGCGCGGCGACGTTCGCGACCATGTTGAGCAGGCGGGGAATTCCGAGCAGCGCGATATCCAGGGCCCGTACACCCGCCCGGTCGGCCTTCTCACGAGGGGCGAAACCCGGGCCGGGCGGCCAGCCGGTCAGCTCGGCCTCGATGTCGTGCCGCTCGGTGTCGCGGAACGAGCGCAGCCCGGCGACGCGCGGTGCCATCCCGGTGGCGAAGGCGGCGTTGACCCGCGTGAGCAATTTCTCCTCCGGGGACGGATACCAGTCCACAGCCTTGTGCCCTTTCAGTGTGCCGTCTCAGTGTGCCGTCGCGGATTCGTGGAAACGGTCCCCTGGACTCATCATCTCTTTCAAGTCACCGATGTGCGACGGGATCGAAATGGTCTTGGGGAGGATCTTGATTCCCGCGTCGATGCTTCGGCCCAGTGTGCTCATGGAGTCGATTTTCTTCAGCCCCGGAATACGACCGGTGCCGAGCAACTGACCGTTGCGGATGTTCTTCTCCGCGACGAGGCTGATGCGGTTCATGATGCCGCCCTCGGTGGAGATGAAGCCCCCGGCCTTGGTTCCCCAGATGCCGATCTTCCTGCCCTTGAGAGTGAAGCTCACCGCACCCGCGACGTTGTCACCCACGCCGACGATGTTTCGCCCGATCGTACTCACCCCCTGGAAGCCCTCACCGAGCTTTGCCGCGCGCGCCGCGGCGACGGCTCCGTCGGCGACCTTGACGCCCTTGGCGAAGGCACCGATCCCGGGAACGGCGCCCAGCGCGTCAAAGCCGATGTTCACCCAGCTGACATCAGCACCGGCCGCCTTTGCCACGAGATGGGTCAGCAGGGCGAGCCCGCTGGTGACCACTGTCGCTGCGGCGAAGATGGCGCCGATCGGCTCGAACGGTGCGGTGAGGATCGCCAGCATGCCGAGAATGCCGCTCAGGTCGCTGAGCAGATCGCCGACCAATTTGATCATGTCGGCATGGTCTTCGAGCCAGTCGCCGGTGGCGTCCCACGCATCCGCGATCCCGTTCCCCAACTTGTCCCAGAAGTTGGGTTCGCGAGGCGCGATGTCGGAAGCCCGGTCGAATTCGCGGCTGATGAGGCCGGCGGCTTTCTGGTAGCGGGTTTGGAGGTCGTACACCTTCTGGGTGACGACGTCGACGGCGGCGGAGGCGTGGCTGAGTTCGGTGCTGCTGGTTTTGCCGTCGTCCTTGGCCTTGGTTTCGGCCTTCGTCCTGGCGTCGAGCTGCTGGCCCTTCTCCTTCTCCAGGCGGTCTGCTTCGTCCTGGAAGTCGGCGAGTTGGCCGGCCCAGCGGTGGAGGGCGCGGGCGGCTTTGTCGAAGGAGTCGTGGCTCTTCTGGATGAGGGGGGTGACGTCGGTGGAGATGTGATCGCTGAAGGCGACGGCCGTCTTGCCTTTCCAGGCACCCTCGTCGATCTGCTGCAACTCGCGTACGGCAGTGCCGAGTTCGCCCGCGAGCCCGGCGAGTTTCCTGGCCAGTTCCCGGGTTTCTTCGACGTCGCCGGGGGTGGGGTCCCAGCCTATGTGGGGGAAGGACGGGCGGCTCACGTCAACTGCCCTTCGGCCGAACCGTCCGTGAGCTCTTCGAGCCGTAGATCACTCATGTCGTGTTCCGGTTCTGGTCAGTTGACGGACTGGATTTCCTGGACGGTGATGTCCTGCGTGGCGCCGAAGGTCCCGTCCGGGAACGTGCCTTCTCCGGTGCTGCCTTCCCAGGTGATCTTCCAGGTGAGGGTGGCCTTGAGCGGGTATGTGCCGCTGCCGGATGCGCGCAGGTACTTGATGCCGCAGGGCGGGTCCTCGCCGGACTTGCCCTTGGCCCACGGCTCGCCGATCGATCCGTCGGCGTTGAACGTGCACGAGCCGGAGGCGGGGTAGGTCTCGGCGTCGGTGGTGCCGGGCTGCAAGGTCAGGGAGACCGGGGTGGCGGTGGTCGTGGCGCGGATGTTCAGCCCGGGCGAGGTGAGGGACGCGGTGACGGAGACGGGTTTGAAGTCGCCCTTGTCCAGCCAGGCCCAGGTGCGGAGGTTGACCTTGGTGGGTCCTGCGGGTGCGAGGGTCACCTTGGTGCCGGGGACCTTGATCTGCTGGTAGGCGAGGCCGGCGAGGATCAATGGAGAGATGGCGTTGGGGATGTCGGGGGTGTCGCCGTTCTCGACCCAGAAGGGGAGGCGGGTGTTGCAGGCGAGTTGGTCGAGGATGGGGGCGTTCGGGTTCTGGACGGCGCCCCACCACATGCCGTCGTCCTGCTTGTCGACGTTGTAGTTCTTGTACTCGCCGTCCTTGTACGTCTGCATGTACTCGTACGACGCGCGGCGGGAGGTGGAGTCCTGGTTGGGGTCGCCGGAGACCTTCTTGTAGTCCGCCTCCGTCACCTTGGCGAATTGCTTCGCCGTCCACTCGGGGGCGTACCAGCAGGCGGGCGGGGTCCAGGTGCTGTCGCTGACGGTGAGGGGGCCGGCGGAGGATCCTGAGCCGTTCTTCGAGGTGTCGTAGGAGACGGCTGTCGCCTGGGCGTACAACTCGTTGCCGCTGAGCCCGTTGTCCGTATCGGTCCGCGTCGAGGTCTGATCCGATCCCACGTCGCCGGCAAGGGCGTCCGGGGCAGAAGCGACGATCAGCGCCGCCGCTGCGACTGCGACGGCGAGGCCCCGCCGTTTCACGCCTTGCACTGCGTCGCCTTCCCCTGCACCTCGATGGCCTCGGCAGTCCACAGCCCCTTGTGACCGGTGGACGCCGTCATGACGATCTCGAAGTAGTAGTAGTCGTTGGCGCTGGGGGCGGTCACATGGATTTTCCGCGTCTTGACCTCCCTGCCGTAGAACTTCGAGTCGTCTTCGCAGAAGGACACAGATGCCTGGGTGCCGTTGCTCGCCATGACGACCTTGCCGTGTGTCAGGCGGCGGGTGCCCGTGATCGTGTAGCCGTTGTCGATGTGCTGCTGAATCTGGTCCTTGGCATAGCTCTGCGCGTTGCTCAGGGGCACCGAGTAGAACTTGTAGGCAGCGTCCCCGGCGTCCTGCTTGACGATGCCGTACGCGATGGCCCGTACGAAATTCTCGGCGTCACCGAGGGCCGCCGCCTCCTTCGCGTCGGAGGGCTTGGCGAGGTCGAACACCAACTTGACGTCCGATGGCAAGGTCATCTTCGGCCGGTCGATGACCGAAGCCGCAGTCGACGCACTCGGCGAGGCCGAGGGCGTGGCATCAGCCGTAGCGGCCCCCGCGATCTTCCCCCCGCCCCCAGCGTCGTCACCCCCGCCGCCGCAGGCCGTCAGAAGCAGCGCCGCCGTCGCCGTCAACGATGCGGCGACAGGCAGCAGAGTGCGGCGTTTCACCGTGGAACCCCCGTGAGTCGAATGTTCGGCCGAGATACCGAAGGTATCCGCGTGACGGCAGATTCACCATGGCGAACTTCCTTGCAAATCACCCTATATGCGCCCCAAATGGTCGGGTGGGACGTGCTGGTGATGTGAATGTGACTGATCGTTGCCAGGGGGCACAGTTCGCGTCACCCCTTCACGCCCCCACGGCCTCACCGCCCGGCGAGCCTCCACAAGTGATCCGCCGTCCCGTTGTCGCCCCAGATCAGCGCCGTGCCGCCGTTCGCGGTAGAGGTGTTCTGGACCGGGCGAATCCTCCGGAAGTCGTCGTCCACGTTTCCGACGGCTTCTTCGACTACCGGTTATCGCGCGGCACGAGTGTGTCTACGTCTTGCGAGTGACCCGTCTTTGGTGGTCAACCGGAGGTGTCGTTCGTGAAGGCCACCGTCCGGAGGATTTCCACGGTCATGTCGCAGAATTCGCCCCAGTATTCGGTGGATGCCGTGTGGAGGGTGAAGACGGCGGTGTACGGGGCGGTCGGGAACGGGACGTGGGTCTGGATCTGGCCCGTGAGGAGCCGCTCCTCGTTGCCGCTGGCGGTGATCTCGGACGTGAGTGTGATCTCGCGCAGGGTCACGCAGGTGACGGCCGGTCCGCAGGGGAGGTCCAGCCAGCGGGCGTCGTTGGTGGGGTCGGAGGCGAGGGCGGCGAGGATTCCCTGTGCGGCGGTTTCCGGGTCCGTCTGGTCGGTTTCGACGGCGGCCACGGTGAAGGCGCACTGGACGACACCGCCGTCGTCGGTGGAGAAGAGGCCCATCGCGGAGTAGGAGAGTCCGCTCAGGGCGAGTTGTTCGGCGAGGGCGGCGTAGTAGGGGGCGGCCGGGGTCCAGAGGGAGTCGTCGCCTCGGGAGTAGAGATCGCGGACGAAGGCGGCGGAGAGGGTGGCGCGTTCGTCGGGGGTGACTGCGAGGGGGAGGGGGAAGAAGGACTCGGGGGTGGAGAAAGTGAGTGGAGGGATGTTGTCGAGGGGCGACAACTGGACCGCGTGGTTCGGTATGGCGGGGGTGGTCACGGGAGGTCGGGGTCCATTTCGGTCAGATGTCGCCTTCTTGGGGTTTCATGGGTTCGCCATTGGGGCCCATCAGATGGAAAATCTCGTTGCCGATTCCATGGAATGGGGCGACGCGGTCACTGTGGTGATACGTAACATAGAAGTTTCCGCTTGGGCGTCGACTGATCAGTAGATTACCGCCGGGCTCCACCGTCTGGAGAAGTTTTCGTACTGTTTCTTGTTGTCCCTGCGTAAGATCGTCAGAATCCACCAAAAGCAATGGGTCTTCCAGTGCGCGAGTGATGTCGTTGCGGCAGTTTTGGTTCTGTCCCTCAAGCCTGCACCAAGAGCCGTCGGTAAAGACCATTTTGAAGTGTGTTTTGTTCCTGCTGAACTTCATGCGTCGAGCAGCAGCGATCGTGGACCGCTTGGTTTCCCACAAGACCTCGTCCTGTGGGTCCTCCTCGTTGTCGAGCAGGCCCAGGACGAGCACGCGCTTGTCCGTGACGACCATGTGCGTACGGTCGGTGTCGGGGCGGCGGCCGGGATCGAGTTGCCAGGGAAGCGTGCGGGCGAGAGTACCCGGCGCGGCCCACATGACGGGGAAGTCCTCGACCTCGTTCTCGGGTTCCTCGGGGTCCCCCAGCCGGGCGACGTTTCCTGTACTGCCCGAGCCTGCGAGCGATTCGAGGACGCCGAGGACACCTACGAGCAGTGCACCCGCGCCGAACTTGCCTGCTTTGCGCAGCCGAGCGTCGCCTTTGCTTCGTACGGCGAAGTGGGGCCCTTCGGGCCAGTCCTGGAGTTCGTTCTGGATGTCCCGCCGCTCGGTGTCGCGGAACCAGCGCATTCCTGATACTGCGGTGGCCTCGCCGGTCGCGAAGCTCACCGAGCGGCGTGCCAGCAGCGTTTCGCCCGGTTCGGGCTGCCAGATGGTCATGGATGTCACGCCTCAGTGTGCGGTGGCGGATTGGTGCAGACGGTCACCGGGGTTGGTGGAGTTGCCGCTGTGCAGAGCGATGCTGGCTCCCTTGGGGAGGACTTTCCCGGCGATATCAATGCCTCTGCCCAGTTTGCTCAACGGATCGACGGTGAACTTCTCTCCGAAGAGGGCTGCTCCCTTGGTGCCGAGCCATTGTCCCTGGTGGTATCCCGCCTCGGCGAGCCCGGCCAGTCGGCTCATCGTGCCACTCTCGTGGCTGATAAGAGCCAGGTCCCTTCCTGTGCCTCCAAGGACGATCTTCCTGCTCAGTATGCCTATGCCGCCCTCGACGCTCTTGGCCATTTCTCCTGTGGCCAGGAAGTTGGCCGAGGATGCGATGTAAGACTTCGTGAACCCCGTCCCGAATTGCATCACTTTCGATCCGGCGACCACTTCGGCCACCTTCGCCCCCTTCGAGAACAGCCCGATTCCCGGCAGCATCCCCAGCGTGTCCGTCCCCATGGTCAGCCAGCTGACGTCCGCACCGCTCGCCATCGCGACCGAGTGCGCGAGCAGTGCCAGTCCGCTGGTGAGGACGGCGGCGGCGCCGAAGATCGCGCCGAGCGGTTCGAAGGGCAGGGTGATGATGGCGAGAATGCCGAGCACCGCCGTGATGTCGCTGAGGACGTCGCCGATTTCCTTGATCAGATCGGCGTGGTCCTTGAGCCAGTCGCCGGTGGCGTCCCACGCGTCCGCGATCCCGTGCCCCAACTTGTCCCAGAAGCCTGGCTCGTCGGGGGCGATGTCGCCCGCCTTGTCGAGGTCCTTGCCGACGGCGGTGGCGGCGTGCCGGTATCGGCTCTCCAGGTCGTGGACCTTCTGGATGACGCCGTCGACGGCGCTGGAGGCTTTGGCGAGGTCGTCGCTGCCCTTGCCGGCGGTGTCGGAGTCGGCTTTCGCCTTGGCGGTGGCTTTGGCGTCGAGTTTGTCGCCGGCTTCCTTTTCCAGGCGGTCGGCTTCGGTCTGGAATTCGGTGAGTTGGCCTGCCCAGCGGTGCAGGGCGCGGGAGGCTTTGTCGAAGGAGTCGTGGCTCTTTTTGATGAGGGGGGTGACGTCGGTGGAGATGTGTTCGGTGAAGGCGACGGCTGTCCTGCCCTTCCAGGCGCCGCATTCGATGCGTTCCAACTCCTGGACGGCGGTGCCGAGTTCGGCCGCGAGGCCGCCGAGTCTCTTGGCCAGTTCCCGGGTGTCTTCGACGTCACCGGGGGTGGGGTCCCAGCCTATGTTGGGGAAGGACGGGCGGCCCACGTCAACTGCCCTTCTTCGGCGCCGACTTGGGGGTCTTCAACGACTCCGCCAGGTCCAGGTCCAGTTTTTCGAAGGACTTGCCGATCTTGTCGATCATCTTGACGGCGTCCTGGGTGTGCTTGGCGAGTTGTTTGATGCCGTAGCCCCAGTCGTCGGCGAAGTCGTGGACGGCGTCGACGAGTTGGTGTTCGCCGACGGCTGTGCCGTCCGTGCCGCGCAGGGTGCGGCGGGCGGTGTCCATGCGGTCGGTGACCGTGGCGAACGTCTTTCTCAGGTCTTCGAAGATGGTGCCTTCGAGTCGTAGATCACTCATCGTGTGGTTCGGTCTCTCCGAGTGGCTGGCTGGTGGGCCTTGCGTGGCTACTGGTTGACGGCCTGGGCTTCCTCGACGGTGACGTCCTGGGTCGTTCCGAACGTGCCGTTGGGCAGAGTGCCCGTCTCACCGTTGGAACCCTCCCAGGTGATCTGCCAGGTGATGGTCGCCTTCAGGTGGAAGGCGCCGCCGTCGGAGGAGCGCAGGTATTCGATTCCGCAGGGCGGGTCCTCGCCGGACTCGCCCTTGGCCCACGGCTCGCCGATCGACCCGTCGGCGGACTCCTTCTTGTTGAAGTCGGTGTAGGGGTTGCCGTTGCTGAACCGGTCCTCGAACCCGCGCTGTTCGTATGCCTTGCCCGTGTACAGCGGGGAGCTGACGATGCTCTTGTACTGCTGTTCCTTCTGCTCCGGGGTGTACTCGGGTTCGTACCAGCAGGGGGCGTTGGAGCAGTAAACGACAACAGCTGTTTTCTTGCCTTGAAGCGTTACCTGGGGGGTGAGGTAGCGAGTGGTTCCCGTCCAGGTGGTGCCGGCGTCGAGCCACGCCTGTACCCATTTGACTTCACTCAGGAGCGCATCGCCCTGGTAGTAGAAGGCCAGTGCCTTGGAATCCGTGTCCCCACGGGAGACCGCGAAGTCAGTGGAGTTCAACGCCTGCCGGGCATCGGCCAGTACGGCGTCTTTTGCGGTATCGCCGGTTTCCCAGCCTTCGAAGACGTTCCTCATACCCTTGGGCAGGGTGATCGTCGGCCGTCCCGCGGAGTCCGAAGCACTGGCACTCGGCGCAGCCGAACCCGCGGCGGCATCCGTAGCGGCCCCCGCGATGGCGGTGAGGGCAGAGACGCGGCGGTTCACAGTCGGCTCCCGGTGGGGCGTGGCTTTACTTCGGTGAAGCCACGCTACCTATGGGTACTGGGTGTCACCAGGGGGAAATGCACGTGCTGCAAGCGTGTATGTGGCTAAAACGGCGATCAGTTGTGCAAATCGCACCATAAAGCTTGCGTAACGCGGTGGGTGGGTTACCGGCCGGTGGAGCGTACGTGCGCCCCCAGCCGCCCGCTCCACTCCGCGGACGACCAGAGGCGCACCCTCGCCCTGCCTATCTCACCGCCCCGCGAGCCTCCACAAATGATCCCCCGTCCCATTGTCGTCCCACTGCAAAACCTGCGCCCCCGAAGACGTACTCATATTCGTCACCCCCAACAACAACCCGCTGTTGTAGTTGGCGATCTTGAAATACCCGTCCCCCGACGGGATCAACTGCCACAAGTGATCCGCCGTGCCGTTGTCGCCCCAGATCAGTGCCGTGCCGCCGTCCGCGGTGGAGGCGTTCTGGATGCCGAGGAGCAGGCCGCTCGCCTTGTTGGTGATTTTGTAGAGGCCGGAGCCGGACGCCGTCAGGGTCCAGGACTGGGTGGTGGCCGACGTGCTCGGCGTCGACTGGACCACCGCCGTGCCCTGCGCCGTGCCCGAGCCGGACGTGTCCAGGGACAGGCCGCTGTTCTTGTTGGTGATGCCGTACGTGCCCGCCAGGCTCGTCGGCGTGCCGGTCGGGGTGATCACCGCGTGGTAGCCGTCCGTCGCGTTCGTCGTCACCGGGATCGTGATCGAGCCGTCGCTCGCCACCGTGTACGTGGTGTCCGAGATCGTTGTCGGGGAGGTCACCGCCGTCGTGCGGCCCTTCGACGGGGTGTACTCCAGCTTTACGTGTACCGAACTGCCGAACGGCGAGAGGGAGTTGAGGCCCGTTACCTTTACCGCCGACGAACCCGCTCCGCCGCCGAAGACCACGCTCACCTGGCGGCCGTCCGACGTCAGCGCCGCGGCGCCGTCAAGGCCCGTCTGGGACGGGGGAGTTGTCGTCAGCATGGTGCCCGACATGTCGCCGTACCACTTGTAGAGCCAGTACGAGCCGTTCGGTGAGCCGCCGGTGTCCGTCAGGGTGTCGCCGAGGGTGCCGTAGTGGTTCCAGAAGGCCAACTCCGCGTCGTGGACGCCTGCTCGCTCGAATTTCGCCACGTAGCTCACGAGGGGGCCGGGGACTCCCACCTCGGTCGGGGTGCCGTACTCCTCTATCGAGATCGGGCGCGGGGTGATGCCCAGGCTCGACTCCAGGGCCCGGTACGCCGACACGTGTGCCGCGATGTCCTGGGACCCCTGCAACTCGTGCCAGGCGATGACGTCCGGGACTGTGCCGCTCGCCTTCGCGTCCGTCAGGAACTGGGTCATCGACGACTGGTTCCAGGACGAGTAACTCGGGCCCTGGATCGGGGTTGTTGCGTCCTTCGACCTGACTTCTTTGTAGGTGCGCGCCCAGCCTGCGTCGAAGGCTCCCGCCGCCGTCGTGTCCCACGTCCAGTCCGGCTCGTTCCAGAGTTCGTACGCCGCGATGTTCGTCGCCGACGACGCCTTCACCGACGCCACCTGCTTGTCCACCGCTGCCAGCCAGTCGCTCCAACTCACCCATTTGTAGGGGAAGTTCGGGTACCAGTCCGGCATCCGGACCACCACCTTCGCGCCCGCCCGCGCCGCCTTCGGGGCCACCACCAGGGCGTCGCCCGCCGGGGTCGGCTCGCCGTTGGGCAACTGGGTGCCGCCGGGGGCCATTTGGACGAACGTGTTCGGCTTCAGCGCCGAGACCAGGCTGTCCGACGGGGTGTTCGCGTCGGCCAGGCCGTACAGGCTGCCCGAGGCCACATGTGTGACCGGGCGGAGGGACTGGGCGGCGTTCACGACGAGGGTGGTCGCCGCGGTGGGGGCGGCCGCCGTGCGGGCCGCCGCCGTGCCCAGAACGGCCGTGGTCGCCAGGGCCAGGGTGCCGAGGGCGGCCGTCAGTGGGGTGCGGTGGTGTCTGTGTTTGTCCGTGGGGTGGGTTGTGGTGCGGCTCATGGGGTGGTTCTCCTCTGAATGTAGGGGAGTTGGGGGATTTCTTCGGAGAAGCACGCGGTTCTGACCGGCCCCGTCCAGGGCCGTCAGTCCTTCACCGCGCCCGCCGTCACGCCCGCCGCCACATACCGCTGGGCGAGCACGAGCAGGACGGCGGCCGGTACCGACGCGACCACGGCGGTCGCCATGATCGCGTTCCATTCCTGGTTGTTGTTGCCGATGTAGCGGTAGATGCCGAGCGTGATCGGCCGCCAATCGCCGCCGCCGTCAAGGGTGTTGGCGAAGACGAAGTCCGACCAGGCCCACAGGAAGCCGAACAGGGACACGGTGACCACGGCGTTGCGGCTCACCGGGAGGACGATCGACCAGAACGTGCGGAAGGTGCCCGCCCCGTCGATCCGCGCCGCCGCCGTCAACTCCCCCGGAATTCCCGCCATGAACGCCGTGAAGATCATCACCGCGAACGGCACCGCGATCGTCGAGTCCGCGACGATCAGCCCCCACCAGGAGTTCAGCAGCCCGAGGTCGAGGAAGACGCCGTAGAAGCCCATCGCCATCACGATGCCGGGGATCATCTGCGCGATCAGCAGCGCCAGGCTCAGGGCGCCGCGTCCGTGCGGGCGCAGGCGGGCCAGCGAGTAGCCCGCGGGGGCGGCCACGACGAGGGTCAGGGCGACCGTGCCGAGGCCGATCAGCAGGCTCGTGCCCAGGTAGGGCAACTGGTCGTCCAGGACTGCTCGGTAGCCCTCGAAGGTGGGGTGGGAGGGGAAGAGGTCCGGGGGTGTCCTGCGCATGTCCTGCTGGGGAGTCAAGGACACGTTCAGCATCCAGTACACCGGGAACAGCATCACGGCGGTGAGCGCGAGGCCGATCACCGTGTAACGCGCCTTGTGGGTGGGGGACTTCATGGCTCCTCCTGCCTCCGCTGCACGCGGACGTACAGCAGCCCGAAGACGAGCGCGATGACGATGAGGAGGTTGCCGACGGCCGCCCCGGGGCCGAACTTCGGCAGCAGCGTGCCGAATCCGAGCTGGTACGACCAGGTCGCCAGCGTCGTCGAGGCGTCGCCCGGGCCGCCCTTGGTCATGATCCAGATCAGGTCGAAGACCTTCAGCGTGTAGACCAGGCCCAGCAGGAGCGTGATCGCCGACACCGGGCGCAGCAGCGGGAAGGTGATGCGGCGGAACTGCTGCCACGCGCCCGCCCCGTCCAGCGCCGCCGCCTCGTACAGTTCCCCGGGGATGTTCTGGAGACCGCTGTAGAGGATCACCAGGTTGAACGGGATGCCGATCCAGATGTTCGCGACGATCACCGACGTCAGCGCCCACTGCGGTGACGTCAGCCAGCCGACCGGGGCGATGCCCAGCAGGTGCAGCGCGTAATTCACCACCCCCGACTCGCTGTTGAACATCCACGACCACGTCGACGCCGAGACGATGAGCGGCAGCAGCCAGGGGATCAGGAACAGCGCGCGGAGCGTCGTCGCCAGCCGGAAGTGGCGGTTGAAGAACACCGCGAGGGCCAGGCCGATGACGTACTGGAAGGCGATCGACACGAAGGTGAAGACCATGGTGTGGCGCAGCGCCGGGCCGAACGTCGGGTCGTCCAGGACCCGTTGGAAGTTGGCCCAGCCGGAGAAGGGCGCGTCGCCCGCGACGAACGAGCGGACGGTGTAGTCGCGCAGGCTCAGGTCGAGGTTGCGGTAGAGGGGATAGAGGTAGAAGGCGGCGAGGTAGGCGATCAGCGGGGCGACGAAGGCGAGGGCCGTGAGACGGCTGCGACGGCGCTGCCGGCGCCGGAGTGCCGCCGAACCGCCCTCTGAGTCCGGCCACTTGGCGTTGTCCCCGGCCGTCACCCGGGGGCGCTTGTCGAGCCGTGCGGCGACACTCATGCGAACTCCCGCTTCCCGCTCACACGAACTCCCTCTCCCCGCTCATCCGTTGCCCTTCGCCGCCGCCGACTGGGCCTCGGCCAGGGCGGACTGGGCGCTCTTGCCGCCGGACAGGGCCGACTGGACGGCGGTCCACAACGGCTGGGAGATCGTGGGGTACTTGGTGCCCAGGCCGTCGCTCGTACGGCCGCGCGCGGACGCCACCGCCGACACCCACGGCTTCAACTCCGGGCTGGCCGCGACCTGTTTGGCCTGCACGGCCGCCGTCGGCGCCACGTACGTCAGCGTCGTGTCGGTGGCCAGCAGGTTCGCCGGGCTGGTCAGACAGGTGACGATCTTCTTGGAGACGTCGTAGCGGGCGCTGTCCTTCTGCACGGGTACGGTGACGAACTCGCCGCCCGTCGGCACCGGCGCCGAACCGCCGTTTCGTGCGGGGATGTTGATGATCCCGTAGTCGAGCCCGGCCTGTTTCGCGTTGCCCAGCTGCCAGGTGCCGTTCTCGCCGAACGCGTACTGCCCGGTGGCGAACTCCTGCCAGCTGGTCGTCTGCGTGTTGTTGATGACGTCCTTGGGCGCGTAGCCCGCGTCCACCCACTGCTTCCACAGCGCGAGGGCGGCAACTCCCTTGCTGGAGTCGAGTTCTGTCAGGTCGGCGCCCGCGCCCCAGAACCACGGCAGGAACTGGAAGCTGCCCTCCTCCGTGTTGATCGCGGAGAACGTGATGCCCTTCCTGCCCGCCGCCGTCACCTTCTTCAGCGCGGCGGTGAGGGAGGCCCAGTCCTTGACCGACGCCGGGTCGACACCGGCCGCCGACAGCACCTTCTTGTTGTAGTAGAGCGCCAGCGTGTTCGCGCCGATCGGCACCCCGTAGGCACTGCCGTCGATCGTGCCCGCGCCGATGACGTTCTTCTGGAACGAGGCGGTGTCCAGCCCCAACTCGCTTGTCTTGGTGAGGATTCCGGCCTCGACGAGGGTGGAGACGACGGGGTTGTCCACCAGCATCACATCGGGCGCGTTGCCCTGCTGGGCGGCGAGCAGCGCCTTGTTGCCCAGGTCGGTGGTGTCGTACGCGGTGCGCTTGACCTTGACCCCGGCCTCCTTGCCGCACGCCGTGACGCGCTTGCCCCAGGCCGAGGAGGCGGCGAACTGCGGGTAGGGGTCCCAGAAGGTGTACGTCGAGGACGAGCCGGACGAGGAGCCGGAGGAACCGGAGCCGCCGCACGCGGTGACGGAGGCGAGGGTGCCGACGGCGGCGAGCGCGGCGAGCAGTGTTCGTCGGGTGGGATTCACGGGTGACCTCGTTGTCGGGGTGACGTTCGATGGCGGCTCTGACGCATGTGCAGGACAAGCAAGTTGACGGACCGTCATGTCGTGGGCAGCCAGACGCGCATGGCGCCGTCCTCCCGGTTGGCCCAGGCGTAGTAGGGGACGGCGGTCAGCTCGACGGGGTCGCCGGCCGGGTGCGGGGCGTCGTCGGCGGGGCCGTACGGCCACCAGCCCGACTCCGGCCGCGGCAGCCGGCGCCGGTGGCTCGCGGCCACCACGGTGGTGACCCCGCCGAGCAGGTCCGGCCGGTGTTTCACGGCGAGTTGGCGTGTGGTGTCCAGGACGACGTCGTCCAGCCCGCCGCCCGGGTGGTCCACCTGCTCCAGGCAGTACACGAGCGGCCCGCGCTCGATCGCCACACAGCCGCGCACGGCGTCCACGCGCGGGTCGGCCGCGGTCAGCCGGGGCTCCAGCCCCAGTTCCAGGACGACTTCGTCGCCGAGCGCCCAGCGCCGCTCAAGCCGCAGCCAGCCGTCGGTGACCGGGGCGTCCGCCGGGTCGTACGTCAACTCCCCGCAGCGCACCCGGAATTCGCGCGCCCACTGCGGGATGCGCAGGGTCAGCGTCCACGGGCGGCCGTCGTCCGGGGTCTCCTCGACGGTGAACGCGACGGTGCCGTGCCAGGGGTAGTCGGTCCGCGCGCGGACGGCGACGGTTGCTCCGTCCCCGAGGTCGCCGGCGTACCGGCCGCTCACGTACTGGTGAACGCGCAGGCCCTGGGCGTCGGTTGAGGCAAGGTAGTGCTCCAGGCTCGCCAGCAGCCGCATCACGTTGGGCGGGCAGCAGGCGCAGCGGAACCAGGGGGTGCGGCGGGCGGACTGGTCGCCGCCGTGGTCGGTGTGGCCGTCGCGGACCTGCAACGGGTTGACGTACAGCCAGCGTTCGCCGTCCAGCGAGACGCCCGCGAGGAATCCGTTGAAGAGGGTGCGCTCGATCAGGTCGTCGTAGCGGGCCTCGCCGGTGAGCAGGGCCATGCGGCGGCTCCACTGGACCGAGGCGATTGCCGCACAGGTCTCGCAGTACGCCCGCTCGGTGGGCAGTTCGTACGGGTCGCCGAAGTCCTCCGACTCGTGGTGCGCGCCCAGGCCGCCGGTGAGGTGCGTCTTGGTCGTGGTCATCGCGTGCCACAACCGCTCGGCGGCCGTGCGGAGTTCGGCCTCGCCGGTCTCGGCGGCGAGGTCCGCGACCGCGGCCAGCAGGTACAACTGCCGTACGGCGTGCCCCTCGACGTCGACCGCCTCCCGCACCGGCACCCGGTCCTGGCAGTACGCCTCGCCGCCGAGCAGCCCGTGGCCGTGCCGGTCGACGAAGTAACCGGCCAGGTCCAGGTAGCGGCGCTCGCCCGTCTCCCGGTACAGCTCGACGAGGGCGGTCTCCACCTCCGGGTGACCGTCGATGCCGTCGAGCCGCTTGCCGCTGCCGGGCGGGCCGAAGACGCCGTCGATGTGGTCGGCGAACCTGACGGCCACGTCCAGGAGTTCGGGGCGGGCGGTGGCGCGGTGGTGGGCGACGGCGGCCTGGATGAGATGGCCCGCGCAGTACAACTCGTGCCCCCAGCGCAGGTCCTGGTACCGCTCACCGCCCTTGACCAGCTGGAAGTAGGTGTTGAGATAGCCGTCGGGCTGCTGGGCGGCGGCGACGAGGGCGATGACGGCGTCCACCTGGGCCGCCAACTCCCCATCCCCGGGCGACTCTTGGGCCAGCTGCCAGGCAGCTGCCTCCAGCCACTTGTAGACGTCCGTGTCCACGAACGGGTACGCGCCCTCGAACTCGCCCTCCGCGGCGCCGGAAGCGAGTCGCAGGTTGTGCAAGTTGCCCGCGGTTTCCAGGAGTTGGGGCCCTTGGGGGAGCGAGACACGGCCGTTGACCGCGCGCCGGGCGTGCCAGAAGCCGTCGGCGATGGTGGCCGTGGCCGGGCGCAGGGAGGTGCGGGCGGCGGGCGTGGGCTGGATGGGGCCGGGCATGGTGCTCCGATTTCGCCGGGTGGACGGGCCTCGGGTGCGGGCCCGGTGGACGGGGGTGTGCGGGAGCGCTTGGAGCCAGTTTGAGCAACCGTTTTCCTGACGAGAAAGTAGAGGGCAGGAGGGTGGGTCGGTCAAGGCTTGCGACACGACACTTTTCCGTTTTGCTCAGGGACTGGCACGAAAGCCCCGGTCACTGCCACGATGGGGGACTCCAGTGCCGTAGAGGAAAAGGTTTGCCCGTGCACCCTGCTTCACGCGCCCGGCTCGCCGATGTCGCCGCGCTCGCCGGTGTCAGCGTGGGCACCGCGTCGAAGGCGCTCAACGGCGGGGGCCGGATGCGGCCCGAGACCCGGCAGCGGGTCCTGGACGCCGTGGAGGCGCTCGGCTTCCGCCCCAACCAGCAGGCGCAGTCCCTGCACACCGGCCGGAGTTGGACCGTCGGCCTGATGACCACGGACGGCATCGGCCGCTTCAGCACGCCCGTGCTGCTCGGCGCCGAGGACGCGCTCGGCGCGGGCAAGATCTCCGTGCTGCTGTGCGACACGCGCGGTGACGCGATCCGCGAACAGCACCATCTGCGCAACCTCATCGACCGCCGCGTCGACGGCATCATCGTCACCGGCCGGCGCACGGACCCGCGTGCGCCGCTGACCGGCATCAACGGCATCGAGTCGATCCCCGTCGTCTACGCGCTGTCGCCGTCCACCGACCCGGCCGACGTGTCCGTGGTCTCCGACGACCGTGGCGGCGCCCAACTCGCCGTCGATCACCTGTTGTCGACCGGGCGGACACGCATCGCGCACGTCACCGGGCCCGAGCACCACGCCGCCGCCCGCGACCGGGCCCGGCACGCCATCGCCCAACTTCGCGATGTGGGGCTGGAGTTGGCGGGTGGGCGGGTGTACTACGGCGAGTGGAGCGAGGCGTGGGGGCGGCGGGCGGCCGAGGCGGTGTTGCGCACCGCGCCGGACACGGATGCGTTCTTCTGCGGCAACGACCAGATCGCTCGGGGGGTGACGGATGCCTTGCGGGAGCGGGGGGTTGGGGTGCCGGGCGACGTCGCGGTCGTCGGGTACGACAACTGGGACACCATGGCGCTGGCGTCCCGGCCGCCGTTGACCACCATCGACATGGATCTCGCGGAGATCGGGCGGATCGCGGCTTTGCGGTTGTTGGAGGCGATTGATGGGGGTTCCGGGGGTGCGGTGGCGGGGGTGCGGACCGTTGCTTGCAGGCTGGTGGTGCGGGAGTCGAGTTGAGGGCGGCCGTCGGAACGGCGGGTGAAGTCTCGCGTCCTGACCTTTTATTGACCTGGACATGGCCTGTTGCTGGTTCCTCCGGGGCTTGACTGCGGCCACGCTCTACGCGTGTAGCCCCGCACGGCACACCAGTCGACCCCGGGCAGCCGAGGCCGGCCGTCACCCGTGTCCTCTCTGGAGCCCAGGAGCCCCGTATGCCCGTCAACCCCATGAACCGCCGGGAGTTCATGCACAAGTCGGCCGTGACCGGAGCGGCCGTGGCCGCGACGGGCGGGGCGTCGGTGGCCGCCGCGGCACCGGCCGAGGCCAGCAGCAAGAAGCCCAAGCCTCCCAAGAAGCCGACGACTTGGACGTTCTCGATCCTCGGTACGACCGACCTGCACAGCCATGTCTTCGACTGGGACTATTACTTGGACAAGGCGTACTCGGACAGCAAGGGCAACTCGGTCGGCGTCGCCCGCGTGGCCACGCTCATCAAGGAGCAGCGCGCGGCCAAGGGCGAGGAGCACGTGCTCCTCGTCGACGCCGGTGACATCATCCAAGGCACCTCGCTGGCCTACTACTTCGCGCGCATCGACCCGATCACGGGCACGGACGGCAAGAAGGGCCCCAAGCACCCCATGGCCACGGCCATGAACTACATGCGCTACGACGCCGCCGCCCTCGGCAACCACGAGTTCAACTACGGCATCGACGTCCTGCGCAAGTTCGAGAGCCAGTGCCACTTCCCGCTGCTCGGCGCCAACGCCCTTGACGCGACGACCCTGTTGCCCGCCTTCCCGCCGTACACCGTGAAGCGGATCTGCGTGCCGGGCGCGCCGGACATCAAGGTCGGCATCCTCGGCCTCACCAACCCCGGCATCGCGCTGTGGGACAAGGACAACGTCAGCGGCAAGATGGTCTTCCCGGGCCTGGTCGAGCAGGCGAAGAAGTACGTGCCGCGGCTGCGCGCGCTGGGCTGCGACGTCGTCTTCCTCACCGACCACTCGGGCCTGGACGGTTCGACGTCCTACGGCGACGCGCTCCCGTACGTCGAGAACGCCTCCAACCTCGTCGCCCAGCAGGTGCCCGGCATCGACGCGATCCTGGTCGGCCACACCCACGTCGAGGTCCCGTCGTACACGGTCAAGAACGAGGAGACCGGCGCGGACGTCCTGCTCTCCGAACCGTACTGCTGGGGCTACCGGTTGAGCGTCTTCGACTTCGAAGTCGAGCTGGAGCACGGCCGTTGGAAGATCACCAGCAAGACGGCCCAGACCCTCAACCCGAACACCGTGGACGAGGACCCGGAGATCAAGCAACTCCTGGAGGCCGACCACGAGTTGGTCGTGAAGTACGTCAACACGGCGGTCGGCACCTGCACCGAGGACCTCTCGGCGGCCGAGTCCTGCTGGAAGGACGTGCCGATCATGGACTTCATCCAGCAGGTCCAGACGGAGACGGTCAAGGCGGGCCTGTCGACGGCCGACGCCGCGCTGCCCCTCATCTCCGTCGCCGCGCCCTTCAGCCGCACGGCCGACATCCCCAAGGGCTCGGTCACCATCAAGGACATCGCCGGCCTCTACATCTACGACAACACCCTCTACGGCAAGAAGCTTACCGGCGCCCAGCTCAAGGACTACCTGGAGTACGCGGCGAAGTACTACTACCAGGTGCCGTCCGGCACGACGGTGGACACCGCCACGCTCACCAACGCCAACAGCTTCTGGGACTACATGTACGACGTCGCCGCGGGCGTCTCGTACGACATCGACATCGCGCAGGCGGAGGGTTCGCGGATCAAGAACCTTACGTACAACGGCACTTCGGTCACGGACGACCAGGTCTTCGTCGTCGCGGTGAACAACTACCGTGCCAACGGCGGCTCCGGCTACCCGCACATCGCGACCGCCGAGATCGCCTACAGCTCCACCAACGAGATCCGCCAGCTGATGATCGACTACGTCACGGCGAAGGGCGCGCTCGACCCGGCGGACTTCGCGGTCTCCAACTGGAGGCTGACGCAGGACGGAACGCCGGTGTTCTGAGCGCCGGGATCGGCTTCGGGGACGCGGACGGGTACGGGTGCCTTCGCCGGTGGGGGAGGGGGTGGGCGGCCGGTATCGACAGGC
>LJCV01000059.1 GCA_001298575.1 Actinobacteria bacterium OK074
CCCGCTTACTCGGCCTGGCCGGTCGTCGCCGCGCATCGGCCCGCTGTCGTAGGGTTCCGCGCGTGGAACGTCGAGATGTGGGAATCCTGCACCCGGGCGCCATGGGTGCCCAGGTCGCGGCCCAGGCCGGGGTGGCCGGAGCGCGCGTGTGGTGGCTGCCGGACGGACGAGGCGCCGCGACACGGCGACGCGCCGCGGCGGCCGGGCTGCAACCCGCCGACGGCATCGGGCAGTTGACCGCCGCGTGCGGACTGATCCTGAGCGTGTGTCCGCCCGCTGCGGCGCTCGACGTGGCCGGGCAGGTCGCGGCGGCCGGGTTCGACGGCGTCTACGTCGACGCCAACGCCGTGAGCCCCGCGCGGATGGCGGAGATCGGCGAGGTGTTCGCCGGTACCGGCGCCACCCTCGTCGACGGCGGAATCACGGGGCCGCCGCCGCGGCACGCGGACACCACGCGCCTGTATCTGTCCGGGGACACCCCCGCCGTCGAGCGGGTGCGCGCGCTCTTCGCCGGCACGCTGCTCACCCCGGTCGTGCTGGCGGGTCCCGTCGGCCGGGCGTCGGCGCTGAAGCTGTCCTTCGCGGCCTACAACAAGATCTCGTACGCCCTCGCCGCGCACGCCTGCGCCCTCGCCGACGGCCATGACGTCCTGGACGAACTCCTGGAGCTGGCCGGGCAGTTGCTGCCCGGCACCCCGCTGGCCAGGCCCGGGCAGCTGGCCGGTGCCGGGCCCCGGGCCTGGCGCTGGGAGCCGGAGATGCGGGAGATCGCCCGCGCGCTGGAGGGGGCCGGGGTGCCGGGCACGTTCGCCGAGGCCGCCGCCGCGACCTTCGAGCGGTGGGACGGGCACAAGGACGACGACACCGTCTCCGCCGGGGAGTTGATCGCGGACCTGCGCGCGGACCGCCGTACGGACGGCGTGCCGGAGGAGGACTGACCGAAGGACGCTCGCAGTGAGCGCAACAGCGGAGCGCTGCGCGGTAGTTGTGCACACCCTGCCGCCCCTCCCCCACGGTTTCTGTTATCGGCGTCGTACCGGTCCGTCTCCTGTGCACAGTCGCCGTTTTCGCGCGTCATCCCGTCGGCCGTCATCCCGTCGGCGCGCATCCGAGAAACCGAGGACCCGAGCACGTGAGAGCACAGATCAGCCGTCGGACCCTGCTGAAGACCACCGGTGCGGCGGCGGGTGTCGCCGCCACCGCCGCCGTCGCCACCGCGCCCCCGGCCGCGGCGGCGGGCACGGCCTTCGCGCATCCCGGCCTGCTGCACACCGCCGCCGACCTGGACCGCATGGCGGCGAAGGTGGCGGCCGGTGCCGCTCCGTACAAGGCGGGATACGCCAGACTCGCCGCCAACGCGCACGCGCAGAGCACCTGGACGGCCCGGCCGCAGGCGACGGTCTACCGGGGTTCGGGTTCGCCGCAGAACTACTCGCTCCTCTACAACGACGCCCACGCCGCCTACCAGAACGCCCTGCGTGCGCACGTCACCGGGGAGCAGGCGTACGCGGACACCGCGGTCGCGATCCTCAACGCCTGGTCGAGCACGCTCACCCAGGTCGCCGGCAGCGCGGACCGGTTCCTCGCGGCCGGGCTGTACGGCTACCAGCTCGCCAACGCCGCCGAACTCGTGCGCGACCACGACGGCTTCGAACTCGCCCGCTTCCAGATGCTGTTGAGCAAGGTCATCGCCCCGCTCAGTGACGACTTCCTGGCCAACCACAACGGCGCCGTCATCACCAACTACTGGCCCAACTGGGACCTGTGCGCGATGGCCTGTGTCCTGGCCACCGGCATCTTCTGCGACGACAAATCCCAAGTCGCCCGCGCCGTCGACTACTTCAAGAACGGCACCGGCCTCGGCGCCGTCAGGAACGCCATCCCCGTGGTGTACGGCAACGGGCTCGGCGAATGGCTGGAGGCGGGCCGCGACCAGGGCCACTCCCTGCTCGGTGTCGGACTGATGGGCACCGTCTGCGAGATGGCCTGGAACCAGGGCATCGACCTGTACGGCTACGACGACAACCGTTTCCTCAAGGGCGCCCAGTACGTGGCGAAGTGGAACCTGGGCGGTGACGTGCGGTACACCGCCAACACCCGGGCGAAGGGCGCGGTCAACGGCTGGCACGGCACCGAGACGGCGAGCGACGTGGCCGGGGCCGACCCGACGATGATCCGCCCGGTCTGGGCCATGATCTCCAACCACTACACCAAGCGCCGGGGGCTGTCCGCCCCGTACCTGACGCAGATCGCGGCCAAGGCGGCCCCCGAGGGCGGCGGCGGGGACTACGGCCCCAACAGCGGCGGCTACGACCAACTCGGCTTCGGTACCCTGGCGTTCACGCGGGACCGCGCCTCGGTGAGCGTGGAGAGCGGGACGGGCTCGTCCTCGGCCGCGTCGCCCCAAGCGTCGGGCAAATCCTCGGGCACGGCGGCGGGCTCGGCCGACGGCACGGGCGCCGGGTCCGGTGCCGCCACGCCGTCGGCCGCCGCGAGCGCGCAGGGCGGCACGGGCCAGGACCTGGCCGACACCGGCTCCTCGGACCTTCCCGCCTGGACGGCGGCCTCGGGCATCGCGGCCGTGGCCGGCGGCCTCCTCCTGCTGCGCCGGCGCAACCGGGCGGCGCGGAACTCGCGGTAGGCGCAGGCCGCGCCCCGGTGCCGGACACCTCCCGAGAGAACCTTGTATCCACTCTTGCGAATATTAATAGCCATACAAGAGAGTGAGATTCTCCACCACGGGACGCGTCCGGCGCCCGGCCGGTACAGGGAGGCTGTCGTGCCAGGAACCGTGCGGGGCAAGGTCGCCGTGATCAGCGGGGGTTCGACGGGGGTCGGCCGGGCCACGGCCCAGCTGCTGGCGGAGAACGGCGCCCATGTCGTCGTCCTCGCCCGGCGCGCCGACCGGCTGGCGACGGCCGTGCGCGGGATGAACGGCCCCCACCCCGTGCTGGCGATCCCCACGGACGTCGGCGCCGGCGCCGCCGTACGCGCGGCCTTCGCGCAGGTCGAGGAGCGGTTCGGGCGGCTGGACATCCTGCTCAACAGCGCCGGTGTCGCCCGCATCCGCGCCATCGAGGAGACCGGCGACGACGACATCCGCGCATGCATCGGCACCAACCTGCTGGGCCCGCTGCACACGACCCGCTCGGCCGTACCGCTGCTGCGGGCGGCCGGCGGAGGCGACATCGTGAACCTCTCCTCCGAGATCACCCTGGACCACATGCCGCTGATGTCCCTGTACGCGGCCGGCAAGCACGGCCTGAACGGCTTCACCGCCGCCATGCACCGGGAGCTGCGCACCGACGGCATCCGGGTCACCCTCGCGGTCCTCGGGTCGATCCTGGACAGCTCCTTCTACGAGAACTTCCCGCCCGAGGACCGCCAGCGCGCCCAGCCGGTGTGGGAGGCCGACGGCTATCTGACCCGGGTGGGCGCGGCGAAGCCGCTCACCTCGGCCACCGTCGCGGACATCCTGCACCAGCTGTTCACCGCCCCGCGCGAGGTCACCCAGGACGTCCTGCACATCCGACCGAGCGGCTGAGCCCCGCCGCGCGCCACCGACCCGCCGCATTCCACCGACCGCACCCCGCCCGCCCCCCACAACAGCCCCACAGAAGGCGCACAGCCTCCCATGTCATGCTGGGCGCGCGGCTTCCGCACGTGTCACGTGTCTCGTGCGGGCCGGGGCATCGGGGCATCAGGGACGGAGAGTTCGGCGGCGTGAGTACTGCGGCACGGTCGGTGCGGCGCAGGGTCTGGGACCGGATCGCGGCGGCCGATCCGGGGCTGCTGCGCCTGATGGCGGGGCTGCGGACCGTGGGGGCGATCGCACTCACGCTGGTCGTGCTGGCGTCGGCCGGCGTGGACGTACGGCATCTGGTCGCCGGGGCGATGGCCGCCATGGTGTCGACCTTCGCCATCCGCGAGAAGGAGCCCCGCGCGCAGGCGATCACCCTGGCCCTGGGCCTGCCGGTGGCGCTGGCCGCGGTGTCGCTGGCGGCGCTGCTGCACGCGTACGTCGTCGCGGGCGACCTGTTCTTCCTGGTCCTGATCTTCTCGGCCGTCTACGTCCGCCGGTTCGGCGACCGGGGCACCGCGCTCGGTCTGATGGGGTTCCAGGTCTACTTCGCGTCCCTGTTCGTCGGCGCCACCGGGTCCGCGCTGCCGGGGCTCTACAGCGTGTTCGGCGTCGCGTTCGCGTGCAGTGCCGTCCTGCGGTTCGCCGTGGTGCGGGACACGCCCGAGCGGGTGCTGGGGCGGCTGCGGCAGGCGTTCCGGGCGCGGCTCGCGCAGTTGCTGTCCGCGCAACTGGACCTGCTGGACACGGCACCGGACGGCCTGGACGACGCCCTCGACGACGTACGGCGGCACACCGCACGGCTGCACGAGAGCGCCCTGCTGATCCAGGGACGGCTGGAGGAGGGCACCCGCGACGGGGCTGCCGCCGCGCTCGTGCAGCGGCGGATCGCCGAGGCCGAGATCGCCGCCGAGCGCCTCGGGGTGCTGGTGCTGGGGGCGCGCAGCGCCGAGCGCGCGGACACCCTCACGCTGCATCTGCCGGGTGCGCCGGCGCCCGCGGTCGGTGACCGGCTGCGCGCGCGGGACGACGTCACCGACGCCCTGCGCCGCGATCTGGAGGCGCTGCGGGAGCTGGTGGGGCGGCCGGTGGGCAGCGACCGGGGCACCGCCTGGGCGGTGGTGCGCAACCGGCTGCTCGGCTACCGCGACGAGGACGGTCTGCCCGCCGCGCCCGCGGCCGTCCAGGACGTCTTCCGTGGCATCGGCGAGGCCGCCCGGGCCGTTCTCGGACTGCGGCTGGCCCTGGACGGGCCGCAGGACGAGTCGGACGACACGCCCGCCACGGCCCGCTCCCGCGAGGAGCTGGACGCGGAGGACGCCGCCATCGCGGGCGCGGGCGGCGAGGAGGACCCCACCGGGTTGCGGCGGCCCACCACCCGGGCGGCGGTGCAGGTGTCGGTGGGTTCGGCGCTGGCGATCGTCGGCGGCGAGTTCCTGTCCAGCCAGCGCTGGTACTGGGCGGTGCTGACCTGCTGGGTGGTGTTCATCAACACGGCGTCCACGGGCGAGATCCTCGTCAAGGGCTACCGCCGGATCGTGGGCACCGTCCTGGGCGTCGTCGCGGGCGCGGTGCTGGCCGGGGTCGTCGGGGAGCACACCTGGACCGCGTTCGCCCTGGTGCTGGTGCTGATCTTCGCGATGTTCTACACGGCGCCGCTGTCGTACGCGCTGATGTCGTTCTTCGTGACGGCGATGCTGGGGCTGCTGTACACGCTGCTGCACACCTACAGCCTGTCGGTACTGGTGCTGCGGATCGAGGAGACGGCGCTGGGCGCGGCCTGCGGGGTGATCGCGGCGGCGCTGGTGCTGCCGGTGCACACCGACCGCCGTACCGACGAACTGCTCGCCACCGTGCTCGACCGGCTCGGCGAGGTCGCCCAGGCGGCGGTGGAGCAGCTCAGCGGCGGGCCCGCGGTGGACCTGCTGGACATGGCGCGCGACCTGGACACCGCGCTGGACGACCTGCGCGCGGCGACCAGGCCGCTGACGCATCCGATCACTCCGCTGCGCACCCGGCGGCAGACCGCCCGCTACGTGGTGGCGCTGCTGGAGACGTGCGCCTACCACGCGCGGTCGCTGGCCGCGACCGCCGAACTGGTGCCGTACAGCAGGTCGATCGCGGCCGATCCGCAGCTCAAGCGGGCCGGGCGGCGCATCGCGCACAACATCGGCGTGCTGCTGGCGCACGTGCGGGCCGCGGACGGCGCGGCCGGCGAGGGCCGGGTGGAGACCGGGCCGAGCATCGCGTCCCTGCTGGAGACGGGCGGTTCCCCGGTGCTGCGGTCCGGCAGCGTCACCCACCGGGTCCTGCGCCATCTCCAGCGACTCGACGAGGGTGTCGTCGGACTCGCCCGGCCGCTCGGCGTGGACCGGGAGGCCGACGGCCGGGAGGTACGGCGCCGCGCCGCCTGACGGCGCCCGGGTGGGCCGATCGGGCGCGCGGGGCCCGGATCCCGCGCGTCCGGCATAGGGTGTGGTGCCTTGGCGGGGGCGCACGCCGGTGTGTGGCGCGCGTCCCTTGCCTGTCGTCCGGATGCGCGCCCCCGGCCGGACGGCGCATTCTTGCTGTGACATCCACCCGACGAGGACAGAGCGATGCATGCGAGCGCCGAGCGCGCCGACCGGGCGCCCGGAGCGCCGACCGCGGTGCTGACCGGGGCGCTGGCGGACGCGATCCGCGCCCTCGGTGGCTTCGCGGGCGGCGTGTACCTGCGGTCCGGGACACCCGGAGTGCTGCGGATGGCCGTCCTGGCCGGTCTGCCCGGCACACTGTTCCGGCCCTGGTGGCAGCTGCACCTGGACCGCCCGTTCCCGGCCGCGGACGCCTTCCGGCTCGGTACGACGATCGTGCTGCCCGACGCGACGGACACCATGCGGCGCTATCCGCAGCTCGCGGCGGGCCTGCCCTTCCGGTTCGGCTCGGTGTACGCGCCCGTGACGGGGGCCTCGACGACGTACGGCGTCCTGGCGGTGCTGCGCCCGCCCGCGCCCGACGGGACGGAGGCGCTGCCCGAACGGGAGCGGGTCGCCGAACTCGCGGACGAGCTGGGGGCGGCGCTGGCGGTCCTGGAGAAGGGCGGGACCCCGGTCGCCTGGGACGACGACCCGGTGTGCATACGGCCGCCGGCCCAGCCCGCGCCGGCGGGCCGGATCGGGCGGTTCAGCTGGGATCCGGCGGACGGCACCGTGTCCGCGGACGACGTGGTGCGGGCGCTGGCGGGCGGTACGGCGCGGGCCCTCGGCGCGTCGCCGCAGGAGTTCGCCGCGGCCGTGACCCCCGACGACGCCCATCTGCTGCTGGCCGCGCTGCGCGAGGCGGCCGACGGCAGCCCGCCGCCGGAACCCCTGCGGGTGCGGGCCGCGGACGGCGGACTGCGGCTGCTGGAGCTGCGGACGGTGGGCGGGCCGGAGGTCTCGGCCGAGCCGTCGCCGTCCGCCGCGGGTTCGCCGCCGTACCGGGTGGACGGTCTCGTCGTCGATCCGGGGCCCGGGTCGGCCGCGGACGGTGCCGCCGGGCTGCTGCCCGACGGGGTGTTCGCCTTCGACCGGCTCGGGGTGGTCACCTACGTGAACCCCCGGGCGGCCGAACTGCTGGGGCGGCCCGTGGAGGAGTTGCTCGGGCAGCTGCTGTGGGAGGGCGTGCCCTGGATGGACCCGCCCGCGTACAAGGACCATCTGCGGGCCGCCCTGCTGTCCCCGGAGCCGGTGCACTTCCAGGTGCGGCGCCCCTCCCCCGCCGGTCATGTGCCGGGCCCGCAGCGGTCCGCGGGCGACTGGCTCACGCTGTCCGTGCACCCCGGCCCCGACCTGCTGACCTGCCGGGTGGTGCCGCTGGGCCGGATGGCCGACACCACGGAGGCCGCGTCGGGGACCCCGCTGCCGGGCGAGGAGGAGTCGGCCGCCCATGTCGCCTCCCAGGCGGCGGAGTACCGGCCGATCGTGCTGGCCATCGCGCTGACCGAGGCGGTCACCGCCCGGCAGGTGTCCGAGGTGGTGATGCGGGAGCTGCTGCCCGCGTTCGGCAGCCGCCGGCTGGCCATCTACCTCCTGGAGGAGGACCGGCACCTGTATCTGGCGTGGGAGTACGGGTTCCCGCAGGGGTTCCTGTCCGACTTCGACGGCGTGTCCCTGGACGCGCGGCTGCCGGGCGTGGACGCGCTCACCGGCGGGCGGTCGCTGTTCTTCGAGTCGATGGAGCAGCTGGCCGACGCGTATCCGGGGCTCGCGCTCGACGCCGAGGAGGGCGCGCGGGCCTTCCTGCCGCTGATCGCCTCCGGCCGCCCGGTCGGCTGCTGCATCCTCGGCTTCGAGCGCTCCCGCACCTTCAGCACCGAGGAGCGCACGGTCCTCACCGCGCTCGCCGGGCTGATCGCACAGGCCCTGGAGCGGGCCCGGCGCTACGTCGCCGACGACGCCCTGGCCCGGGGCCTCCAGGAGGCGCTGCTGCCGCACCGCCTGTCGACGCATCCGCTGACGGAGACCGCCGGGCGCTATCTGCCCGGTACGCAGGGCATGGACGTGGGCGGCGACTGGTACGACGTGGTGGAGTCCGGCGACGGCCTGGCCCTGGTCATCGGCGACGTCCAGGGGCACGGCGTGCAGGCCGCCGCGACCATGGGTCAACTGCGCAGCGCGGTACGGGCGTTCGCGCTCGGCGACCATCCGCCGGACCAGGTGCTGAGCAGCACCAACCGGCTCCTCATCGACCTGGATCCGGGCCAGTTCGCCAGTTGCTGCTACATCCGGCTCGACCCCGTCACCGGGCACGCCCTGGCCGTGCGCGCGGGCCATCCCCAGCCGCTGCTGCGCCACCCGGACGGCCGGGCGGAGGTGCTCGACCTGCCCGGCGGGGTGGTCCTCGGGGTGGATTCCCGGGCCACGTATCCCGTGACGGAGCTGTGCCTGGAACCGGGCGCCGTGCTGGCCCTGTACACCGACGGACTGGTCGAGCGCCCCGGCGCGGACATCGACGACGGCGTCGAGATGCTCCGCGTGGCCCTCTCCCAGGCGGCCACCCGCCCCACGACACCCGGCGGTTCCTCCCTGGAGATCCTCGCCGACCTCCTCACCGACCGCGCCCGGCACGCCATCGACCGCCCCGACGACATCGCACTGCTGCTGGCGACACGGCGGGCGGCGAAGGGCGATACGGCCGGGGCGTAGCCGTACGACGGCTCAGGAAACGGCACTGCGGGTACGCCGGATCGGCCGCCTTCTCGGTGGTCAGGCCGTGGGACGCCGGCCCGTCGGCGATGGGAGGGCCGCGTCGATGCCGTACGAGCAGCAGAGGTCCAGCACGGTGACCGGGGCGGCGGCGGTTCGCGCGCGGGCGGCAGCCGGGCGCCGGAACGCGTCTTGGGCGTGCGGTGGTCCCAGCGGCCCAGGACGTAGTGCTTGACCGGCGGGCGAGGAAGGGGGCATGGAGGAATCCGGCCATCTCACCAGTTGTCCCACCGGTTGACTCGACCACCCCCAAGATGCGGTGATGCTCCCGAACAGGTACGGACCGACCGAGAGGCAAGGCAGCCACGCGATGGCTTTGCAGATCAGTGCCACCAACCCGGAGCATCCCGCGCTCCTGCTCGCGCTGCCGTGGCAGCTGCCGCTGGAGGAATGGCCGGAGCACTACCTGGTGCCGCTGCCGCGCGGTATCTCCCGTCACGTCGTGCGGTACGCGCGCGCGGGCGACGAAGTGGTGGCCGTCAAGGAACTCGCCGAGCGCCCGGCCGTCCGGGAGTTCGAGCTGTTGCGGGACCTGGACCGGCTGGGCATCCCGACGGTGGACGCGCTCGCCGTGGTCACCGGCCGCACCACCGCCGACGGCGCCCCGCTGGAGCCGGTGCTGATCACCCGGCATCTGCGCGGCTCGCTGCCGTACCGGTCGATGTTCGAGACGACCATGCGGCCGGCCACCATGCACCGGCTGATGGACGCGCTGGCCGTGCTCCTGGTCCGGCTGCACCTGGCGGGGTTCGCGTGGGGCGACTGTTCGCTGTCCAACACGCTGTTCCGGCGCGACGCGGGCGCCTACGCCGCGTACCTGGTGGACGCCGAGACCGGTGAGCTGCACCCGCGGCTGAGCGACGGGCAGCGCGACTACGACCTCGACCTCGCGCGCGTGAACATCAGCGGGGAACTGCTCGACCTGGAGGCGTCCGGGGCGCTGCACCCCTCCGTGGACCCGATCGAGTTCGGCATGGAGATCTGCAAGCGGTACAACGGGCTGTGGGAGGAGCTGACCCGCAAGTCGGTGTACCCGGCGGGCAAGTACCACTACATCGACCGCCGCATCCGCCGCCTCAACGACCTCGGTTTCGACGTCGCCGAGATGCAGATCGCGCACTCCTCCAACGGCGACACGGTCACCTTCGTGCCGAAGGTGGTCGACGCGGGCCACCACCAGCGGCAGCTGCTGCGGCTGACCGGGCTGGACACCGAGGAGAACCAGGCGCGCAGGCTCCTCAACGACCTGGAGTCCTGGATGGCCACCCAGGACGACTACGGCCCCGGCGATCCCCTGGCGGCCCGTCCCGAGGTGCTCGCGCACCGCTGGGTGCGGGACGTGTTCCGGCCCACCGTGCGGGCCGTGCCGCTGGAGGTGCGCGGCGCGATGGACCCGGCCGAGCTGTACCACCAGCTCCTGGAGCACCGCTGGTACCTGTCGGAGCGGGCCCAGCACGACATCGGCCTGGACACCGCGGTCGAGGACTATCTCCAGAACGTGCTGCCCAAGGTCCGCGAGGGCCTGCCCGAGCCGCAGGACGCGGGCCTCGCACCGCCGGTCTGACCGCTCACGACGGCGGGATCACCGCCACCGGGCACGGCACGTGGTGCACCAGCGCGTGGGCGACCGAACCGACGCGCCCGCCCACGGCCAGCCGGCTGGAACGGCGCCCGACGACCGCGAGCTGGGCACGGGCGGCCGCGGCGAGCATCACCTGGGCGGCGCTGCCCATCTCGACGTGCCCGGTCACGGCCACGTCGGGGAAGCGGGCGCGCCAGGGCTTGAGTGCCTCCTCCAGCGCGGTGCGCTCACGCGGTTCGAACCCGCCGGCCTCGTCGAGGAGGTGCAGCGAGGCCGGACTGTAGGCGAAGACGGGCGGCAGGCTCCAGGCCCGTACGGCACGGACGGCGGCCGAGCGCGCGGCGGCCGTCTCGAAGGCGAACCGCAGGGCGGCCGCACTGACCGTGCTGTCATCGGGGCCCCCGTGCTGGCCCACGACGATCTCGCGCCCGCCGGCCTCGGCCGCGGGCTCGTCGTCGCCGCGCACCAGCACCACGGGGCGGACGGCATCGGCGACCGTCTGCTGCCCCACGGAGCCGAGCAGGAAGCCGACCAGCGCGCCGTGGCCGCGGGAGCCCAGGACGAGCAGTTCGGCGCGCTCCGCCTCGGCCACGAGCGTGCCGACGGTGTCGCCCTCCACGGCCTCGCCCGTGGCGGCGAGCCCGTGGTGGCGTTCGGCGGCGGTCCGTTCCGCCGTGCGCACCAGCTCGCGGGCCCACGCCTCCTGCGTGCCGCGGTCGGCGGCCACGACGAGGTCGTAGGACTGCCACTGCCAGGCGTGCACGATCCGCAGCGGCAGACCGCGGCGGACCGCCTCCCGGGCCGCCCACCCGGCCGCGGCCCCGCTCTCGGGCGAACCGTCGACGCCGACGGTGATCGGGCGGGTCATGGCATGCCTCCTGGCGCTCGTGGTGCGTGCCCTCACGGTAGCCAGCGGGTGCCCGGGAGTTCCGGAGCGAAACAGGACGCCCGAACATACGATGGACCCGGGTACGAGGCCGGGAAACTCGGGGTGGGAGACCTAATGCCAGAGGCCGCAGGAACGGCGCGGACCGTCATCCTGACCGTGGACGACGATCCGGGCGTGTCCCGGGCGGTGGCCCGCGATCTGCGGCGCCGCTACGGCGAGTCGTACCGGATCGTGCGCGCCGAGTCCGGCGAGAGCGCCCTGGCGGCCCTGCGCGAGCTGAAGCTGCGCGGCGACCTGGTGGCGGTGATCCTGGCGGACTACCGGATGCCGCGGATGAACGGCATCGAGTTCCTGGAGCAGGCCCTGGACGTGTACCCGGGCGCGCGCCGGGTGCTGCTGACGGCGTACGCGGACACGAACGCGGCCATCGACGCGATCAACGTGATCGACCTGGACCACTACCTCCTCAAGCCGTGGGACCCGCCGGAGGAGAAGCTCTACCCCGTCCTCGACGACCTCCTTGCCGCCTGGCGGACCTCGGACCACCGACCGGTGGCGGCCACCAAGGTCGTCGGGCACCGCTGGTCGGCGCGGTCGTCGGGCGTGCGGGAGTTCCTGGCGCGCAACCAGGTGCCCTACCGCTGGTACTCGGTGGACGAACCGGAGGGCAGGCGGCTGCTCGCGGCGGCCGGGCAGGACGGCCAGCGGCTGCCGCTGGTGGTGACGCCGGACGGTACGCCGCTGGTGGCGCCCCTGGATCCGGAACTCGCCGCGCACGTGGGGCTCGCGACGACTCCGGCCGCGGAGTTCTACGACCTGGTCGTCATCGGCGGCGGCCCGGCCGGGCTCGGGGCCGCGGTGTACGGGGCCTCGGAGGGGCTGCGGACGCTGCTGGTGGAGCGGTCGGCGACCGGCGGGCAGGCCGGGCAGAGTTCGCGGATCGAGAACTACCTCGGGTTCCCGGACGGGGTCTCCGGCGCCCAGCTCACGGACCGGGCGCGGCGGCAGGCGGCGAAGTTCGGCGCCGAGGTGCTCACCGCGCGCGAGGTCGCGGGCCTGGAGGTCTCCGGGGGCGCGCGGACCGTGCGGTTCTCGGACGGCTCGGCGATCTCGGCGCACAGCGTGATCCTGGCGACCGGCGTGTCGTACCGGCAGCTGCGGGCACCGGGCCTCACCGAACTGACCGGCTGCGGGGTGTTCTACGGCTCGGCGCTGACCGAGGCGGCCTCCTGCTCGGGCCACGACGTGTACATCGTGGGCGGCGCCAACTCGGCCGGGCAGGCCGCGATGTACCTGGCGCGCGGCGCCAAGTCGGTGACGCTGCTGGTACGCGGGGAGTCGCTGACGGCGTCCATGTCGCACTACCTGATCCAGCAGATCTCCGAGGCGCCCAACATCTCGGTACGCGTGCGTACGGTCGTCGAGTCGGCCCACGGCGAGGAGCACCTGGAGCAGCTGACCCTGCGGGACGAGGCGAGCGGGCACACCGAACTCGTGGACGCGCAGTGGCTGTTCGTGTTCATCGGGGCGGCCCCGCTCACCGACTGGCTGGAGGGGACCGTGGCACGCGACGACCGCGGTTTCATCCTGGCGGGCCCCGACCTGACCGCGGACGGCCAGCCCCCGGCGGACTGGGAGCTGGACCGGCCGCCGTACCACCTGGAGACCAACGTCCCCGGGGTGTTCGTGGCGGGCGACGCGCGCGCGGAGTCCGCGAAACGGGTCGCCTCGGCGGTGGGCGAGGGGGCCATGGCGGTCATGCTCGTGCACCGGTACCTGGAGCAGTCGTGACTCCCCCGCGGGGACGGTCGCGGCGCCCCCTGCGGGACGTGCCGCGCCGGGAAACGCGCGCCCCTACGGGGTGTGCGTCGGCGGGGCGGGCGGCACAGTGGTGAGTCGAGTACTACGGCGGACGAGCCTGGAGGTGCGGTCGTGAGCGGTCAACCGATGCCCTGTGACCGGGCGGAGCTGGGCACGCTCTTCCTGTTCGAGAAACTCGAACCCGAGCAGTTGGAACGGCTCTGCCAGGAGGGCCGGGTCGAGCTGTTCGAGCCCGGCCCGGTGTACACCGAGGGCGAGCCTGCCACCTGCTTCTTCGTGCTCCTGGAGGGCACGCTGGTGCTGTCGCGGCGGGTCGGCTCCGACGACGTGGAGATCACCCGCAGTTCGCAGCGCGGCGCGTACGCGGGCGCCTTCCAGGCGTACCTCGGCGACGGGGCGCGGGAGGCACCGTACAAGGGGTCGATGCGGGTCACCGAGCCCTCGCGGTTCTTCGTCCTGCCCGCCGAGACCTTCGCCACGATCATGCGCGACTGGTTCCCGATGGCGGTGCACCTCCTGGAGGGGCTGTTCTTCGGCAACGAGAACAGCCGGGAGGTCATCGGCCAGCGCGAACGGCTGCTGGCGCTCGGTTCGCTGTCGGCGGGGCTGACGCACGAGCTGAACAATCCGGCCGCCGCCGCGGTGCGCGCCACCTCGGCGCTGCGCGAGCGGGTCGCCGGGATGCGGCACAAGCTGGGCGCAATCGCCGCGGGCCGCTTCTCGCGGGAGACCCTGGTGACGCTGGTCGACGTCCAGGAGCGCACGGCGGAACAGGTCGCCAAGGCGGCCCCGCTCAGCCCGCTGGAGGCCGCCGACCTTGAGGACGCCCTGTCGGACTGGCTGGACGACCACGGCATCGGGGACGGCTGGCTGCTCGCGCCCAACTTCGTCCAGGCCGGGCTCGGCACGGACTGGCTGGACCAGGTGGCGGCCGCGGTCGACGAGAGCACCCTGGAGGGCGCGATCCGGTGGCTCAACTACACCGTCGAGACCGAGCTGTTGATGAACGAGATCGAGGACTCCACCACCCGGGTCTCCACTCTCGTGGACGCGGCCAAGCAGTACTCGCAGCTGGACCGGGCGCCGTACCGGATCGTGGACGTGCACGAACTGCTCGACTCCACGCTGATGATGCTGTCCGGCAAGATCGGCGACCGGATCACCGTCGTCAAGGAGTACGACCGGGCGCTGCCGCCGGTGCCCGGCTACCCGGGCGAGCTGAACCAGGTGTGGACGAACCTCGTCGACAACGCGGTCGGCGCGATCAAGGAGGCGGGCGGGGCGGGCACACTGACGGTGCGTACCGCGCTGGACCAGGACCGGCTGCTCGTCGAGTTCCGCGACACCGGGCCGGGGGTGCCGGCGGAGATCCGGGGGCGGATCTTCGACCCGTTCTTCACCACCAAGCCCGTGGGTGAGGGCACCGGGCTGGGCCTGGACATCTCCTGGCGGATCGTCGTGCACAAGCACCACGGCAGCCTGGAGGTGGACTCGGTGCCGGGCGACACCCGCTTCCGGGTCCGGCTGCCGCTGACGGCGGAGGACGGGGACCCGCAAGAGGGGGACCCGCGAGGGACGGACGGCCCGGGTCCGGGCACCGACACACGACCGGAGGCGTCATGACCGACCTGAAGGGGATCGACCCGAGTGTGCCGCCGAGCGGCCCGGGGTGTGTGGAGTGCGAGGCGGCCGGCGGCTGGTGGGTCCATCTGCGCCGGTGCGCCCAGTGCGGGCACATCGGCTGCTGCGACAGCTCGCCCGCGAAGCACGCGACCGCGCACTACCACTCCACCGGGCATCCCGTGATGCGCAGTTTCGAGCCGGGCGAGGCGTGGTTCTGGGACTACGAGGCGTCCGCGCTGTCCGAGACCGGGCCGGAGCTGGCCCCACCGATGAGCAGGCCGGTGCAGCAGACTTCGCCGGGGCCGGCGGAGCGGGTCCCGGCGAACTGGCAGGACGCGATCGGGGGCTAGCGCGAGTTCCCCTCCGGGACGATCGCTCGGATGTTCGACAACTCGGACCCTCGTCGCGGGAGTTGTCCACAGGCAAAACTCCTCCCGCTCCGTTCATGGCAGGGTGAAGCAACACGGGCACGGCAGCGGCGTCGCGGCCCTGTGGAACTGTCATGGGAGGTGGGGGCCTTGATCGGTATCTCGGAGATCCGTGCGGCCGGGGAGCGGATCGCGGCGCACGTGCTGCGGACCCCGACGGTGGTCAGTCACGGACTCGGCGCACTGCTCGGCGTTCCGGTCACCGCGAAGCTGGAACTGCTGCAACGCACCGGCTCGTTCAAGGCGCGCGGTGCCACGGCCCGGCTGCTCGCGCTGGACGAGGCGGAGCGGGCGGCGGGCGTGGTCGCGGTCAGCGGCGGCAACCACGGGATCGCCCTGGCCACGATGGCCGCCGCGATGGACGTCAAGGCGACGGTCGTGATGGCGCGGACGGCGCCCGCGCGGTCCATCGAGACCGTGGCGGCGACCGGGGCGACACTGCGGCTGACGGACGGCATGGGCGAGGCGTTCGCGCTGACGCACCGGCTGCGGGACGAGGGGCTGACGCTGGTGCACCCCTTCGACGATCCGCTGGTGATCGCCGGGCAGGGCACGGTGGGGCTCGAACTCGCCGAGGACGCGGGCGAGTTGACGGACGTCCTGGTCAGCGTCGGGGGCGGTGGGCTGATCGCGGGGGTCGCCGCCGCGCTGCACGCGCTGCGGCCCGGGGTGCGTGTGTGGGGCGTGGAGACCGAGGGCGCGCAGGCCATGTCGGCGGCGCTCGCGGCGGGCGGCCCGGTGCCGGTGCCGCTGTCGTCGGTGGTGACCACGCTGAGCGCGCCGAGCGTCTCGCAGCTCACCTACGACCATGTGGCCGCCCTGGTGGAGGAGGTGCTCGTGGTGCCGGACGCGGAGGCGGTGCGCGGCAGCCTGGACCTCGCGGAACACGCGAAGCTGTGGACCGAGCCCGCGGCGGGCTGTCTGCTGCCCGCGGCCCGCCGGGTGCTCGAACGGGTCGGCGACGGGGCCCGGTTGGGCCTGGTGGTGTGCGGGGGCAACGCGACCGTGGCGGACGTGGTGGGGTGGGCGGAGCGGTTCGGGGTGCGCTGAGGCACGCGCCCGACCGGTGGCGCGGCCGGGGCCGCCCGGGCCCCGGGAGCGCGGTCGGTTCATCGCCATAATGAGGCCATGTTCGATTCCTCCGCGCCCGTGCCCGTGCCCGCCCGGCGCGTCCCCGTCGTCATCGTGGGTGCGGGGCCCGCGGGGCTCACGCTCGCGAACGTCCTGCGGGACGCCTCCGTCGACTGTGTCGTCCTGGAGACCGAGAGCCGGGAGTTCGTCGAGACCAGGCCGCGCGCCGGGTTCATCGAGGAGTGGGTGGTGCGGGCGCTGTCCGCGCGCGGGCTCGCCGACCGGCTGGTGGAGCGGGCGCAGACGCACAGCGAGTGCGAGTTCCGCTTCGGCGGCGAGCGGCGGCGGTTCCGGTACGCGGAGATATCCGGCCACCGGCACTTCCTGTACCCGCAGCCGCTGCTGGTGACGGATCTGGTGCGCCTGTACGCGGACGAGAAGGGCGGCGCCGTCCAATTCGGCGTGCGGGACGTCGAGTTGCACGCCGTGGACACCGAGGATCCCGCGGTGTCGTACACCGATCCCGCGACCGGGGCGCGGGTGCGGATCGACTGCGACGTGGTGGCCGGGTGCGACGGCGCCCGCGGGGTCAGCCGGGCCGCGCTGCCCCCGGAGCGGGCCGAACCGGCGCGGCTGGACTACGGCATCGGCTGGCTGGCCCTGCTGGCCGAGGCGCCGCCGTCGTCCGACTGTGTCGTCTTCGGGGTCCATCCGCGCGGGTTCGCCGCCCACATGGCGCGCGGCCCCGAGGTCACCCGCTACTACCTGGAGTGTCCGCCCGGGGACGACCCGGAGAACTGGTCCCACGAGCGCGTGTGGGCGGAGCTGCACGAACGGCTGTCCGCGTCCGGCGCCCCGCCGCTGACGGAGGGCCGGCTGATCGAGAAGCGCGTGCTGGGCATGCACAACTACGTGGTGCGGACGATGGCGTACGGCCGGCTCTTCCTGGCGGGCGACGCGGCGCACCTGGTGGCGCCGATCGCGGCCAAGGGGCTGAACCTCGCGGTGTTCGACGCGCTGCTGCTCGGCGACGCCCTGGTCGCGTTCTACGCCGGCGGGGACACCGCGGGGCTGCGCGGTTACGCGGGGGCCTGCCTTCAACGCGTGTGGGAGTACCAGGAGTTCTCGCAGTGGTTCTGCGAACTGCTGCACGGCCCCTCCTCCGGCGACGCGTTCCGGGCGGGAATGGCGGCGTCCCGGATCCGGCGGCTGTTCGACTCCCCGGCCGCGGCGTCCGCGTTTGCCGAGGCGTACATCGGGGCGACTTCGGAACGTCACCTACTGGCGAGTAAATGAATGCGGTTTTCGCAAGTGTGAGCGGTGATTAGCGGAGCGAAGAAAATTCTTCGTCCCGATTCACGATTCTTTTGAACACTCACCGTCACGCCCGCCGTACATCGGGGAAACGCGAGAGACCCGTGCGCAGCGAGGGATGACGATGGGCGAGGGGCAAGTCTCCACACAGGAGTTGGTCGCCGGGCGCTACCGGCCGCTCGACGTCGTCCAGCAGGAGGAGGGACGCACTTCCTGGCACGGCGAGGACATCGAGTTCGGGCGGCCGGTCCTGCTGACCGCGGCACAGCTGCCGCCCCCGCCCCGCGAGGGAAACGCGCGCCGCACCACCGCGCGCATCCTGCGCGAGTCCGAGGCACTCGCGCTGATGTGCCCCGGCCAGGTGCCCGCCGTCCTCGACGTCGTCGAGGAAAACGATGTCGTGTGGACGGTCACCGATCCGGTCCCCGGCACCGGGCTGGTCGGCATCATCGAGCACGGCCCGGTCAACCATCTGCGGGCCGCCCGGCTGGCCCTCGCCGTCCTGGACGTCCTGGAGGCCGCGCACCGCCGCGGGGTCACCCACGGGGATCTGAGCCCGGGGCAGGTGTACGTGCAGGACGACGGCGGGGTCGTCGTCACCGGCTTCGGCCTGGTCGCCACCTCGCCCGTCCCGCGGGTCACCGCGCCCGCGTACGCCTCGCCCGAGCAGGCGCGGGGCGAGAGCGCGGGTCCGGCGGCGGACCAGTGGGCGCTGGGCGCGATGCTGTACGCGCTGGTCGAGGGCCGCCCGCCGGTCCGCGACCGGGGTACGGTCGAGGCCACCCTGCGCGCGGTGGACCGGCTCCCGCTGCGGCCCCCGGCCAACGCGGGCCCGCTCGTGCCCGCCATCACCGCGCTGCTGCGCCACAGCCCCCTGGAGCGGGTCCCGGAACCGGTCGTGCGCGACAACCTGGTGCGCCTGCTCGACGAGGACCAGGACGACGACCCGCCCGAGGCATGGCAGCCGAACTTCCTCGCCGCCCGGCTGGCCGCCCGCCGCGCGATCCTGACCCGGTGGCCGGTCCGGCGTTCGGTGCTGCTCGGCGCCGCCGCGCTGGCCGTGGCCGCGTCCTCGGTCGCCGTGTACGCGGCCACCGACGGCGACGGCACGGCCACCGCCTCCGGCCCCTCCCCCACCCGCTCCCGCGCCACCCCGTCCGCCGACGCCTCGTCCGCCGCGGCCCCGGCCCCCGGGACCACCGCCACCGCGACGAAGCCACCGGCCACGCCCGGCAAGAGCCCGACCAGGAGCACCAGTCCGAGCACGACGCCCTCGCGCTCCCCCGGGGCGAGCACGAAGCCCCCGGCCGGGTTCACGCGCTACGACGCGCCCGAGGGCTTCTCCATCGACCTGCCGAAAGGCTTCGAGCGTGTGCTCGACCAACGGGGCAGCGACGGCTCGTACCGCGTCACCTTCGGCGCCGACGACGATCCGCGCCGCCTCGCCGTGACCTACAGCAAACGGCTCGGCACGGACCCGGTCGCGGTCTGGCAGGAGCTGGAGGCGGAACTGAAGCTGGAGTTCGCGGATTTCAGGCGGGTCGGCGACATCACGACCCTGACCTACCAGGGCTACCCGGGCGCGGACATGCAGTGGCTCGCGACGGAGGACGGCGTACTCTCGCGCACCTTCGGCCGCGGTTACATCGTCGGCGACGGCAAGGGCTTCTCCGTCCGCTGGACGGCGCCCGAGGCCGACTGGGACAGCGCCGCCAACCAGCAGGCACTGCGGGACTTCCTGCGGTCCTTGCGGGCGACGCCTCGCTGAGAGTGCAGAGGCAGAGTGGGCGGGGTGGCCGGTGAAAGCCCGCCACCGGCCACCCCGCCCACTCCCGCCCCTCTCCCCTCGCGCCCCTCGCGCCCCTCGCGCGAAGAACCGTTTCCCCACCTTCACCAACGGCTCTCCGGTACCCGTCGGTCCGTCTTGCGCCGGGACAGCCACAGGGCGACCGACTCGGCGATGGGCTGCCCGGTCTCCAGTTCGACGAAGCCGAACTGGCCGCCCTGGTTGCACTCCAGGAACCACCACACCCCGTCCTCGTCCTCCGCGAAGTCGAAGGCGGCGTAGGCGAGTCCGGCGAGCGCCAGGTACTCGTGCACCGACTTGCCGATCCGCTCGGGCACGGGGACGGGCTGCCATGCATGGCCGGTCTCGCCGTAGCGGCCGTCGACCTGCCCCGGCGCGGCCTCCTTGCGCGCGGCGAACAGCCGGGTGCCCACGCAGGTGAGGCGGATGTCGGCGCGTTTGGGCACGTACCGCTGGAGCAGCGCGGGTCCGGCGGCGACGGCGTCGAAGTCCGCGTCGGCGCCCACGAGCGTGGTCGGCACGGCCAGCGGCGGGTCGCCGGAGGGCGGTCCCGAGGCCGCCTTGACGACCACTTCGCCGTGCTCGTCGACGAACTGCCGTGCCACCTGCGGTGCGGTGGTGATCACGGTCGGCGGCACGGCGAAGTCGCTGAGGTGGGCGATGCGCAACTGCCAGGGCTTCAGGCGCGCCTGGTCGGCGTTGCGCGGATGGTTCATCCAGCGGGTGCGGGCGGAGAAGAGCATGCCGTACAGGGCCTGCCGGGTCTCGGCGGTGAGCCACGGGGAGGCGTGCGGGGCGTGCGCGGCGGGCTCGCCGGGACGGCGCACCCAGACCGAGCGCAGGCCGCTCATGCTGAGCACGTGCCCGTTGACCGACAGGTGGCCCTCGAAGTCGCCGCGGGCGTAGTCGGCGGCCAGCACCGCCTTGCCGGGCACGTCGGCGGGGTCCAGGCGCATCACCGGCACGGCCAGTTCGTGCAGCCTGGACACCACCATGTCCGCGGTCACGTCCTCCTCGGACGTGAGGATCAGTACCGTCATCGGTGCGCGGACCGTCAGTCGTCGAAGTGCGTCTGGGAGCCGGCCGTGGACGTCGTCGTCCCGGCGGCGAGGAGCAGAGCGCGGTCGGTGACCGCGGGCCGGCCGTCCGGCAAAACGTTCAACTGTCGTACGGCGTCGAACCGGTACGGCGTCTCCACTGTCGTCGTACTCGCTCTGCCTACGGCGTAGTTGAGGGTGAACGGTCGCACAGCAAACCTCCCCGAGTCGTGCGTTGCCTCTCACACAGACCTTTACGCTTCCATACGTGTTTCCGGCATGAGGAATTCATTACTTTCCGCCTCATGAAGGTGAAGGTCATCACATGGTCAACTCATCCGACCAGCACACTCTCTCCACAGGACGCGAGCGTGGGCGGACCTGGTTGCCTCGCCGAGCAGCCGCTTTCCTTCTGCCTCCGCCCGCCGCCCCCGGGCGGACATCACGCTGAAGGAGATCGCCGAACGGGTCGGGGTCAGCCCACCGCTGATCCTGAAGTACTTCGGCAGCAAGGACGGCCTCTTCTCCCACGTCGTCT
>LJCV01000060.1 GCA_001298575.1 Actinobacteria bacterium OK074
CGGGGGGGGGGGGTGGGCGGGGGGGGGGTGGGGGGGGGGCCGGGGGGGGGGGGGGGGGGGGGGGGGGGGGGGGGGGTGGGGGGTTGGGGGGTGAGGATGTGCCCGTAAGGGACGACCCCGTCGTGGTCCTCGTAGTCCTCGTGGTCCTCGTGGTGCGGGCCGAGGATTTGCTGGAGGAGGGCGGTGGCGGCCACGGTCGCGTCGAGGTGGATGTTGAGGAACCCGGGTCCGGTGATCTCGACGTCGGCGACACCGTCGGTACGGCGGATGTGGGGCCGGAGGATCTCGGCGACCTGCCGGGGCGGGCGCCCGGCGGTACGGGCGAGTTGGAGGGCGACGTTGGTGGCGTAGCCTCCGCGTCCACCGGGCCCCGGCGGCGCGACGACGACCCGTGCGGGCACGGTCACACTCAGCTCCCCTTCGTCGACGGCACGACGCACGGCACACAGCACGGTGCGGGAGAGCTCGACGGGGGTCACGGGACAAGCGTAGGGGAGGAGGGGGGGTGGGTGGTCTAACGGGTTTGGGGTGGGGGTGGCAGAGGGGCGGGGGTCGGTCGAGGTGTGCGCCCCCGGCGCCGACCGCCTCGGAGGTGGTCAGCCGCCGGCCGGTTTGGCCTCCCCGGCACCGAGGTGACCGCGAAGAGCGCCGGCGACACTGCTGCCGGTGTCGTCGCCGTCGCCGGGGGCCGCGGGGGCGGATCCTTGCCTGGACCTCTGCCGCTGCATCAACTCCCTGACGAGCCGCACGAGTTCGGACGGGTCGAAGGGTTTGGCGAGGAAGGCGTCGACGCCGACGTCGAGCCCGGTCTCGACTTCGTACTGACTGCAGGCGCTGATGATGGCGAGGGGCAGATCGCGGGTACGGGGATCTGCACGCAGCCGGGCGGCGGTGCGCAGCCCGTCGAGCCGGGGCATGACGACATCGAGGGTGACGAGGTCGGGCCGCACCTGATGAACGATGTCGAGACACTCGGCACCGTCGGCCGCGGTCACGACCTCGATGCCCTCCAGTTCGAGGTTGACCCTGATCAGCTGCCGGATGACCTTGTTGTCGTCCACAACAAGCACCCGACCGGACACGCCTGGCACACCACGAGAGTAGGTCGCCGTCGGCCGTCGCGTCCGGGTTTTCCCTACTTCTGGCTTGTCCGGGGGCAGTACTCATGGGGCACTCATGGGGCTATGCCTCGCACGGTACGGGCAGTACTCATGCGGACATGCCTCGCACGGTAGGGGCAGCGCCCACACCGCGAGGCTTCGCGCGGTGTGAGCTACACCCACGTGGCGAGGCATCGCGCGGCCCAAGGAACGCCCCGGGGCACGGCCCCGCACGGCCCGGACAACACCTCCAGGACGAGGCCCCGCACGAGCCCGAACCACCACCCCTAAACCTGTTCATGGCCACCCCGAACGAGCTGGTAGGGTTCTACCCGTCAGCGCGCAACGCGCAGGACACGCCCCCGTAGCTCAGGGGATAGAGCAACGGCCTCCGGAGCCGTGTGCGCAGGTTCGAATCCTGCCGGGGGCACCTTGATGAGGTGCCCAAAGACCCCGCCACCAGCGCGTTTGTTGGTGCGGGGTCTTTTTGTGTGTGCAGGTGGGTGCGGTCGGATGCAGTCGTTTGTCGGTGATCACGTTGTAATAGCGTGTTGATCTTGAGGGGCTTCGCGGCAGGTCAGCGGGCGTTTGCGGGCCCCTGAGCGTAGCCGTGCGGACCGCGTATGGGCGTGCCGGAGCCCCGGACCAGAGGCGGCCCGGGGCTCGTGTTCGTCGGTCATGTGGTTGTGTCAGTCCGCGTGGTCGTCCCCCTCCCCCAAGCCCTTCAGAATCCGGTCGTTCATCTCCTGTTCCTGCCCGTCGATGCACTTCGCGTAGATCTTCAGCAGGACGTCCACGGAGTGGCCCGCGCGGGCAGCGACCTCCGGTGCGGGCACGCCGGAGTTGAGCCACTGGGAGACGCCCGCGTGACGGAGGTCGTAGGGCCGGAAGGCCAGGACGGAGACGACCTGTTCGGGCGGGAACGCGAGTGCCCGGGCTTGCTTCCAAACGCGCGAGTACGACGACGCCGCTACGACGTTGCCCCGCTCGCTGGAGAACAGGCGACCATCGTCCGCCGTGCCGAACTCCTTCACGTGGTCCTGAAGCATCCGCACGAGCGGGGGCGGTATCGGCACGATGCGTACCGCGCCGTCCTCCCGCTGCTTCAGGCCGCGCCGGTCGTGGGCCTCGCCGGAGTCGGTCCACTGCTTACCGGCGGTGGGACGAGTTTCGGTCAGGTCGATACGGCCCCATCCCCTCTCCGGCAGCGTGCAGTCCGACAGGCGCAGGCCCAGCACTTCACCGGGCCGCATGGCCGCGTAGTACAGACAGCCGAAGAACGCTTGCAGCCGTCGGCCGCTGGCCCGGTCGTAGCCGCCCACGTACGTCACGGCCACCAGCAGCTCCCGCGCCTGGCGAGGGTTGACCACCACCCGGCGGTCGACTTCCTGAACAGCCCGCTTCCCGCGCTTGCGCTTCACTCGCGTGAGCGGGTTCGCGGGCAGCATCTCCAACTCCACCGCGAACTCAAGGACGTTGAAGACCACGGCACGGCGCCGCCGGTACGTCTGCGTGGCCGCGCGCTTGCCGTCGAGTTTGCGCGTGAGCGCGTCGATCAGGTCGTGCACGCGGGTGATCTCCTGGAGTTCCACCACGGGCAACGACGCCTTCTCGATCCACTTCGCCGCCGCCTCGATCTTTTCGGGACGCTCCCGCTCCCGCCTGGTCGGAGGCAGGACGTACGAGCGCAGCGCCCGCCGAAGATCGGCCGTAGTCGGTCGTCCACGGCCCTGTTTCGTCAAGCTAGGAAGGACCGTGGCCAACGCGTCGGTCATGCTGTCGCGTTGCTTCGCCGAGGCGTCCGGCCACCGGGCATCGATGTACTTCAACGCCAGCCCCAGCAGGGACAGGGCCGCTTTGCCCCCGCGGAGCGAATCGGGCAGGCCGGTCACCGTGTCGAACGGCTCGCCCTTGTCGAGCGCCAGCATCAGCTTGGCGCGGAAACGGTCGGCCAGTGTCTTGGTCTTGTAGGAGTCACTGAACGGCTGGCCGTCGACAACCCAGCGCACGAGGAAGGTCGGTTTCTTGGTCGTCTTGTTGACGGAGAGCTTCCAGACAGAGACCTTGTACGACTTCATGCCATGCCCTCCGCCCGCTCGTCCAACCAGGCGTCGAGCGCGCCACGGGGGACACGAAGCTGCCCGTTCGGGAGTCGGATGCAGCGCGGAGCGATCTTCAACTCCCGCCAGCGGTAGAAGGTCCGGCGCGAGATACCGCCCAGTTCCTCCAACACCTCACGCGCGGTGAGCAGTTCGGCCGAAGCGCTCTTACTCACCATGATCGCCACCGCCCTCCCGGACCGAGGCCGCCACGGCAGCCGCTTCCGGGCTGTAGCCGCGCCCGGCGTAGCGCCACTCCCCCACCGTGACAACCGGCCGGTCGGCCAGGCCGAGAACTGCGCGCCGTTCCTCGGCACGGTGATCGGCGCGTGCCTGCCGGAGTGCGGTGAGAGTGGTCGAGTACCGGCGCGACTTGGTGGAGAAGTGCCCCCGGTAGCCGAGCATGTGCGCCCACCGCCGCAGCCCCAGCGGCGCGAACGGCTCCAGGCCGCCGAGCCACCAGCACGTACCGATCATGCGGAGGGTGTGGTCCCGCACCGGCAACTCGGCCAGATCACGGGCGTGATGAATCCTCCGGTCAACGGCACCAGCGGATTCGGCACCCTTGGTGGCGTACTTCGCGACGTAACCCGCCACCGCCGCCGAGTTGAGCCGGTCGCCGGAGTCGGGCGCCCCGATCGGCCGTACGTCGACCTGCGTTCCGAAGCGCAGGACGCGCCGACCGAGGACACCCACTCCGGGCGCCGGAAGCCGGACCAGGTCAACAGCCGTACGTACGGCGTCTGTCAGAAGCGCGGACGTCGCCCAGGTAGGCGGGGGCGTTGCAGGACCGTCCGGCCCGTCGAGACGTACGACCGCGTGGAAGTGGACCAGGCCGCGCCGCTGGTACTCGGCGACCTTCACGTACGACAGCCGCGCCAGCTCCGCGAACTCCGTACGAGGGACCCCTACGCGGCGCGCCAGCTCCCGACGCAGTTCGAGGGCGAAGCGGTGCCACAACTCCCCCGCGTACGCATACCAGAGGACCGCTCCGGCGTAGTCGTAGCAGCGGGGGCAGAGAGGCTCGCCAAGTCGTCGGTCATCGTCGGCGTGCCGGAGGTGGCAACCCGCAGGCACCCCGTGCGGGCAGCGGTCCGTAGCCCGCCGGGGACGGCAGGGGCGTATCCGACCGTCCCGTTCGCGGCGCGTGTCGACCGGACCGAAGCCGGGGGCGGTGAGGGTGGCGAACACCCGGGGGTGCTCGCCGACCTCCGCCGTTGTTTCCTTGCCTCCGACCAGTCCAGCGCGTACCAGTTGGTACGTGTCGTCCCGGTAGACGCGTGCGCACGTCGGACAGACCGCCACCCGGCGGTTGCCGCACGCGATCAGCAATCGGCCGCCGTCCGTGTCCGGCACGTACGTATGCAGGACTTCACCCGTCGCCGCATCGGCCGTGGTGGCGCTGCCGACGAGGTGAATCGGGTTGGTGCAGCCGCCGAGTCGGATGATGCTCCGGCGCCAGGCGTCGAAGCCGGGCTCCGCCGCCCGTGCCAGGAGTGCGGCGACGGGGGCGGACAGCGGCGTGGTTGTGGTTGCGGAGGTGTCGGTCATCGGGTGCCCCCGGGGCCGAACGCCTGCCGCATCACGGCTTCGATGGCCGCTTGTCGTGTCTTCGCGCTGAACACGAGGGCGGGGTTCGTCAGCCACAGGGCCGCGGCGTGACCGGCGCAGAGCCGATGTTCACGGCTGTCGGGTCCGACGAGGACGACGTCAGCCGGGCCGTCGCACGTCGGGTTCTCCTCTTCTCGGAGGTCGCACCAGGGGAGCGACGATTTGCGCGAACGATGCGCGGTGGACAAGGTGTGAGTGCTCCTTTCACTGCTCATGTGGCGGTTGGAGTGGGCGCCTGGCGGGGTCGGGTTTGGCGACTTCGCGCCCCGCCAGGGGCTCTTGTGGTTGTGATTGGTGGTCGTCGAAGGGCTCATAGCTGCCCCTCCCGCGGCGGTACGGCCGTGACGCGGTAGGCAACGGGGCCGAACTGCCGATTGGCGGAGTAGAAGCCCTGCCCCAGGTCTTCAACGGGGGCGCCCAGCAGAGCGGCGACGAGGTGGACACCCGCGCGGCGCGCGGTGTCGTCGGCGGCGTTCACGATGACGCCGAGAACCGGGTAGCGCGGGACCAGCACCTCCGGGTTGGCGGCGAGGAACTCCGCCAGCTCCCGCAGTCCGGCGATGAACGCCTCACGGTCACCGCTCCTGATCTCGTACTCGATTTCGTCTTTGGACATGAACAGACCTCCCTTCAGGGGTAGTTGGGTCAGAACTGGATTTGGCCGAGGAATCCGGCGACCCCGGTCAGAGCCGCTTGGACGATCGGCGCGGCAGCGGTCTTTGCCAGCAGGAAGCCGAAGGCTCCACAGAGCAGGACCGTGGACCACCGCAGGTAGCGGATGTGGAGCAGGAACCAGATCAGGAGGCCGAGCAGCAGCACGGCCGAGAAGGACACGAGCACGGCAGGCCACTCCTCTCATTCGCCCTGGTCGAGACGTTCGAGGTGCACCGTGAAACGGCCGGCGGTGGCGTCGGCCAGGCCCGAGAGGTGCGGGGTCAGGTGCGCGTACTCAGCCGCGATTGCTTCGGCTTCCTGCTCGGTCACCAGGTGGGAACGGGCCCGCTCCCAGCCGTCCGACGACGCGAGTACGGCCGTCCCGGCGTCCTCCGGCGCGATGGCCTGAGCCGCTTGCAGGGCATCGGGGTTGAGGTCCCCCAGCGTCATCTCCGCCGTACCGGGGTCGGCCACGCGGTGACAGACCCGTCCGCCGAGTTGCGCACGGAGAGCGGTCACACCGGGACCGAGGTCCGAGCCGACGCGTTGCCCGGCGACGATGAGGAACACACCGAGCGCCGCGCCGAGTTGAGCGAGCCGCACAAGAGCGGTGGCCGCCGCGTGTGCTTCGTCCTTCTCTCCGCGCCCGGCGATGAGGAACAACTCCGCGATCTCGTCGACGATGACGACGATCGGCACGGGGCGCACGCCGTCGGGCAGTCCCCAGATGTTCCGCACCCGGTGGGCACGGCACAGCGCCATCCGGTCCTGCGTCTCGTCGACGAGCGCGGCCAACACCTTCACGGCCTCACGGCGGTTGGTCGCCAGGGCGGACAACCGGGGCTCATACAGGGACAGTTCCATGCCGCCCTTGCAGTCGATCCCGACCAGTGCGACGGATTGCGGAGCGAGACCCGCGACGAGCGCGTTGATCAGCGTCGACTTACCGGAGCGCGTGGCCCCGACGATCAGCCAGTGCGGCACACGCCGCAGGTCAATCACCCACGCGGCACCGGTCTCCAGTACGCCGACGGCGACGCGCAGCAGGTGACCGGCCCCGCGCTGCCGAGGTATGCGCGGATCCTTGAGCGGGTCGGTCGCGGAGGCCGCGATCCGTACGACGCCCGGCTTCCAGGTGGTCACGCGAACCCCGTGCACGCCCCAGTCGTGGGACATGGCCGAAGCCGCCTTGACGAAGTCCTCCGGCACCTGCCCCGGCAACAACCGCACCAGGAACCGGAAGCCGCCGGGCGTAGGCCGGATCAACGACCGCCGAGGCACACGCGGTTGAGGCGGCGCGGCCCCGTTGCCGACAAGCCCCGAGACCACGGTGAGCGCGGGCTTACGGCTCACGGCGAGCCCGCACCCGGCCATCAACGGCCGCCAGGTGTAGGCGACTCGAACGCACGCGGCAGGGAAGCCAACGCACAGCCACCAGGCCGCAGGCCAGCGGCGGCGCAGCGCCGGGCCCACGAGGAGCAGGCCCGACGCCAGCGCGATGGCCGCCAACAGCACCCAGCTCAGCCGGTGTTCCCCGGCCGAGGAGGGAACGGAGGCCAGAACACTCACTCTCCGGCCCCCTTCCTCACCACCGGACCGGACGAACCGGCCGGAGCAGTAAGGGGCTTGATCTCGGAGGCGCGGAAGGCGACTCCATGCCGACCGTCGTTCTCCCACGGCGTCGCGACGAGATCCCGGACCTGTACCGGCATCCCGTTCTGCACGCCGTTCGGCTCACCCGGAACGCTCACCGTGACCACGTCGGCCGACGCGCCCGACATCAGGCAGAGGCCGACCTGATACACGGTCTGCCCCGTCTCCCGGTCGACGCGCAACTGACCGGTCTCCCGGTTGGCAACGCGCGGGACCGGGGCGACGGCACAGATGATCCCCGTGAACTTCGCCGTATCGATGGGAAGGGCTACCACTCTTCGATCTCCTTCGTCTCTCGCCCCCGAAGGCCGATCCTTCGGGATGCTTTACAACCCGTAGTACGGGTTCGAGATCCCAGAGTGCGACCCGTAGTACGGGTTGTCAAGCGTCACGAAGTGGGGGACCCTGTACCCGCTGATCGACTAGACGTGAGAGAGCCGACCGCGGAGACCCACATGCCAGCCAAGAGGAACCCGAAGAAGGACCCGCCCAAGTACCAGCAGATCGCCGCCTACCTGCGGAAGGGCATCCTGGACGGCACCTACCCGGCCGGCCAGCCGCTCCCGTCGGAGGAGACCTTGGCGGGGCAGTTCAGCGTGACGCGCCCCACAGTCCGTCAGGGACTCGCGGAGCTACGGGCGGAAGGTCTGATCGAAGCCACCCTGATGGGCCGCGGCACGTTCGTCCGCTCCCCGTACACCCGCCCCAGCCACACGCGCCCGCGCGGCGTACGCCGGACACCGGACGGCAGCTACGCCGAGGCCGACGGCATCCGCTGGACGGAGTCCGAGGAGCCGGTAGCCACGCGCACGGATACCCCGCTGGCACTGGCCGACTTGCTGAAGATCCCACCGGGCGAGCCGATGTTCACGTACGACGCGTTGCAGACAGCCGACCAGGGGCGTATCCGCCAACTCCACCGGACGTATGTGCCGTTCTCGGTGTTGGTCGACACGAAGTACGAGGAGGAGGCGCCACCTCCGGCGCCGCACCTGTACGCGGCTCTGGCCGAACTCGGCCATGAGCTTCACTTCACGGAGTACGTGCGGACGCGGTTGCCGTTGCCGGACCAGGCGCAGGCGCTTCGACTGCCGGGGGGTGTGCCCGTGTTGCACATTCTTCGGGTGGCGCTGAACGAGGGGGACAAGCCGCTTGTCCTGGAGGAGTTCTACCTACCCGGGGACGATGCGGAGCTGAGCTTCGGCCTTTCGTAGGACCGGGGCCGACAGCCGAACTCGGCTCAGATTTTCTCTACACCATCAAGGCGGCTCGCTCCGCTCCCCGCACGCGGCACGGCCCCCGGCCGTGCCTGCGCTCCTGTCTTCGCCCCGCTCCAGCCCGGCCGGCGCCCGCGCCGCGCACACAGCAATCCGCCGCCTGATGCCAGAGAAGAGGTACGTCCTGGCGGGGGGCAGTCGGCTCCGCGCTAGGTGATTCCTGCCGTCAGTGGCTGGCAGTAACCTGACCAAGCAGAGCCAGAAGGGTGACCCGTAATCGCCAGGAGAGCACTTGACCGAGAGTACCCGTGGGGTAATTTACATTCTCGCAAATTCCCTCATCCCTGGAGTATTGAAGATCGGCCGCACACACAGAGAGTCCACAGAGCGCGCTAGAGAGATCTCCCGGGCAACCGGAGTGCCGACCGAGTATGAAGTGATCTACGATCAGGTCGTAAGCGACGCCAGCGCCGCAGAAAAAGAACTACACTCACTGCTTCGAATTCACCGCGTGAACGCTCAACGCGAGTTCTTCAGAATCCCAACCCGCGAGGCAATTCGACACGTACAGAATGTCTGTGCTCGCTATCCAGTGAACGAAGTAGTTGAGGCGGTAGAAATAGACGCCCTACCCTCCCTGGAAACCCGAATGCGGCGATGGCTGCGGCGTGACCTAGTGGCGGTGAAGTTCGTGCAATATCCCGACCTATGCCTCATTAAATGGGTCGTCCAGCCGGACTTTAGAAAACTTGCAGCATACGAGAATATTTTCGATCTGGCAGTAATCGGCGACGAGCGCGATAGATGCATGGAAGATCGAGTACGGCACCACGACATCTATCAATGCGAGGGTGGATCTTATTGCCCAGTCCATTATTCAGCCAAAGAGAACTTCGAGTTTTTTCTTGAGCTAGACCCATATTCGATGATCATGACAGGGTTGGACATCCTGACTCCCGAAGCAGCCGACTATGTGGCTCACCTTTGGGAAGATCGTAAGTTGGAACCACCAAATCGCCTAGGATGGAATATCGTCGGCGTTAAATACGACATGATGGGGCCTGAAGAAGAGTGGCGAAAAGTTCTGGCTAAGAATGGAATCGCCGATAGGGGGACCGAAGGTGGCGCCGAAATCATCGACGGTTGAGCCAGCTTCCTGCAGCAGTCGCTGCCCAATGTCTCGCCGCCACGGTCCCGTCGTTGTGACTAGCTCTCGTCGACGACACAAGCCAGTAGCGTGGCCGAGGCCGGTGGGGGTGCAACGAGGCACACGCGTGCGTGCTCGGTCGACGCACCCACCATCGTGGCTGACTGTCGTCGGCTGAGGTTCGTGCCACTGCCGTGCCAGATGCAGGGGTCAGCCAGGGTCAACAGGGGTGTCTGGCGGTCGAGTTTCCGGCCGCCACATCAGGTATCGAAGCCGCAGGTCAGCGGCCCCGCTCCCCCGCCTCTCTCCTAAAGCGGTGCTTGCTTCACGGCCATCAAAAGGGCGGTAAATGAGGTCGGCCAACCAACCGAGGTAAGCGGGAGTCCCAACTCAGGCTTGCTGTCCTTGCCGACGCCCGATAGCGACGGGCTACGAGCGCCCTGTCCACGGGGACCGCACTCTCGTACCTTGCCGACATGGATTGGACACCGCTTCTGGCCACGCTCCTTGGTGCCGCGATCGCTACGGGCTCCGCCCTGCTAGTTGAGCTTCGCAAGGATCGGCGTGAAGCAGCGACGGAGTGGAGGCGGAGCAAGCGAGAGTTGTATGGCGCCTATCTCGGGGTGCTGTCCCAGGTACGGAGCGAACTTCAGCTCATCATCTTGGATCGCGGTATGTCAGAAGCTGAGCGCAAGATCGCAGCCAGGCAAAGCTTCGCAAGGTGCTACGAGATTCGCTACCAACTGGAGGTCTTCGCACCACGAGCCGTTGTTGAGCCGGCGCTGGACTACTTTCGTAGCGTCCGTCGGGCGCGGGAAGCAACCATCAGGGGGATGTCGAACGGTGACGAGGGGTACGAGATCGCATTCCAGGAAGTGATGGAAGCCCTGACCGCTGTGCGTGCAGCGATGCGTCTCGACATGGGCACAGACAGGCTTCCTACCGACTGAGACGGGGCGGTCACTCCAAACTTCCGGCTCGGCGGGGGAGGCTGAAGACTCCCCCGCATCCTCTCAGCCAGCCGTGGCCTATCCGTGGACTCGCCCCGCCCGATCTGCCAAATGCCGAGTCCCTGACCTGCTGCTTCGTCTAGGATTCAAGGGCCCTCCGGAGCCGTTGTTGTGGCGACTGTCCGTCGCTCAAGTGTGAGAGGAACTGACGGGATTCCGCGTTTCTGCCCTGGTGCGAACCTTCCAGTCTCAGACTGTTAGAAGTGCTCTTCACGTGCCGCTCAGAGCCAGCGCGGGCCGGAGGAGCCACCGTTGGACAAGGATGCACACCTGGGGGGGCAGCCATGAGCGAGTGGATCGTTGCTTACAACCTGAACGGCGGAGACCCCGCCAATCCCTCGTACTACGACGATGACGAGTTGGACCCAGAGGAGGTCGAGGCTCGTGCGGAGGAGCATCGACAGAGGGGCGATCATGGCGACGCGCTCCGACACCAGCGCGACCTTCGCCGAAACGGACTGTTGTGACAGTGAGACGTCGCGGCCCCTGCATAAAAAGCGCGCATGGGCTGCTCAACCTCTGCCGTCCGTGAGTGTCTAACTGCGTGACAACGCCGACGGACGCCGGCGAACAAGCCCGGACGCCCGCGGACCATCAGCGCTGCTGAGGAACGAGGCAGCCCAAGGCAGAGCCTCCGTCCAAGTTGCTTCGGGACGAAGCGGTCCAACGGTCTCTGCTCGTACGGACGTGCCAGACTTCCGCGCAAGAAGCGATGCAGCCAGTCCGCCGGGGAGCGACCATGTCAATATCGTTTGCGGGCTTCCTGCTGCCGTTGCTGATTCTGGTCGGGACACTCTGGCTCGCTTGCATTGTCCTCGGTCTGCATGGCCTACTCCTCGGACGTATGCCGGGCCGATGGCTCCAGCGCCACGTTCGACAACCGAGACTGTGGGGAACGGGCGCTCTACTCGTTGCAAGCGGCGGGTTCGAGCATCTATCGCTGACAGTGGTCGGAATAGGCCTCGTCATCCTGGGACACGTGGCGAAGCCAACTTCGTGATCATCTGAGGCCAGTCGGCGCGTGCCAGATGCGTGCCAGGTCAGGCGGGGCATCACGGGGAACAACGGGGAACCGGTCGACCGTCTACCAAGCGCCTACGCCCCTCCGTCACAGGTCAAGGCAGCAACTGCCGCCAAGAGACCGGAGCTTCCCAAGCTGATGGCGCCGCTTCCGCGCCGCCGGTGGGCCGGTCGCTCCGTCCGGGCTGCGGCGCTGGGGCGCCGGTCCCGGCCGGGCGACCGGCCCACCACGTTCGGAGGAACCCGCCGCTGTGGCTCAATCAACTTCGCGATGGAAGAGCACGACCTTCCAGCGTCAGCGCCTCCAGAGCTGCCCGGTTCCCCTCACTCAAATGCGTTACCTGGAGCAGCCCAATGACCGATCTTGGTCAAGATTTTTTACGTAAGGCTTCCACCAGCATGCATGGCAAGTCCCGTACACCAACCGCCACCAGTGGTGATGCACGGGACCGTGACCATCCGTCCGCGATGGTCGGTTGCGGCGCTGACCCGGAACGGTCGCCATGGGTAGATCAGTTCGGGTGGTCAGCGGTTGATCTCGGCAGCCGTCGCGCGCTTGGCGATGAGTGGGGTTGAGGCGTCGAGCGTCACCGCCTGACCGTTGGCGAGGTGCAGCCGCTTACGGCCGCCGTCCATGGCGAACATGTTCGTCACGCGGGATTCGGTCCCGTCGAGGTTCACCACGTCACCTACTTGCACCGTGTGTGCGTACACCGTTGTGATAGCCACGACTTCATTTCGCATGAGTTTCTCTTTCTGATCGGGTCTCCAAATTCCTTTCCCTGCCCGTGCGTTCCTGCTCGCCGATCTCCCTCAACAGCCCCTCCGTCAGCGCCGCCGCCAGAAGCTTCACGGCTTCCGGGCGTACGGATCCGAGGCATACGATGCCGTCACCGTTGACGTTCACGTCTGCTTTCAGGCCGGGGAAATCGGAGTCCAAGCCCAACGCTCGTAGTACCTCAGCAAGCGCCGTCGCGCCTCGTTTCGCGTGAGCCCAGCCGCGCACGTACGGAACTCCAGGAGTGAAGCCCTCAGCGCGCTTTGCGCACACGCCCCGTGGGTCCGTCACGTCTTCCACCTCTTCGCGTTGCTCGTCGAGTTGAGTTGGGATCGGCGGTGCTAGCGTTCTGGCGCTTCGTCATCCGCCGATGAATTCATGGCAGTTCGCAGCAGCTCAGCCAGTCGTTCCGCCGTCTCCGGGGAGATTCGGCCGAGGTCTACGAAGCCCTGACCGAATGCGTTCAGGTCCGCCCGGAGGTACGGGAAGTCGCGTTCCATACCCGCCGCGATCAGCACGTCCCGCAGCCCCGCCGTGGCGTCCCGCGCCGCATACCATTCGGTGCTGTCGATCGGCGACCAATTCGCAGCGTCGTTGGGCTCTCTGCCTTCACCACGCACGGGCTTGCCCCTGCTCGGGCTCGTCGCATTCGTTCCACACAGGCGTCGTCCCTGGCCCGTACTCCTCCCCGTACCGGTCCGCCCGTGCAACCACCGAGGCCGCCGCCACGAACATGGCCGCCAGCGCTGCCGTACGCGCGGGGGTGACTTCGGGGCGTCGCATCGGGGCGCGCAACCAGGTGTAGCGGTCGCCGCTCAGCGGCATTGGGCCGGGGACGACGACCGTCGAGCCCTCCGCCAGATAGCGGTAGTTGGGTGCCTCCCGCGTTTCCTCTCCCACCATCCGGTCGAACGCACGCTGCGACTTGGAGGGGAGGAAGAAGCCGATCAGCTGGGCACCCCAGTCCGCCATGACGGGGCCCATCGGCATGCCGCGCCGGTCGAGTTGCTCGAACGTCTCCAGGCCGATTCGCTGTTCAATCGCCACCACATCGAAGTAGTGCCCGGCAGGCAGCGCGTACGGACTGCGAGGGTCCTGCGCCCACTTGGTCCGGCAGTCCTCTGGGGCGTCCGCCGTTGCGGACAGCCATTGCAACCCGCGTTTCGTCATCATCTGCATGTCCGCCGCGCCTTCCTGATCGCTGCGACGGTTCATCAACCGCCGTGCGACCAGCCTCTTGCCCGAGGCTGCCGGTCGGGAGATGACGAGGGGTGACGTGGGGTGACGTGCTCCGCCTCAGCGCATCACCTCACGTCATCGCCCATGAGGCCGAGGAGTTGTCCGCGAGCACGGGACATTGAGGCACCGATTCCGTAGATTCAGAGGTCACGGCCGACACACACCGTTTTGCGTGGGGAGGGGAGCGTCACGGACTCGGCACAGCCTTTCGGGGTGCTCCTGCGCGATGCCCGTAGGCGGCGTGGGTGGGGGCAATTGCGCCTGGTCAGCGAGATGCGCAGCGCGGCCGGCCGACGGGGGAAAACGCTCGCTGCCGACGCCAGCGTGAAGCGTCGTATCGCCAGTTGGGAGAACGGGCACAGCGTCCCGGACGAATTCTATGGGCCGCTCGTCTGCGAAGCGCTCGGCGTGACCGGCGCCGAACTCGGGCTGAGTCACCTCACCGGGCAGGACTCCCGTCTTCTGGAGACCCGCTATCCGCCTACCCCGGAGGACACCTTCCGGACGGTCGATCAGCTCTGGCGCGCGGATCTCAATGGGTACGAGCCGTTGATACTGTCCGAGCCGTCGCAGCCCGCTTGGAGTGAGGCGTCCCTTCGGTGGCTCGTCGCTCCCGAGCCGTCGTTCCCAACTGCCGTGCCAGGCAACGGCGTTCGTGTTGGACTCACCGACGTTGCGACCATCAAGACCACGGGCGGCATGTTCGCCGAGTTGGACGACCGTTTCGGCGGGGAGCATGCCAGGCATTCCCTTGTGCAGTACCTGAGTCGGGACGTCGCGCCACTGCTCACCGGGCAGTACACCGAAGCCGTTGGACGCGCCCTCTTCTCCACGGCCGCCGAGACCACGCTTCTGGCCGCCTGGATGTCGTACGACGCCTGCCATCACGGGCTCGCCCAGCGGTACTTGCTCCAAGCCCTCCGGCTCGCCCAGGACGGGAACGACCGGCGGTTGGCAGGGAGCATCCTCTCTGCGATGAGCCATCAGGCCACGTTCCTCGGGCATTTCACCGAGGCCGCGACGCTCGCCCGCGCGGCGCGCATGGGTATCTCCGGCGTCGCTACGCCAACCCTCATGGCCCAGTTCCACGCGATGGAGGCCCGCGCGCTGGCCCGTACCGGCGACGTCCGGGCGTGCGAACTCGCCCTCGCAGAGGCCACCAAAGCCCTGGAGAGCCGCAACAACAGTGACGAACCGGAGTGGATCACCTACTTCGACGAGGCCGAGTTGGCTGCCGAGGCCGCGCACTGCTTCCGCGACGTGAACCGGGCCCGCCATGCCGTCTCCCACGCCGAGAACGCAATGAGCGGCAGCCACGTACGGAGTGACTTCTTCGCGACCATGGTTCTGGCTGATGCGCATCTACGGGCCGGGGAACCTGACGAAGCCTGTCGCGTGGCCCTGGACGCTCTTGATCTCGGCGAACAGCTCAAGTCGGCTCGCTGTGTCGCCTATCTCGCCGAGTTCCGTCAGCACCTGGCACGCTTCGACGGCACCGCGGCCGTCCGTGACTTCCACGAGCAGGCGACCGAACATCGTCTGTGGACCGCCGCCGCGGGGCAAGAACCGACCACAGGCTGAAGCTCCGTCAGGACGGACGCCAATCCCTCCGACTCCCGCCCGTCCGTAGCGAGTTCATACGGCGCGCGAACTCCTCCGCCTTCCACTCGCTCGTCGACGCCTGGTGTCCCACCCACACCACCATCTTCAGCTCCCGCAGGTCCGCCAGGACCGGGTAGCCGGGCCAGTTCATGACGTCGAAGCCGTAGCGGTACACGAACGATTCGTACTCGGCCCGCGTGTGCCAGCCGTACCGGTCGTAGTAGATCGCTGTGAGGATCAGGTCCCACTCACGTGGAGCCAACGCGAAGCCGTCGAGGTCGATCAGGATCGCGCTGCCGTCCCGGTGCCGGATCACGTTTCCTATGTTCGCGTCCCCGTGGATCATCCCGAAGGGGAGGACGAAGTCCAAGCGGTCGTACTCCTTCTGGAGCTTCCCTGCCCGGTCCTCCAAGAACGTGCGGTCGTCCTCCGACACAACGCCGTCCAATGCCCGGAGTCCGTCCCACAGCGTCACGAACGGCTCGAAGTACGGCAGCCGCAGCGACTCCGGCTCTTCCAGCCAGTGAAGCCGCTTCAGCAGGTCCGCCAGTTCGTCCAGCGTCGCGTACTCCTCCTGCTCCTGCGCGCTCTCCCAGAAGGTCACCACCCGACCGGCCACCGTGAGGGGTTGCTCCACCTCCGGCACGACTCGCGTCGCCGGGAAGTCCTCCGTCTTCAGCCACCGCGCGACCCGTACGGCCCGGTCCATCTCATCCGCCACGGTCGGGTTCCGTGCGATGCGGACGATCACCGGGGACGATGCCAGCCGGTACACCGCGTTGGAACCCAGCCTCACTAGTTCCGCACCCGACGGGTCCAGCCCGGCCTCGCCGCACGACTCGCGGAGGATCTCCCCCGCCGTCTCCTCCGAGAACTCCGCCATGTCGCCCTGGGACCCGCCGTCACCCGAGATCATGCGTTCGACGCTACCGCCCGGCCCGGTCCGCCGACAGCGTGCCCACGTAATAGGGACGTAATGACCTTGGTGTGGGCAAGATCGACAACCACCCCGTGCCCAGGTCAGGGCTGCAATGCGCGCACGGTCTCACCTGGGCTCCGGAGCCGTGTGCGCAGGTTCGAATCCTGCCGGGGGCACCTTGATGAGGTGTCCAAAGACCCCGCCACCAGCGCGTTTGTTGGTGCGGGGTCTTTTTGTGTGTGCAGGTGGGTGCGGGTGGACACAGGCTCATGACAGTGATCACGTAATGACCACTAGTGACCTTTCAGCCTGTCCCAGGCCGGGTTGGAGTACTTGGAGGCAACAGCCGACACCGCCAACGAGTCTTCTGTTGCGCCTGGTGGTGAAGGCATGTGAGGGGGATTTTCCGGTTCTGCATACTCTGTCGTCGGCTCGTTTCCGTCAATCGGAAGTAATACCGTGGCAGGGAACGCATCGGTGGTCATCGGTGGTCAGCTGATTCGGGGAGAGGGGCGGGGTGCTCCGCCAGGCATCTCGACCGCTCTACCAGGCTTCGCAGCCGTCGTTCCAGCCGCAGTGGGGGCACCTGACGGTCTGGTACACGTCATCACGATGGTGATCGATCTCCTGGTGTCCCTTGAGTTCGGAGTTCGGAGCGCAGCACTTCGGGGCCCGGCCATTACGCCCACGGCGCCGATGTACTGAAACTCAAACCCGGCCTCACGTCGAAGTAGCGTCCAGCAGGCGGCGAGTGCGGACTGTAAGGATCCTGCGCCCCATTGGTTCGGCATTCTTCGGGGGCGTCCGCCGTTGCGGACAACCATTGCGACCTGTGCTTCGTCATCATCTGTGTGCCTGCCGCGCTGGCGATGAATTCCGCACCTCCCGAGACCAATCCGATGGCGAGGGCCGTCGTATCCCGGCGTGCGGGTGAGGCCGGTGAGGCGGGTAGCGAGCGAAGCCGGCGGAGTGTCTTGTCATGGTCTTCTGCGCTTCGGATCGTTTGCTGTGCAGCGCCTTGATTTCTGCTGTCGTATCAGGGGCGTCCCGCTGCCGGTGAGGCCAGGGCCTTGGAGATCGCGGTTTCCGGAATTTCGCTGTGCGGTCTCGTCGTTGGCCGCTACTGTGCGGGGCAGGGGGCGAGGGGGAGGTGAAGGTGGTGCGCTCAGTTCTGTTGGTCGATGTGGATGGACCTCTGAATCCGTATGCCGCGAAACCGCACCGTCGGCCCGAAGGCTACGAGACACATCGGTTGCTTACGCCTCGTTGGGAGGCCGCCGAGCGGCGCCGTTTGAATGAGTGGGGGCTGCCGGACAAGCCGGTGAAACCGCTGCGTGTGTGGCTCAACCCGCGTCACGGACCGGAATTGGCCGCGCTTCCCTTCGACCTGGTCTGGGCGACGACCTGGGAGGAAGAAGCCAACGGTTTCGTCGCACCCGTCCTGGGGCTGCCCGAATTGCCTTTCATTTCCTGGTCCTCGCCTCGGCCTGCGTCCCAGGGCGATGTGTTCTGGAAGACGCCGGAGATCGTCGCATGGGCAAAAGGCCGGGCCTTTGCCTGGATCGACGACGAAATCACCGAAGCGGATCGCGCCTGGGTGATGAAGCATCACGACGGTTCCGCCCTGCTGCACCGGGTCGACCCCCGATACGGCCTTACCGTCGACGACTTCGCCGCGTTGACTGCATGGGCGGCCACGCAGTGACCGGTAGGCGAAGCCGTCCACCGTCACCGCGGTATCGCTTGCACAGCCGTGCCGATCGCCCTCGCCCCGCGTTGCAGACCACCGCGTTCGTACGTTCGCCGTAGGTCCTCATCAGGACGTCGACCTCCCACCCCACGCCCTACGACGCAAACCCCCCATTGCTCAGCAGCAGTTGGCCATTGATCCAGCCGCCCTCGGGGGAGCACAGGAAGTCCACCAGGTGGGCCGTGTCGCGTGGTGTGCCCAGGCCGGCCAATGGGGTGGTGCGGGTGCACTGTTCCCGGGTCTCCTCCGTCATCCAACCCGTGTCGATCGGGCCGGGGTTGATCACGTTCGCGGTCACGCCCAAGTGGGCCAGTTCGTGGGTGGCCGCCAGGGTGATGCGGTCCAGGGCGCCCTTGCTCGCGCCGTAGGGGAGGTTGCCGGCCGTGTGGTCGCTGGTGAGGCTGATGATCCGGCCGGTGCCGTGGGCCGCGGCGAAGCGGTGTCCGAACTCGCGGATGAGGAGCCAGGTGGCGCGTGCGTTGACCGCGAAGTGGCGGTCGAAGCTCTCGACGGTGGTGTCGAGCAGACCGGAGTCGACCGACTCGCAGTGGCACATCACCAGCGCGGTGACGCCGCCCAGCCGTCGCTCCGCCTCGTCGAAGATCCGCCCCGGGGTCTCCGGGTCGGCCAGGTCCGCCTCGATCGCCGTCGCGGACGCTCCCTGTTCGGCCAGGGTCCGGCCGATCGCCTCGGTCGCGCCGGGCTCGCTGCCCCAGGTCATCCGGTCGTCGTAGGGGGTCCAGTAGGTGAAGGCGATGTCCCAGCCCGACGCCGCCAGTCGGCTCGCGATGCCCGCGCCGATTCCGACCGTTCGGCCCACGCCCGTCACCAGGGCGAGGGGACGGGAGTGGGGGCGGGGGCGGGGGCTGGCGTGCTTGGTCCTGGCGGGGGTGGGCCGCTTGCCTTGGTCGGGGGGTGTCTTCACGGGGCGAGATCGTCCAAGGCCGAGGGCTGAGGCGTCAAACATTTTTCGCTGCGGCAGCCCCGTCCCCGCCTGCATCCGCCCGCCGCCTCCGCCCGCCACCTCCGCCCATCCGCTCCGCCCGCCGAGTCCCCGGACCCTCCCCTGCGTCACCCCACCCGAGCGTTTACGCTGCTCAAGACATGAACACGGCAGGAGGCGAGAGGGGAGGGGCAGGGATTGGCCCGCGAGCACCACACTGAGTCCGGGTCCGACTCCGGGGCCGGGGCCGGGGCCGACTTCGGGTCCGGCACACCGTCCCTTACCCCTACCCCCCATACCCCCACCCCCCGCATCCCTCCCGGCCAGCGCCACGTGCACGGCTGGCCCGTATCGCACTACGGCACCGTCCCCCGGTTCCGGCCCGAGCGGTGGAACCTGCGGGTCCATGGCGCCACCGCCGACCGCGCCGAACACAGCTGGACCTTCGACGAGTTGGCCGGGCTGCCCCGTCACACCGTCGTCGCCGATCTGCACTGCGCCTCCGGGCCCACCTCCACCGGCCACGAGTGGTACGGCATCCCGGCCGCTGCCCTCCTCGAACTGGTGCCGCCCGCGCCGGAGGTCACGCACGTCATGGCCTGGGCGGAGTACGGCTACTCCGCCAACCTCCGCCTCGCCGACTTCACCGCGCCGGGGACCCTGCTGGCCACCCACCACGACGGCGAGCCCCTCACCGCCGAGCACGGCTTCCCGCTCCGGCTGGTCGTCCCCCACCTCTACGGGTACAAGAGCCCCAAGTGGCTGCGTGCCGTCGAGTACCTCACCGAGGACCGCCGCGGCTTCTGGGAGCAACGCGGCTATCACAACATCGGCGACCCCTGGCAGGAGCAGCGCTACTCCCATCAGGAACGGGACGGCGACGGCCCCGGACTTCCCATCAACTGATCAAGGCTTACCCGCCACCGCCGCCGCGTCCATCCCGCCGCCTTCCGCCTTCTCCACGGCGCCTCCGTCCGCCCCCGTCCTCCCCCACCCCGGCGTGTGGTTGAACAGCAGGTTCAGCAGGAACGCGGCCACCGTCGCGCTCGTGATCGCGCTGCCGCCGATGATCTGCACCCAGGTCGGGAAGGCGTGGTAGATCGTCGGGGCCGCCACCGGGAGCATGCCCACGCCGATCGACACCGCGACGATGAGCAGGTTGCTGGTCCCCTCGAACTCCACCTTCCGCAGCGTGTTGATGCCCACCGCCGTGACCGTCGCGAACATGACCAGTCCGGCCGCGCCGATCACCGGGCCCGGCAGCGAGGCGACGATCTCGCCCAGCTTGGGGATCAGCGCGAGGACGACGAGGATCCCTCCGGCGACGGCGGCGACGTAACGGCTGCGTACCTTCGTCATGCCGACCAGGCCGACGTTCTGCGCGAAGACCGTGTCCAGGAAGCCGTTCATGATGCCGCCGAAGATGCCGGAGACGCCGTCGACGGCCAGGCCGCGCGCCAAGTCCCGCTGGGAGAGCGGGCGTCCGGTCATCTCGCCGACGGCGAGCATGTCTGCCGTCGACTCCGTGAACGTCACCAGCATGACCACGCACATCGAGATGACGGCGGCCACCGGGAAGTGCGGGGCCCCGAAGTGGAACGGCGACGCCAGGCCGAACCAGTCCGCCCCCTTCGCCGACGAGAAGTCCGTCAGACCCATCGGTACGGCGATCAGCGTGCCCACCACCAGGCCCAGCAGGACGCCGAGTTGGGCGACGAAGCCACTGGTGAAGCGGTTGACCAGGACGATCAGCAGCACTATGCCACCGGCCAGGGCGAGGTGGCTGGGCGCCGCGTAGTCCTTCGCCGTGGCGTCCTGGCCTGCGATCAGGCCGGCCGCGACCCCGATCAGGGACAGGCCGATGACCGTGATCACCGACCCGCTCACCAACGGCGGGAAGAACCGCACCGCCCGTGCGAACGGCACCGCCACCAGCAGGCCGAAGACACCTGCGGCGATCATCGAGCCGTACACCGCCTGCATGCCGTACTCGCCCGCGATCAGGATCATCGGGGTGACGGCGGTGAAGGTCGCACCGGCCACCACCGGCAGCCGTACGCCGAGCAACTTGCCCACGCCGAGCGCCTGGAGCAGCGTCACCAGGCCGGCCACCAGCAGGTCCGCGTTGATCAGCAGGCCGACGGTGGCGGTGTCCAGCTTGGCCGCCGCGCCGAAGACCAGCGGGACGGTCACGCAGCCGGTGTACATCACCAACACGTGCTGAAGGCCGAGCAGGCCCAGCCTGGCGGGCGGCAGAACCTCGTCGACCGGGTGGCGGGTGAGTTCGGACGCGGATGCGGGATCGGGTATGGGTGCGGGTATGGGTGCGGATGCGGGATCGGGCACGGGGAGCCTCCGGGGGCGGGCCAAGTCAGCGGTTCAACTTTTTGTTGAAATCGTTTCAACCGCGTTTCCGTGAACGGTCGGTGGCGTTGCTTTTGCGACAGACAGACGGCCGACCGCCGCCGGGACGTTCACCGATACGGCGGGAGGGTGCGCGCCACGCCGCCCGCGGAGCCGCGGCGCCGGATCCGGCCCGCCTCGTATACGCCCGCGGACTACATGGCGCGGAACCCGGCCTCACGCTCACACCCCGCCCCCCCCCCCCCCCGCCCCCCCA
>LJCV01000061.1 GCA_001298575.1 Actinobacteria bacterium OK074
GGTTTTTTTTTTACTTTTTCTTGGGCCGGCTTTTCGCCCCCGCCGTCCCTACCCGTCCCGTCCTCATGGGACTGCGCCCCTCGCCCCCGCTGTCGGCCTGAACGGCCTCGGCCTCAAACGCCGGCCGGGCTGGGTGGTGCTTACCCCCGCCGTGCTCGCAGCGTCGCCCCAATATGTGCCGCCGCCGTCGACAAGTGGTGGCGGGCGTCGTGGAGTTGGGACTCTGTTATGCCGTGGTCCCGGGCCGTGTCGCGGATGTCGTCGCGGAAGCGGTCCAGGAGGCGGTCCAGGTCGCGGACCGGGTCTCCGGTGAGGGCCTCGTGTGCCCAGGAGGGTTCGTACACGCCGGGGAAGTCCTCGGGGGTCTTCGAGTACTCCGGCTGTTCTTTTGTCCCGGGGGCCTTGGTCCCCGGTGTCTTCGTGCCGGACTCCTGCGCTGTCGGGCCCGTCGGGTCCTTGGAGCCCGTTGAGTCGGCGGGCGGGTCCGTCGGCTGTTGGGGCGTGCGGCCGAAGCCCAGGTCCTTGCCGAATTCCATGCCGAAGCTCTTGCCGAAGTCGCCGAACTCCTTGGCCAGTTCGGTCAGGCCCTCGCGTACGCCCGTGGGCCAGTCGCCCTGGGCGAAGTGCACCTGGACCTGCTCCTGGACCCGGTGCGCTATGCGCTGCATCTCCTCCTGGGCCTGTGCGCGGGCCCGTGCCTGTGCGTCGCGTGCCTGCTGGCGGGCTCGCTGGGCCTCCTCGCGGGCCCGTCGGCTCTCGTCCTTCGCGCGCCGGGCCTGCTCCTTCCACTCCTGCTTGACGCGCCGCATCTCCTCCTTCGTGGCGCGCCAGGACTCGCTGTCGGAATCGCTGTCGGAACCGGCCTTCGTGCCGCGCCTGGCCTCGGAGACCGCCGCCCGCATCTCGCGGCGCAGATCGCCCGCCGCGCCGCGTACGTCCGCGCGGATCTCGGCGGCCAGTTCCGCGACGGACTCGCGGATCTCCAGCTCCAGGTCGGCCAGTTCACCGCTGCGGTCGGCGAGTTCGGCGCGGCCGGCGTCCGTGATCGCGTAGACCTTGCGGCCGCCCTCGGTGGTGTGGGTGACCAGCCCCTCGGCCTCCAGCTTGGCCAGCCGCGGGTAGACGGTGCCGGCCGAGGGGGCGTACAGGCCCTGGAACCGCTCCTCCAGGAGCCGTATCACCTCGTAGCCGTGACGGGGCGCCTCGTCCAGCAGCTTCAGCAGGTACAGGCGCAGTCGCCCATGGGCGAAGACGGGGGCCATGTCAGAGCACCTTCTTGTCGTTCGGGCCGTCGGGGGTGGGGCCGTCGTCGGCGGCGGGGGCGGCGGCGGCCGCCCGCTCGTCGAGTGGCCCGGCGTCCGCCGTGGGGTCGGCCGGTGTCGTCGCGGCCGTCGGAGTCTCGTCCTTGAGCGGTACCTCCGGGGGAACCGTACCCTCCGGATCCGCTTCGGCCGTTCGCGGTCGGTCCTCCCATGGCTCGTCCTCTGCCGGAGGGCGGCGCAGCAAGGCGATGGAGCCCGAGACCGTGGTCGCCCGGAGGCGACCGCTGCCGCCGCCCAGCCGGCCGGTGATCTTCTTGGCGCCCCACTGGCCGCTGACGCGGAGGTCGTCGAAGGCGTTGGAGACCGTGCCGCTCGCCGTGTTGGCGTCCACTTCCGCGTCCGCGGGCTGGGGGAGCCGGATGGCGATCTCGCCCGAGACGTTCGTCAGCCTGGCGTCGGTGGGGCCGCTCGTGGGGTCGAGGTCCAGGATGATCGAGCCGCTCACCGAGTCGGCCTTCACGAAGGGGCAGGAACCCTCGATGACGGTCAGGTCGCCGGAGACGGAGTTCAGGCGCAGTTCGCCCGTGACGCCCTGGGCCTCCACGCTGCCCGACACCGTCGCCGCCCGCACCGGGCCCGAGAGGCCCACCAGTGTCGTATCACCGGTGACGCCCTTGACCTCCGTGACACCCTCGATGCCGGAGACCATGGCGCCCGCGCCGACCACGCCCACCTCGACCCGGGTGTGCGCGGGCACCGCCAGGGAGACCACCGCGCTGCGGTGCCAGCCCTTGCGGTCCAGCCACTTCAGGAAGCCCTTCCACGGCAGGTCGTCGTACGCCACCGTCAGCGTGCCGTCCTTGTGCGTCACGACCAGGGGCGGACCCTCTATCTCGGTGACCTCGAGACGCGCAGAACCCTCGTCCGTGCCCACCACGTTCACCGTTCCGTTGACGATGCGTACGTGCAGGGTCGTCATCGGGTCGTCGAAGGTGAGCTTCCTGGGCTCTGCGACGGACCACTCGGACATGGTGCTGACCTCCTCGGTCGTACGGGGACGGCGGTCGCGCGGCTGCCTGCGGCGGCATACGGCTGTGCCGACTCGACGCGCCATATCGCGTCTTCCAATAAACACGATATATCGCGCTCGCGGGAAGTCAAGGCACTCGTTCGGGTGACGGCTCAGGGAGAAGAGGAAGGGGAGAGGAGGGGAGGGAAAGTGGTCGTCGGGAGACGGCCGCGTCCAGCTCCATGAACTGTCTCGTCGTGACGCCGGAAGGCATACGGATTTGCTGCCCCCCGGCTTGGGCAGACGGCTCCCGGCATGCCTTGGTCGATGCGCGGAGCGTGCCGCCGTGGCCGTCGGGCGGCTGCCGTGGTGGATGCTGTCGGCCCGGGCGGATTCGTCGGAGCGCGCCGATCTCGGATCTTGGGCAGGCCGTGGCCGCACGGCGCCGAGCCGTCGGGGGCGGGGCACGACGGTGGTGCGGTTCGGGTGACAACAGCAGCGTGCGCGCACGCGGTGGCGGTGTGCGCGGACGATTCGGAGGTGGCTGGAGGAGGGGGGACTTGCGGTGCGGCTCGGCCGTACATGTCGTAGGGCCATGTCATGCGGCGAGATCAGCCGGCCCCCAAGAGCTACCCGGCCCGGCCCGACCCACTGCCCTTGCTTCGACGCCTACTCGTCGTCTTCGTCGTCCAGCCGCGCCAGCCACGTTGCCAGGCGCTCGACCGGAACCTCGAAGTCCGGGTTCAGGTCGACGAACGTGCGCAACTGCTCGGCGAGCCACTCGAAGGTGACCTCTTCTTCGCCGCGCCGCTTCTCCAGTTCCTCGATGCCACGGTCGGTGAAGTACATGGATGCTGCTCCGTCGGTGTGGTGAAGGCGTGGACACCAAGGATAGGCGCAGGTACCGAACCGGATGTGACCGATACCTGCTGGTCCGAAGCCAATGGAACGACGCGGAGACGGACTGGTGCGCAGTCATGCGCGCAGGCGCACTATGGGCGGGGTATGCCCTACGTACGGCACGGTGGTGTGCCCGGCGCGGAACAACGGCCCGTCGGGCTGCGGCTCTGCCGATGTGACGGCGGTCGACGGCATACGTATCCACCCGTCGGGCCGCGGGGGCCGGAACAGAGGGGGCGGGCAGGGATGGGCGTACGGGACGGCGCACCGGACGCGGACGCACCGGACGAGGGGGAGCCGCTTCCGGACTTTCTCGCGCTGGACCTGGCGGATCTGAGGACGATCCAGCATCCCGTACTGACGGAACTGCTGGCGGAGCTGACTGAGAGAACCGCCGAGCCCGGCGAGATGTTGTGGGGCTTCAACAACGCTTTCTGAAAGCCTTTTCGGGCGGGTGAAAGCGGGGCGACCGTCGTGCCCGTCTCCCCCTTCCCGGTATTACCGGGACCGCCGCGGTAGAAGGCGGTGCCCGCAGCGTTCTCTTACGGGGTTCTTGTGCAGGAAGTTCGACAACAGGAAGGTGCCGGAGTGTCCCTTCAGATGACCACCGCCCCGGACATCGTGCCACCCGTCCCCTTCCGGCAGTTCATCGTGAAGGTGCACGGCCGGTGCAATCTTGCCTGTACTTACTGCTATCTCTACGAGGGCCCCGACCAGACCTGGCGGGACCGCCCCGCCGCCACACCGCCCGAAGTCCTCGACCGGGCTGCTTCCCGCATCGCCGAACACGCCGCGGCACACCGGCTGACCGCACTGTCCCTCGTTCTGCACGGCGGTGAGCCGCTCCTCGCGGGCGTGGACGTGCTCGCCCGTTTCACCGGGCGGGTACGGGATCAGGTCCCGGCCGGGTGCACGGTGGAAGCCGTCGTCCAGTCGAACGCGACGCTCCTGACCGGACACCGCCTCGCCGTGCTGGCCCGGCACGGCATCAGCGTCGGCATCAGCCTCGACGGAGGCCGTGCCGACCACAACACGCGCAGGATCGACCGTACGGGCCGCCCGTCGTGGCCCGCCGCGGTGCGCGGTGCGCGTCTGCTCGCCGATGCCGGCCCGGAGACGTATGCGGGCATCCTGTCGGTGGTTGATCCGGCGACGGACCCCGTCGAGACTTACGAATCCCTACTGGCACTGCGCCCTCCGACCATCGACCTGCTCCTGCCTCACGGCAACTGGTCGGCCCCACCCCCGCACCTCGGCGATCGGACGGCCGGCCCCGATGCTCCCCCGTCCGGCACGCCCTACGGCGATTGGCTGTGTGCCGTCTTCGACCGCTGGTGGCAGGGGCGTCGACGGGAGACCCGGGTGCGGATCTTCCAGGAGTGCATCGCCTTGTTGCTGGGACTGCCCGCCCGGACGGAGTCACTGGGTCTCGCGCCCTTCGACGCCGTCGTGGTGGAGACCGACGGCTCGATCGAGCAGGTCGACTCCCTGAAGTCCGCGTACGCGGCTGCCGCGTACACCGGCCTCGACGTCTTCCACCACAGTTTCGACGAGGCGCTCCGACACCCTGGCATCGCCGTCAGGCAGACGGGAGTCGGGGGGCTGGCGGCGGGCTGCCGGGTCTGTCCGCTGGTGTCCGTCTGCGGCGGCGGCCACTATGCCCACCGTTATCGTGCCGGACACGGGTTCACCAATCCCTCGGTCTACTGCGCTGACCTGCAACGTCTCATCCGGCACGTGTCCCGGCGGCTTGTCGAGGCGGCAGCCCCGACGCCGCCCCCTGTCGTGGTGCCGGGCCCGGTGGCTGTGGCCGACGCCGTGATGTCCGACGGGTCCGAAGGAGACGTCCAGTGATGCCCTCGGCGTTCCCGGAGCACGCGCTGCGTGAACTCGGCCGCACAGAGGGCAGCCCTGACACTCTGGCACTTCTCGTACGAGACCAGCACACTCGGCGGCTGCTCCTGCTGCGCGCGCTGCTCGACGCGGTGGAGGCGGCGGACGAGCGGATCTGTCCGTCGGCGTTGCGGGCGCGTCTGCGTGCGGACTGGGCGTTGTTGGAGGCGGCGGACGAGGTGGCGGCTGCGTCGGTGGTCGGGGGGCTTCGGCGGTCTCCCGCGCGGGACCGGCTGCTCTATCCGCTGGTCGGGCCCTGGGTGCACGGCAGTTTGGGCGTGCTGACCTCGGCTACGCGGGCGTGGTCGGAGGGGTCATGGACGGAGGCTGGGAACCGGGCGCGTGCCCTCGCTCGCCACTTCGCCTACTTCAGCGCCCTCGCTGCCGTGGCGACGGCTCGGGCGGGGATGTCCTTCTCTACTCGGCTGACCGCGCGGGACGGGGTGCTTACGCTGCCTTCGCTCGGGGCGTTGCGTACGGCAGCGCCAGGTGCGGCTTCTGTTGAAGCGGTGTTCGGGGAACGGCGGGTGACACTGCGGCAGGCCGCCGCGGTGGATGTCGTGGTGCGTTGGGGGGACGGTGTTGGCGGGATGTCGGATGCGGGCGCCTGGCGTTCGGCGTATGCGTTACCGGGGTTGGTGCCTGGGGCGGCTGCTGTGCCGCTCGATGATCTGGATCCTTGTCGGGTGATGAGCGACGGGCGGCGTTGCCAAGAGGTGAGCGAGGTGGTGGAACTCAACGAGAGGGACCAGGAACGATGGCGGCGTTCGTGGTCGGGGGCGGCGTCCCTGCTGTGGTTTGGAGGCGGGCACCGGGTGGCGGAGGTCGTGTCATTGGTGAGGTGCTTGGTGCCATTGAGAACACCCCGGGAAAATCCGGACGGAACCAGTAGCGGGACACTGAGAGAGGCGTTCGGGGCCGTGTTGAGCAGTGCTCCGGTCACTCCGGTCACCTTGGCGGCCACCCTTGTGCACGAGGTGCAACACGCCAAGCTCGCGGCGCTGAGCGAGATGACGGCACTTCACCGTGCAGGTCCGGAAGAGCGCTACTTCGCTCCCTGGCGCCCGGACCCCAGGCCGTTCGACGGAGTATTGCAAGGTGTGTACAGCCATACTGCCCTGGCAGATTTCTTCCAGCGTTGGGCCCTTGTCTCCCAAGCGCCTGAACAGAGGGAAAGCGCCTGGTACCAACACGCGCGCTACCGAGAGCAGGTCCGGGCAAGCCTTCCCACGATCATGCAGTCGACCGACTTGACTTCTGTGGGACGCCTACTGGTCGATCAACTGACCGCAACGTGCGACCGGATGGACGAGACGCCACCGCCCCCTTACGAGCGAAGGTGCGCCGAGGCATCTGTTCGCGCGGCCCGGGAGCTGTGGAGAGAGCGCCATGCGTATGCCATCGACTGAGCGAGTGAACGTCGGACGTGTCGTAGAGGAGAATAGAAGGAAAATCGCACGCCAGCGCGATGATCGCCCGCGTGACGGACGCGAGCGTGGCACGGGGTTCCGAAAATAGAGCAAGCCTTGTGGCAAGTCCTGAAAGAGACTGCCACGACGCCGCGCGCCGCCCTAGACTCGCATCCCGAAGGGAATCGGGGGAGATGCGCGTGCCGGGGGAATCAGCCGACAGGCTGGTGGCGAACGAGCCCATCACCATAAGTTTCGCGGGGTTCAACCGACCATGGGCCGCCTGGATCGGGGACAGACTGGAGCGCCGCGGGTGCCGCGTCGTGTACCAACGCTGGGATGCCCCGCCCGAGGTTCCGCTGGCGGATCTGCTGCGTGATCTGAAGCTTGCGCCAGGGCGCATCCTCATCATCGTCAGCGAGTGGTACTTCCAGTTGGGGCCGCGCACGCACGAGGAGTGGAACGCGGCCCTGCGGGAGGTCGTGGCGCCTGATCCGGAGCGGTTCGCGGCGGTCTCCGTGACCACCGCGTCAGTGCCCACGGCCACTGCGGTCCTGGCCGCGGAGGATCTCACGTACAAGGGCGCCGAAGAGGCGGAGCGGCGTCTTCTGGACCGGCTGGACCTGCTCGACAAGCCGATTGTGGTCCCGGACGACGGCACCCGCCGCGGGTCGCGCTTTCCCAATACCCTGCCGGAGATCTGGGGCGGGGTCCCACGGCGCAATCCGCGTTTCACGGGACGCGAGCCATTGCTCCATGAGGCGTATCAGCTTTTCACGAATGCGGAACCAGGCGCGGGAGTGGTGGCCTTCCACGGCATGCCGGGGGTGGGGAAGACCCAACTGGCCGCCGAGTATGTGCACCGGTTCGGTTCCGAATACGACGTGGTGTGGTGGATCGATGCCGAATCGCGAGCGAAATACCGGCGCTTTCTCGCGGAACTTGCCCCGAAACTAGGTCTGCCGACCGGAGCTGAATACGGTGAGCGATTGCGTGCGGTACGGAACGCCTTGCGGCGTGGAGAACCTTACACGCGGTGGTTGCTGATCCTGGACGGTGCGGACGAGCCCGAGCAGATCGCAGACCTCCTGCCGAACGGCCCCGGGCATCTGCTCATCACCGCGCGTAATGCACTGTGGAGTGAACACAACAGCCAGTTGTTGGAAGTCCCGATCTATATGCGGGAAGAATCCGTTGCCTTCATCCGGCGGCGGGCTCTGCGACTTGGCACGGCAGAGGCGGATCGGCTCGCAGAGGCTTTGGAGGATCTGCCGCTGCTGCTCGACCAGACGGCGGGCTGGCTGAATGACTCGGACATGTCGGTGCCGGAGTACATTCGACTTCTGGAGAGTGGTATCGACGAGAACCTCGTCAAGCCATCCGCCGACTTCCCTATTTCCTTTCAGAAGGCATGGTCGGTTCTTCTGAGGAGATTGCGGGATATCCTCCCCGAGTCCGTCGATCTGCTGCGGTTGTGTACGTTCTTCGCTCCGGGGGCCGTCCCGGTGGGATTGCTCCGAGGGGTGTCGGTGGAGGGACTTCCCCCGCGCGTCGCGAGACTGCTGGGGGATCCGGTGCTGTGGAGCCGGGCGATCAATCAGTTGCGGGTGTACTCCGTGATCCGGCTGGAGTCCCATCAGTCCGCCGCCGATGAGCAGGGTTCTTCCGCCGAGTCGGTCTACCTGCACCGAATGGTGCATCAGATCGTGCGCCAGAGCATGTCGGACGAGGATCGCGGGGAATTCGCCGACTGCGTACGCCAGGCGCTGGTGGCCGCCGATCCGGGGCGTTCCGACGACCCGCGTTTGTGGGACAAGTACGCGGAGATCCTTCCGCATCTTGATAACGCGGGAGTCTTGGAGAGCCAGGATCCTGCCGCACAGCGTCTACTCCTCAACTGCCTGCGCTACTCCTATCGATCGGGTGAGTATGCGACAGGAATCAAGCTTGCCGAACGTGCCATGGAGACATGGAAGGCGCTGCTCGGTGAGCATCAGACTCAGATCTGGGAACTGACCCATCATTACGTCAACCTGTTGCGGGAAGTCGGCCGTTACAGCCTGTGCGAAGCCATCGATCGCAAGGCTGTTGAATACCTGCGGGAGCGGCGCGGTGAGCGGGATCTGACGTATGTGCGTGCGGTCGGTAGTCTTGCGGCGGACCTGCGCCATCTGGCTCGTTATGATGAGGCTTTGGAGCTTGACGAGTGGGTTTTTTCGACCTGCGAACACCTCCTTCAGGGATCGAATCCGCAAACACTTCGGGCGAGCAATAACCTGGCCGTCTCCTTGCGTCTGCTCGGACGCTATGGAGAGGCTCTCGAAATCGATCGGCGTACGTTGGAGGTGCGGCGTGAAGTTTTGAGGGAGAGGAATTCGGAGACGTTGCTATCCTCTCTTTCCTCCGCCATTGATCTGCGTCAGCTTGGTCGCTACACCGAGGCCGAATCGGTGCAAAGGGACAATGTCGAGGAGACCCGAAGGGCCCTGGGTCCTGATGACTGGCTTACCTTGATGGCTGAACACAACCTTGCCATGTGTTGGTACCGCGAGGGTCGACGAGAAAAGGCAGGCCCCATACTCGCCGATGTGCTGGAACGAAGCGAGCGTGTACTGGGGGATGCAAGTAAATGCACTCTGATCTTTGCTGCGGGAATGAGCTGCTTCCTCCGTGAGCACGGCAATGTCGATCATGCGCGGGACATCAGTGAAACCGTCGTCTCGCGTTACCAGGCCATGCTCGCAGCGGGACATCCTTTCATCGCCGGTGTCCGCTCCAACCATGCACTCGTCCTGTCCAACGTCGGGGAGTTGGAGCAAGCCCACACTCTTGCCGAGGAATCCCTGGCCACCATGACCGCAGCCGTAGGCGAGAGCCACCCCTGGACCCTGGGCTGCGCCATCAACACCTCGGCCGTACGCATTCTGGTCGGAGACCTTGAGTCGGCAGCGACGCTGGACGAGGACACCGCCACCCGGGCTCGTGACGTTCTCGGCCCTACCCACCCGCTGACTCTCTCCGCCCGGATCGCCCTCGCCGACGATCTCCGCAGGCTGAGAGAACGCCGGCGAGCGGACAGCATCGAGCAGGAGGCATTGTCCGATCTCGCCGCGACACTTGGGCCCCATCACGTGCATACCGTCTCGGCCCGGTCCAGAAAGCGTCCTTTCTGGGACTTCGAACCGCTTTTGGGTTGACAGGCAGGGCCTTGCACTCCAACGCATAACCCCCCGCAAGCCGGGGAATGTCCCAATCCTCTCAACTGCCGCACGCAACAATGAAGTTGAACCAGGGGGAACGTGTGGTGATTTTAGTGGGGCCTGTTCCGGCAGGTGCGGACGGGCCCATACCCATCGAGGTCGAGTCCGGGGCCGACGTGAAGTGGTCCGACGGGCTGCAGGATGTCTACGGCGACGAGGAGACCCGCGGCGGAGCCGCCCAGCGCGTCGTGGAGGTGGCCCGGGACGCCTACACCGACGGGCTGGACCTCGCCCGTCGGTGTGCCGCCCAGGCCGTACAGCGGTTCGGTGAACTCGACGACCGGCTGCGGCCCGACGAGATCGAGATGCAGCTGTCCATCAAGGTCGACGCCGGCGTCGCCGCCCTCGTGCGGAGCGGTACCGAGGCGCAGTTGCAGGTCACCTTCCGCTGGCGGACCGGCGGCGGTGGCGGGAGTGGGCACAACGGGGAGGGGGACGGCTCATGAGCCGAGTGCCGGGGGACGTGCACATCCTGCCGTACAGCCGTGTCGTCGGGCAGGACGATCTCAAGCTGGCGTTGGAACTCAATCATGTGGTGCCCCGCATCGGCGGTGTGCTGATGGCCGGTGCCCGGGGCACCGCCAAGTCCACTCTCGTGCGGGCCTTCGCGCTCATGGTCCATGACGAGCTGCCCGTGACGCTTCCCATCAACGCCACCGACGACCGGATCGTCGGCGGCTGGGAACTCGACGCGCTCATGCGGGGCGAGGCCCAGCCGCAGCCGGGGCTGTTGGAGGAGGCCGCCGCGAAAGGGCTTCTCTACGTCGACGAGGTGAACCTGCTCGACGACCACCTCGTCAACATCATCCTCGACGTCGTCTCGACCGGGGTGCTGTCCGTGCAGCGCGAGGGACTCGCCTCGGCCAAGCACCTCTCCTTCTGTCTCGTCGGCACCATGAATCCCGAAGAGGGCGGCCTGCGGCCCCAGTTGCTCGACCGCTTCGGGCTCATGGTCTCGGCGGTCCCGTTGGACGCGGACGCCCGCCACCGTACGGTCCGGACCGTGCTGGACTTCGAGGAGGAACTCGGCAAGGACGAATCGGCGTGGCTGGACGGGGCCCGGCGGGACGACGTCGTCACCCGCGAGCGGCTGGAGCGGGCCAGGGACCGGGTGGCGCGCACCCGGGTTCCCGATGCCGTCGTCCGGCTGTGCGCCCGGGTCGCGGAGCGGCTGGAGGCCGTGGGGCAGCGCGGGGAGATCGTCGCGACCCTGGCGGCCCGCGCACTGGCTGCCCTTGAGGACGCGGACCCGGTGACACCCGGTCATCTCTTACGCGTGCTGCCGATGGCCTTCCGGCACCGTCGGCCGGAGATCGCCCAGGGGGGCTCCTTCGACTGGGGCCCGGACGACGAGGCCCGTGTCAAAGACCTCTTCGAGGCCGTCTGAGCCGCCGACATGTCAACCGAGCCGCCGAGCCGCGCCCACGAGGGTGCCGCCCCCACCACGCCGCCCATCCCGTCGAACGACGAACTCGTCCGACGGCTGGGCCAGGTTCTCGTCTGCGCCGCCGTCGACCCTGCCCTGTGCGGTGTGCTGGTCTTCGACCTGGAGCCGCAGTTCCTCGACCCCGTGGTACGCGCCTTCGACGCGATCCTCACCGGGACCGAAGCCGGACCCGAAACCGGCACAGATACCGGCGCAGATACCGGCGCCGCCCCGGACCACGGGTCTCGTCCGAGTCACCCCGTCATGCTCGGTGCCACCAGCCGCGACGAAGACCTGTGGATCTGGCCCGCGCTCCGTCCGGAACCGGACGGCATCTCCCTCCGGCTGGAGCCCGGTCCGCTCATCCGGACGGACGGGCGTCCCGGGCCGCCGGCCCTCGTGGTGGTCCCGGACCTCGCCCGGCTGAGCATCGCCGGGATGCGCGCGGGGGTCCAACTCCTGGGCGCCGATGTGGCGGTGGTCGAGCGTGCCGGACTGCGGCATGCCGCCCGGCCGCGCGCCCGCTGGCTGGCGGCGTGCCGGTCCGCCGACGTGGGGCGGGTCAGCGGGCATCTGCTCGACCGCTTCGTCGTCCGGCTGCCCGCCGCCGGTCTGCTGCTGCCCGACCCCGGTCGGCTGCTCGAAGCACTGCCGCCCGCCTGGCTCGACGCCGTAGCCCGGGCCGGACGGGGCGAATACGCGCGGCCCGTCCACGTCACCGACGCGGCCGTCACCCAGGCCTGTGCGCTGACCCGAGGGGAGGCGAGCACCTACCGTGTCCTCGCCCTGACGAGACTCGCCCGGACCATGGCCGGGCTGGACGGGGAGCACACGGCCACGGCCGACCACTGCGACGCGGCGGCCCGGTTGATGGGCCTGGCCAGGAGCGGGACGGAGCCGTCCGCCGACCCGGAGGCGACCGACGCGCCGCACACGTCGTCGGCGCGAGCCCGCCGCACTACGGTCCGCAGCGACGGCTCAGGCGAACCCAGACGGGTCACCCAGGGCGAGCCGCACCGGTCCGAGGCCGTCCAGCCCCTGCTGGAGAGCGAACCCGCGGAGGGGATCGGCAGCGCTCCGGGCGGCGCCGGCACCGTACTCGTCTCACCGTACCCGGAGGACAAGACGGACGCGCCCCGTGATGCCGTCCCTCTACGCAGCCCCTGGCAGCGGACGGCGGGGCCGGCCTCGCTGCGCGGGGTGGCGATCGGGACGCGGCGCGCCCGGGACCTTCGCGACCTCGCCTACGTACGCACCGTCAGGGAGGCGGCGGTGCACCAACACGTCCGCCGTACCGAGCGGTTCACGGTCTCGCCGGTCGACCTGCACAGTTTCGTCCGGGCCGGGGTCCCCGAGCGCATGCTCATCCTGGTCCTCGACCACACCTGCCATCCCGACTGGGACTGGCAGGACGCCCTCGCGCCGTTCCTGGAATGGGCCTACACCGAACGGGCCGCCGTACAGATGATCGAGATGGGTGGCGCGGACGCCGTGGACGAATTGCGGGCCGAGTCGTACGCGGCCCGCAGTCTCCTGGACCCGCGGATCATGCCCGCCCTGGAGCGGAAACCGGGCCGGGCCAGCCCGCTCGCGCACGGCATCGAGCAGGCCGCGCGAGCGCTGCGGCGGGCCTTCAGGAAGTACGGCAGCGGACTCGCGGAGGCATGGCTGGTCGTGGTCACCGACGGACGCGGCAACGTGCCGTTGCGGGCCAGTCAGACCGGGCGGCTGGAGGGGCCGGTCGGGGCCGCAGGCGTCGAGGACGCCCTGCTGGCCGCGTCCGACATCCGGTCCATGGACCGGATGCGGGTGCGGGTCGCCGTCGTCGACGCGGGGCGCGAGCCGTACGGGGACCTGCCGTTCGCCCTCGGGGACGCGCTGGGTGGCACGGTCGTGGAGGGCCGTGGCGCCGGGCGGGGGAGCGTACCGGGGGAGGGAAACACCGGTGAGTGGTGAGGCGCGGCGCGGCGCCCGCTGGTTCACCGGGGCCGGTACGGCGATGCGCCGTACCTCCCTGCCCGGAGTGAAGGCCGTCGTCCGCCGCGAATCCGCCTCCGTCCTCCAACTGCGGCGCCCACCCGAACCGCCGTCCGGTACCGGCGGGACCGAGGGCCGGCCCTACGACCGGCTGGAGGAGGGCACCGCCGTACTGCGTGTCGTACGGGCCACCGGCGCCGACGGCCGCGACGGATACCGGCTGAACGGCTGGTGCGGCAGCCTCACGATCGACTGCGCGGCCGGGCCCACTCGGCTCCCCGCGCCCTCCATCGCCCTGGCCAACCTCAACGTGGCCGGAGAGTATCCCTCCGAACTCCTGCGCGGGATCCGGCACTGGTCCAAGAACCAGACGGAACTGGCGCACTGGCTGAACCGGATCCGGGACCGGCACGGCGACACTCTGCGCCTCATCGTGTGGGACGACACCGGCTACGAACTCCCCTGGGAGCTGTTCTGGGTGCCTCCGGACGCCGCACACTCCCTGGAAGGCGGCCTGCTCGGCGCACTGTTGGTCATGGCCCGCTGGACGACCGTGCACGACAGCGACCACGACCTGCCGAAGGCGAGAGGCGAATGCCGTGGCCGGGTCCTCGCCTACCTGCACGCCGACATGGCTGCCGACAGCCAGGTCTTCGAGCCGTACGCCCACCACGTGCACGACGAGATGGACCACTTCCTGCGCGCGCTCGACCTTCCCGAGGACGACACGGGCCTGGTCTACCTGGGCTGCCACGGCACCTACGGTGACGCCGTCATGCGGCTGACCCTCGGCAACCGGACCTGGGCCGAGTTCGACGACCAGGACATGCGCGTCCTGCGCACGGACCGCTCCCTGGTGTGCCTCAACGCCTGCCACTCCGGACGGTTCGTCCACAACCACGGCCAGGGCGAGGAGGCGCTGCGCGGCTTCGTCGAACTCTTCCTGCGCAAGGGCGCGGGCGGCTGCATCGTCGCCGGCGGGCTGATCGGCAACCTGGAGGCCAGACGCTTCGCCCAGCAGCTGATGAGCGAGGTGGCGGGCCGTCCCGACAGCCCGGTCCCCCGGACCCTGCGGGACTTCCGAGCCCGCGCCGTCGCGGCCTACGGCCCTCTGGCGGTCATCCCGACGACGCGCAACGATGACGAACAGGTCGACACGGTCGGCCAGAAACGGGTCCTGCGGTTGCTGTACGCCTTCATGCTCCAGTACTACGGGCATCCGCTCACCACGCTGCGGCTCGTTGCGGGGAAGGGGCACAACGCCTGGGGAGGGGGCCCGTGGTGAACCTCGACGAGCATCCCCTGCTGATCGAACCCGTGGTCGCCTGGCCGCGCGTCGCGGAGACCGAGAGCGACTACCTCGTCACCGTCGACCTGCGCGGTCCGCTCCCCGAGGGCGCGGACCCGGCCACGTCCTGGCCCTACCCGGACGAGGAGTTCACCTTCACCGTCGGGCTCGACGGGTCCCCGTACTTCGTGTGCACGGCACTGGACGAACCCAGCGTCGTACTGCACCGGTTCGGCGGTACCTACGGGCCGACCCGCTTCCGTGTCTCCACCGGGCGCGCCACCGGCAGCGCAGCCCTCTGGCTCACGGTGAGCAACCAGTGGGGCGTGCCCGTCCGTAAGGCGGAGTTACGGGCGGAGATCAGGAAACGGGCCGAGGGGGCGACGGCGGCGGCGAAGCTCGCCGAGGTGATGCGGGACCGGGCCGCCGCGGGCCGGACGTCCGCGCCACGGACGCCGGAGGGACCCGGGCGCCTGCCGAGGGTCTGGGACCCTCTCGTGGACGGCTCCCGGGCGGGCGCGCTCGATTCCTCACCCGGAAGGTCCCCCCGGCGCACACCGCGCACCGGGCGGCAGATCGTCACCATCAGCTTCGCCGGTTTCGACCGGGCCTGGGCGACCTGGATCGGGCATCGACTCGAACGGCGTGGACACCGTGTCGTGCAGCAACGCTGGGACGCCCCGGCCGACACCCCGCTCCAGGAGGCGCTGCGCGACCTCCTGCTGGCGCCGGGTCCCGTGCTGCTGCTCCTCAGCGACCAGTATCTGCGCCTTGGCACCCGGACCCTGGACGAGTGGAGCACGGCCCTGCGCGAGGTCGTCGCCCCCAACGCGGAGCGTGTCGCCGCGGTCACGGTGACGTCGTCCGTTCCGTCCGCGACGGCCACGCTCCTCGACGCGGTCGCCTTGCACGAAGCAGGCGCGGAGGAGGCCGAACGGCGGCTCCTGGACCGCCTCGACCTGCCCGCCGACCCTGTTCCGGACTCAGTGGGCGACTCCCGTCCCGACCCCCCGTTCCCGGTCCACACCCTGCGGGTCTGGGGCCGGGTCCCCGAACGCAACGACCGTTTCACCGGCCGGCTGCCGCTGCTCAACACGGCGTACGAAGCGTTGCAGAGCGAGGGTACGGTCACCCTCTACGGCATGCCGGGCGTGGGGAAGACCCAGCTCGCGGCCGAGTACGCCCACCGCTTCGCCGCCGGATACCACGTCGTCTGGTGGGTCAACGCCGCGACCCGGGCCGCCTTTCGCCAGGGCCTCGCCGAACTGGCCCCCGAACTCGGCCTGACGACGGGGGCCGACTACGGCGGACGCCTGCGCGCGGTCGACGATGCCCTGCGCCGGGGCGACCCCTACCCCCGCTGGCTTCTGATCCTCGACGGAGCCGACGAACCCGACCAGATCCGGGACCTGATCCCCACCGGCCCCGGCCAGGTGCTGATCACTTCGTGCGCCCCCGAATGGGGCGACCACGACAGCACGTTGGTCCCGGTGCGCGCCTACGACCGGTACGAGTCCGTGGCGTTCATCCGGCGCCGAGCGCCCCTGCTGACGGAACAGGACGCCCACCTGCTGGCGGAGGCGCTGGAGGACATGCCGCTGCTCCTGGACCAGACCGCGGGCTGGCTCGACGAGTCCGGCATGCCGGTGACGGAGTACGTCGAACTCCTGACGCGTGGATCCGGTCGTCAGACGGCGGCCGGGACGGTGGTGGGCTTCCCGCCGGCCTTCCGCGCGGCTTGGTCGGTCCTGCTCGACAGGTTCCGGGCGGACTCCCCGGATTCCCTGCAACTGCTGCGGCTGTGCACGTGTTTCGCGCCCGACGCCGTACCTGTACGGCTGTTGCGCGGCACCCCGGTCGACGGGCCGCCGCCGGACGTCGCCCGGCTGTTCGGCGACTCGGTCCTGTGGGACCGGGCGGTCGAGCAACTGCGGAAGCACTCCTTCATCCGGGTGGAGCACCAGGGGCCGGACGGCTCGAACGAGTTCCTGTCCCTGCACCGGACGGTGCACCAACTGGTCCGCGACGACATGCCCGAAGAAGCCCGCCGGGAGTACACAGAAGTGGCCCGGCGTGCCCTCGTCGCCGCCGATCCCGCCGCTCCGGCGGACGCGAGCGCGTGGCCCCGCTATGCCGAGATCATTCCGCACCTGGAGTACGCGGAGGTGCTGGCCTCGGACGACTCCGATGTGCGCACCCTGATCCTGCGGTGCCTGCGGTACTTGGACCTGTCGGGGGAGTACGGAACCGGTCTGTGGTTCGCCGAACGGACGTTGACCGCCTGGCAGCGGCTGGAAGGTGAACACCCCCGATTCCTCTGGGAGTTCGGCCGCCACTACGGCAACCTGCTGCGGGCCGTCGGGGACTTCCGGGCCAGCGAGGCCGTGAGCAGGGCAGCCGTCGAGGACCACCGTGCCGCGGGGCCGGAACGAGTCCCCGAGTACCTGCGGGCGCTCAGCGGCCTCGGCGCCGACCTGCGGGCGCTCGGGCGGTACGAGGAGGCCCTGGCCCTGTCCGAGGAGGTGTGCGACGGATACCGGGAGACCGAAGGGGACATGGCGGTCAACACACTGGCGGCGGACAACAACAAGGCGGTGTCGCTGCGGCTGCTCGGCCGCTACAAGGAAGCGCTCGACGTCGACATGCGTACGCTTCACGGTCGACGGGAGACTCTTGGATCCGGGGATGTGTGGACTCTTTACTCGGAGACATTCTCCGCGGTCGACCTGCGTCTGCTGGGCCGTTACCAGGAAGCCGAACAGTTCCAGCAGACCAGTGTCGGTCGCCACCGGGAGGTCCTCGGCAACAATCACTTCCAAACGCTGTTTGCCGAGTACAACCTGGCGTTGTGCCAGTATCGCAGGGGCAACCAGGAAGCCGCCGGGACGGGTCTCGCGGATGTCCTGGACCGGGGGCAGCGGATCCTCGGGGACGACCATCTCTACACGCTGATCTTTACGGTGGCCCGCAGCGTGTACGTGCGGAGGTTCGGAGACATTGACCAGGCCCGCCAGCTCAGTGAATCCGTCATGACCGGCTACGAGCGGCTCCTCGGCCGGAGACACCCCTTCGCCGCCGGAGCTCGCACCAACCACGCCCTCGTCCTGGGAGCGGTCGGTGAGGTGAGGCAGGGACACGCCCTCGCCGAACGGGCCCTCGCGGACATGGTCCGGGCGGTCGGCCCGGACCATCCCTGGACCCTGGGCTGCGCCGTCAACGCGGCCGCGTTCAGCGTCTCCGACGGCCGTCCCGAGTCGGGGGTCGAACTCGGCCGGGACGCCTGGAACCGCGCTGCCGCGCTGTTCGGGGGAGACCATCCGCTCAGTCGTGCCCTGCGAGCTACCTGGGACGTGGCGCTGCGCGCACAGGACCGGCAAGAAGGGCCGGAGCGGACTGAACTCTCGCGCTGCTACTGGGACTTCGAGCCGCAGATCATCTGACCCGGCCTCGGCTCGGTCGGCCGCACGACGAACACCGAAAAGGGCCCTCTTCCAAGTCTGGTGACTTGGAAGAGGGCCCTTCCACGTGTGCCGGAGGTTTGGATCAGAGGCTCACGCCTCGAACACCTCCCGGACCAGCTGCTCCTGCTCCGCCTGGTGCCGCTTCGCCGACCCCACCGCGGGCGACGAGCCGTGCGGGCGGGAGATGCGGCGCAGGCGCTCGTCGTGCGGGATGTCCGCGCCGACCGCCAGGTCCAGGTGGTCGATGAGGTTCAGGGCGATGAACGGCCACGCGCCCTGGTTCGCCGGTTCCTCCTGGGCCCACAGGTACTTCTGGGCGTTCGGGTACTTCTTGATCTCCGCCTGGAGTTCGGCGCCGGGCAGCGGGTACAGCCGCTCGATGCGGACGAACGCGATGTCCGTGGCGCCGCGCTTGACGCGCTCCGCCTCCAGGTCGTAGTACAGCTTGCCCGTCACGAACACGACCTTGCGGACCGCGGCCGGGTCCGCCGTCGAGTCGCCGATGACCGGGCGGAACTGGCCCTCCGTGAACTCCTCCGTCTTCGACGCGGCGGCCTTCAGGCGCAGCATCGACTTCGGGGTGAAGACCACCAGCGGCTTGTGGTGCGGGTTGTGCACCTGCCACCGCAGGAGGTGGAAGTAGTTGGAGGGGAGTGTCGGCATCGCTACCGTCATGTTGTTCTGGGCGCAGAGTTGCAGGAATCGCTCCACGCGCGCGGAGCTGTGGTCCGGGCCCTGGCCCTCGTAGCCGTGGGGGAGCAGGAGCGTGACGCCGCTGGTCTGGCCCCACTTCTGTTCCGCCGCCGAGATGTACTCGTCGACGATCGTCTGCGCGCCGTTGACGAAGTCGCCGAACTGCGCCTCCCACATCACGAGGGACTCGGGGCGGGCCAGCGAGTAGCCGTACTCGAAGCCCATGACCGCGTACTCGGAGAGCAGGGAGTCGTAGACGTTGTAGCGCGCCTGGTCCTCCGAGAGGTACTGCAACGGCGTGTGGTCCGTGCCGTTCTCGCGGTCGATCAGGACCGCGTGGCGCTGGCCGAACGTGCCGCGGCGGGAGTCCTGGCCCGAGAGACGGACCGGGGTGCCCTCCAGGAGCAGGGAGCCGATCGCGAGCGTCTCGCCCATGCCCCAGTCGATCGTGCCGTCCTCCACCATCGCCGCGCGGCGCTGCAACTGCGGCAGCAGGCGCGGGTGGACGGTGAAGTGCTCGGGGATGTTGACCTGGGACTCGGCGATCCGCTTGACGACCTCGGTGGAGATCGCGGTGTTCACGGCGACCGGGAACTCCGGCTGCGGGTCCGACTCCGGGACCGCACCCGGCTGCGCGGTGGCCTCGCGGACCTCCGTGAAGACCTTCTCCAGCTGGCCCTGGTAGTCCTGGAGCGCCTGTTCGGCTTCCTCAAGGGTGATGTCGCCGCGGCCGATCAGGGACTCGGTGTACAGCTTGCGCACCGAGCGCTTCTTGTCGATCAGGTCGTACATCAGCGGCTGCGTGAACGCCGGGTTGTCCGACTCGTTGTGGCCGCGACGGCGGTAGCAGATGAGGTCGATGACCACGTCCTTGTTGAACGCCTGGCGGAACTCGAACGCCAGTCGGGCAACCCGGACGACGGCCTCGGGGTCGTCGCCGTTCACGTGGAAGATCGGGGCCTCGATCATGCGGGCCACGTCGGTGGCGTACATGGACGAACGCGAGGACTCCGGCGCCGCCGTGAAGCCGACCTGGTTGTTGATGACGATGTGGACCGTGCCGCCCGTGCGGTAGCCGCGCAGCTGCGACATGTTGAGCGTCTCGGCCACCACGCCCTGGCCCGCGAAGGCCGCGTCGCCGTGCAGGGCGACCGGCAGGACGGTGAAGTCCGTGCCGCCCTTGTTGATGATGTCCTGCTTGGCGCGGACGATGCCCTCGATGACCGGGTCGACCGTCTCCAGGTGGGACGGGTTCGCGGCCAGCGAGACCTTGATCTGCTCGCCGTCCAGGCCGGTGAAGGTGCCCTCGGCGCCCAGGTGGTACTTCACGTCGCCGGAGCCGTGCATCGACTTCGGGTCGAGGTTGCCCTCGAACTCGCGGAAGATCTGCGCGTACGACTTGCCGACGATGTTCGCCAGGACGTTCAGCCGGCCGCGGTGGGCCATGCCGATGACGACCTCGTCCAGGCGGGACTCGGCCGCGCTGTCCAGGACCGCGTCCAGCAGCGGGATGACGGACTCGCCGCCCTCCAGGGAGAAGCGCTTCTGGCCGACGTACTTCGTCTGCAGGAAGGTCTCGAACGCCTCCGCCGCGTTCAGGCGGCGCAGGATGCGCAACTGCTCCTCGCGCTCCGGCTTGGAGTGCGCGCGCTCGATGCGGTCCTGGATCCACTTGCGCTGCTTCGGGTCCTGGATGTGCATGAACTCGACGCCGGTCGTACGGCAGTACGAGTCGCGCAGCACGCCCAGGATGTCGCGGAGCTTCATCAGGGACTTGCCCGCGAAGCCGCCGACCGCGAACTCGCGCTCCAGGTCCCACAGCGTCAGACCGTGCTCGGTGACGTCCAGGTCGGGGTGCTTGCGCTGGCGGTACTCCAGCGGGTCGGTGTCGGCCATGACGTGGCCGCGGACCCGGTAGGAGTGGATCAGCTCGAAGACGCGCGCGGCCTTGGTGACGTCGTCGTCGTGCGAGGCGTCGATGTCCTTGAGCCAGCGGACCGGCTCGTACGGGATCCGCAGGGCCTCGAAGATCTCGTCGTAGAAGCCCTGTTCGCCCAGGAGCAGGTTCGCGACGATCCGCAGGAACTCGCCCGACGCGGCGCCCTGGATGACCCGGTGGTCGTAGGTCGACGTCAGGGTCATGACCTTGGAGATGCCGAGCTTGTTCAGGGTGTCCTGGCTGGTGCCCTGGAACTCCGCCGGGTAGTCCATCGAGCCGACGCCCATGATGACCGACTGACCGGGCATCAGACGCGGCACCGAGTGGACCGTGCCGAGGCCGCCGGGGTTGGTCAGGGAGACGGTGACGCCGGAGAAGTCGTCCATCGTCAGCTTGCCGTCGCGGGCGCGGCGGACGATGTCCTCGTACGACTGCCAGAACTCGAAGAAGTTGAGCGTCTCGGCCTTCTTGATGCCGGCCACGACGAGCTGGCGGTCGCCGTTCGGCTTCACCAGGTCGATGGCCAGGCCGAAGTTGACGTGCGGCGGCTTGACCAGGGTCGGCTTGCCGTCCTTCTCGGCGTACGAGTAGTTCATCGCCGGCATGGCCTTGAGGGCCTGCACCATGGCGTACCCGATGAGGTGCGTGAAGGAGATCTTCCCGCCCCGGGCGCGCTTGAGGTGGTTGTTGATGACGATGCGGTTGTCGAACAGCAGCTTCACCGGGACCGCGCGCACGGACGTGGCCGTGGGCATCTCCAGGGAGGCGTTCATGTTCTTGGCCACGGCGGCGGAGGGGCCGCGCAGGGTGACCAGCTCCGGACCCGCGGGTGCCGCGGGAGCCGCGGTCACCTCGCCCGCCTTCGGGCGGCCGGGGAGCTTCGCGGCCGCCTGGTCGGCGGGCACGGCCGGCTTGGCCGCGGCGGGCGGGGCGGGCGCGGCCGGAGCCGGGG
>LJCV01000062.1 GCA_001298575.1 Actinobacteria bacterium OK074
CCCCCCCTGCCCCCCCCCCCCGCACAACCACCAACCCCGGTGGAACCGAACCCCCACCCCCCGCGTATTCATCAACAGGACAGCCGTAGCCACCTCACAGACATCAATCCGTACAAGATCGCGACAAGCCCCGTGCGGATGTCAGTCCCGGCGGCAATACTTGCGGCCAGGCACCCCCGTCCGCCGTCCACGGCACCACGCGGAGGTGCCCGAGGGGCATGACCACGGGGGAGGTCACGTGACAACGCATCCGCAGCCGCCAGGCAGCACCGCACCGGCGCCACCACGCCGCACCGCGTTCGCGGAGGGCGCCGCCCAACTGCGCGCGGCGGCTGCCACCGAGCCCGGCCGCCTCCGCACCATCGGCGCCCTCCTGGCCGCCCTCATCATCGCCTTCGGCGCGGTCACCGCCTGGCAGACCGCATCCCGTTCCTCCGCCGCCGACGACGTACTGCACAGCAGCCAGCCCCTCAGCGAGGGCGCAGCCGAGATCTACAGCTCCCTCGCGGACGCCAACACCGCCGCCTCCAGCGCCTTCCTGGCCGGCGGCGAGGAACCGAAGACCACCACCGAGCGGTACGAGAACGACATCGGCAAGGCCGCCGCGAAACTGGTCACCGCCGCCGCGAGCACCGACCCCGGCTCCCCGTCCGCGAAGACGATCACGCAGCTCAACCAACTCCTGCCCGAGTACAAGGGGTTGGTGGAGCGCGCCCGCGCCAACAACCGCCTCGGCTACCCGGTCGCGGGCGCCTACCTGCGTGCCGCGAACAGCATGATGCAGGACGAGATGCTCCCGGCCGCGAAGAAGCTGTACACGACGGAGAACGACCGCCTGCGCGCCGACTACTCGGACGCGACCCCGTACCCGTGGTTCGCGATAGCCCTCGGCGTCCTGGCCCTGGCCGCGCTCGCATGGGCGCAGCGGCGCCACTACCTGCGGACCAACCGCGTCCTGAACCGCGGCCTGGTCGCCGCCACGACCGCCTCCGCGGTGGTCCTGCTGTGGCTGGTCACCGGGCACTCCTTCGCGCGCGTGGGCCTGGACGCCTCGTACGACCACGGAGTGCGCTCGCTGAACGTGCTGAACGACGCCCGCATCGCGTCCCTGAACGCGCGCGGGAACGAGAACCTCACCCTGGTCAGCCGCGGCGCGGAGACGAAGGAGGTGGGCGGCAAGGACGAGGATCTGTACGACTACAGCTTCCAGCAGGACATGGGCACCCTCGACAAGGGCCTCGCCAAGGCCGCCTCCCTCGCCGACGACCAGGCCGGCACCAAGCCCGTCCAGACCGCCACCCGCAGCATGCGGACCTGGAAGACCCGGCACACCGCGGCCCGGAAACTGGACGACGACGGCGAGTACGACGCCGCCCTGAAGGCGGTCATCGGCACCAAGAAGGGCACGACCGGCGAGTGCTTCGACCTCGTCGACACGAACCTCAACAAGGCGCTGTCGCACGAGCAGACCGAGTTCAAGCAGTCGGCCACCGACGGCCGCGACGCACTGACCGGCCTGCCCGCGGGCACCGCGACCCTGGCCGTCCTGGGCGCGGCGGGCGCCCTCCTCGGCGTCGGCCGCCGGCTGTCGGAGTACCGGTGAAGGCCCGCCGGGCGGCGACGACAGCCGCACGCGCGCGGGCGGCAGCCGTACAGGCGACCCTCCGGACGGCCCTGCGGTCCGCGCGGACGGGCGCTCGGCCCTCCCGGCCCTTCCGGGCGGCGCCGAAACACGGAACGGTGGCGGGGGAAGGGGGCACGGCGATGACCGTACGACGGCTGCGGGCGGGCCTGCGGGGCTGGGGCGGGGTGGGCGCGATGGCCGTCGCCCTCGCGCTCACGGCCGTGTTCGGGGTCGTGGTCGCCGGAGGCGGTCCCCTCACGCGCGCGGGGCGGCATGCGGGGGCCGCCCCGGGGGCGAGTGGCTCCGGTGCCGCCCAGGCCACCCAGGCGAAGGCCGGCACATGCAAGGACTCGACCGTGCAGAACCTGAGCCCGTCGCCGTCGAGCGCCGACGGGCCGACCATCGAGGACATCAAGAAGCGCAAGGACCGCCGTCTGATCATCGGCGTGGACCAGAACAGTTACCGCTGGGGCTACCGCAACCCCAACAGCGGCTCGGCCGACCTGGAGGGCTTCGACATCGACCTCGCCCACCGGATCGCGAAGGAGATCCTGGGCGACCCGAACGCGATCCAGTTCCGCGCCATCCCCACCAACCAGCGCATACCGGCGATCCAGCAGGGCCAGGTCGACATGGTGGTCCGCACCATGACCATCACCTGCACACGCCTGGACCAAGTCGCCTTCTCCGCGCCCTACTTCGCGACCGGGCAGCAGGTCCTGGCGCCGCGGAACTCGTCGATCACCGGCTTCGACAAGTCGCTCGGCGGCAAGAAGGTCTGCTCGGCGAAGACCTCCACCGCCAGCGCGGCCCTGGAGGCCGGCAAGAAGGACGGCCGGATACCCCGGGACACCGACATCACCACCGCCGTTCCCAACCAGCTCGACTGTCTCGTCAAGCTCCAGCTCGGTGAGGTCGACGCCGTCGTCACGGACGGGGCACTCGCCGCCAGCCAGGCGGCGCAGGACCCGACGCTCAAGCTGGAGGGCGACCCGTTCACCACCGAGTACTACGGCGTGGCGATGCGCAAACCCAAGAAGAGTGCCGACGACGACCTGCTCCGCCGGGTCAACCAGATCCTGGCGGACTACCGCACCGACGGCGGCTGGCAGGCCGCGTACAAGAAGTGGCTGCTGCCCACCCTGGGCGCGGACTCGGCCTCGGCGACCCCGCCGAAACCGGAGTACGACTAGCGGAACCGTACGACTCGCGGGCCCGAGCGGAACACCCGCGGGAAACGCCCAAGAGAAACACGGGTGACGCCATACAAGTGAGTGGAACCGGCAACAGATACAGACGAACGACCTGATACGACTGGAGCGTTGCCCCGGGCGCACCGGACCACGACCGGACGCGCGGACGGGCGACAACCGAGAGCGAGAGGTGATCGATGGGCGGCGTCACGGGATCCACCGGGCCGGCAATGGACCGGGACGAGGTGGACCGTGCGCTGGCACGGCTCGGCGCGGAACACGAGGCCATCGAGACCTCCCTCCTGGCCCTCCAGGACCACGCGGGCCGGCGTCTGCTCGAAGGCGCCGAACTCACCGGCGTCACCCACGAGCGGTGGGTGACCACGGAGGCGTCGATCACCTTGCTGTGGGCGTACTTCGACGCCTACTCCGACGCCCTGCGCAGCGCGCGCGAGATCCGCTCCCGGCGTCGCTGGTCCAGCCGCGAGGACCTCATCGAGCTGACGGAACTGCTGCGCGGCACCGGTGTCACGGTCGCGGGCAGCGCCACGGCCACCGCGAACGCCCCGACGCTGACCCGCACCAGCAAGCTGAGCGAACAGTTCTCCCTGGTCACGCTGGTGGACCGGATGAACGACCTGTACGCCGCCGCGCTCGACATGGTGGTGGCCGCCGACGCGGTCTGGTCGGCGCTGCCCGCGCGGATAGATTTACTGGCCGCCGAGTTGCAGCGCACCCGCAAGCTCGCGCACTCGGTGGGCGTGCGCCCCGGCGAGCACCCGGCGGGCGACGACCTGGAGCGCATCACCCGCGTCCTGACCGTCCTGCGCGAGCAGGTCGTCTCCGATCCGCTGGCCTACTGGGTGCCCACGCAGGGCAGTTCGGCCCCCGGCGGCGGCCGTCCGGACACCACGACGTACGACCGTGAGGCGCGCGCCCTGGACGACGTACGCCGGGAGATAGACGCGGTCCTGACGGTCCGTCAGGACGCCGAGGCGCGGATCGTACGGCTGCGGGACGTGCTGAGCCGGGCCGACCGTACGCTCGCGGAGGCGCGCAGCGCGCGCGGCGAGGTGCTCGCGAAGATCGCCGCCTCCGAGGTGCCCGCGGTCAGCGGCCCGCCGACGGTGCTCCAGGAGCAGTTGTCGACGGCCGCCGAGTACCGCAGGAACGCGCAGTGGCACCGTCTGTCGCCGCTGCTGGAGTCCCTGGAGCAGAAGGCGGAGGACGAACTGCTGCGCGCCCGCGAGTCGTTGACGGCGGTCACCGCGCCGCTCGCGGTCCGCGCGGAGCTGCGCGGCCGGCTGGACGCGTACAAGGCGAAGGTCTCCCGGCACGGCCTCGCCGAGGACTCGCTGCTCGTCGAACGGTACGACGCGGCCCGCCGCATGCTGTGGAGCGCGCCCTGCGACCTGCGGGTCGCCGAGCAGGCGGTGCTGCGCTACCAGCAGGCGGCGGCCGAGCAGTTGACCCCGCGCGTACCCGACCAGGGCGCGCCGGCGGACCGAGGGGGGCAGCCGTGACACTGACCCAGAGCCGTGGCGAGGCGGGCGGCGAGGCGGCACGCCCGTGCCTGCGGCCCGGCTGCGAGGGGGCCTACGAGGACGTCGGCGGCGGGGAGTTGTACTGCGACACGTGCGGGCTGGCGCCGGTGGTGTCGGCGAGCGGGGCGGTGGGGGCGTCGTCGACGGGGGTCACGCGGGAGCGCCGGGCGGCGGGGCCATCGGGCGACGCCGCCCCGGCCGTACCGTCATCCACCCCAGCCGTACCGTCGTCCGCCCCGTCGGCCACCTCGCGGTCCTCCGCCTCCGCGCGGTCGCGCCGCTCGGTGTCCGGGCGGCTGTCGCGGTCGCTTTCGGGGAAGTCGACGGGGCGTTCGGTGTCGGTGCGCAGTTCCGGTTCCACAGGCGGGAGTTCGGGGCGCAGCCGGCTCGGGCTCGGCCTCGTCCAGGTGCCGGATGTGCCGCGGCCCGACCCGCGCGCGATGGTGCTGAGCGACCCGCAGGTGCCCGAGCGCAAGCGGTTCTGCTCGCGGTCGGACTGCGGGGCCCCGGTGGGCCGGGCGCGCGGTGAACGGCCGGGCCGCACCGAGGGGTTCTGCACCAAGTGCGGTCACCCGTATTCGTTCGTACCGAAGTTGCGCGAGGGCGACATCGTGCACGGCCAGTACGAGGTGGCGGGCCCGCTGGCGCACGGCGGGCTCGGCTGGGTCTACCTGGCCGTGGACCGGGCGGTGTCGGACCGCTGGGTGGTGCTCAAGGGCCTGCTCGACACGGGCGACCAGGACGCGATGGCCGCCGCGATCTCCGAGCGGCGCTTCCTCGCGGAGATCGAGCACTCCAACATCGTGCGCATCTACAACTTCGTGGAACACCTCGACCAGCGCACCGGCTCCCTCGACGGGTACATCGTCATGGAGTACGTCGGCGGCAAGTCCCTGAAGGAGATCGCCAATTCGCGGCGCACCCCGGAGGGCAAACGCGATCCGCTGCCGGTCGAGCAGGCGTGCGCGTACGGCATCGAGGCGCTGGAGGCGCTCGGGCATCTGCACAGTCGCAATCTGTTGTACTGCGACTTCAAGGTCGACAACGCCATCCAGAGCGAGGACCAGCTCAAGCTGATCGACATGGGTGCGGTGCGGCGGATGGACGACGACGAGTCGGCCATCTACGGCACGGTCGGCTACCAGGCGCCGGAGGTCGCGGAGGTCGGCCCCTCGGTGGCGAGCGACCTGTACACGGTCGCGCGCACCATCGCCGTCCTCGCCTTCGACTTCCCGGGCTACACAAGCGTCTACGCCGACTCCCTGCCCGGCCCCGAGAGCGTCGAGGTCTTCGGCCGCTACGAGTCCTTCTACCGGTTCCTGGTCCGCACCACCGACCCCGATCCGGCGCGCCGCTTCGGCTCCGCGCAGGAGATGTCGGAGCAGCTGACGGGGGTGCTGCGGGAGGTCGTGGCCCTCCAGAGCGGCCGGCCGCGCCCGGCGCTGTCGACCCTGTTCGGCCCCGAAGTGCGGGTCACGGACACGGAGTTGTTCCCGCGCCTGGAGGGCGAGGTCTCGCGGCTGGGCGTGCGGGTGCCGGTGGTGCAGGGCTGGAGATGGAGTTCGGGCGCGCGCAAGACCCCGGTGCCGTTGCCCCCGGGTTCACCCCCGGCCGCCGTCCCCGCTCTCGTCAAGGCCGTCGACGCCCGTGCCGCCGCGCTCGCGCTGCCGGTCCCCCGGGTCGACGCCGCCGACCCCAACGCCGGTTTCCTGGCCGCCCTGCTGGCCTCGGCGCCGCACGAGCTGATCGTGGCGCTGGACAGCGCGCCCGTCGCGTCCCCCGAGACGCGGCTGCGCCAGGTCCGCGCCCGGCTGGAGACCGGCGACTTCGGCACCGCCCTTGAGGCCCTGCGGCAGCTGGAGGACGAGCAGCCCGAGGACTGGCGGGTGGTCTGGTACCGCGGCGTCGCCGCCCTCGTCACCGGCGACCACGAGAACGCCGCGCTCGCCTTCGACGCGGTCTACGACGCCTTCCCCGGCGAACCCGCCCCCAAGCTGGCCCTGGGCCTGTGCGCGGAGGTGCTCGGCCAGCTGGACAACGCGGCCGAGTACTACGGCCTGGTGTGGACGACCGACCCGAGTTACGTCAGCTCCGCCTTCGGCCTGGCCCGCGTCCGGCTGGCCGCCGGGGACCGCTCCGGCGCCGTCCGCACCCTGGAGTCCGTGCCGGAGTCGTCGATCCACTACACGGCGGCCCGCGTCGCCGCCGTACGGGCCCGGCTGCGCCACCGTACGAACGAATCGCCGGACTCGCCCGTGCTGGGCGAACTGACCGCCGCCGCCGAGCAGGTCGAGGCGCTGGGGGGATACGGTCTGGACGCGGTGCGGCGTGAACAGTTGTCGACGGAAGTCCTCGGGGCCGCCCTGGACTGGGTACTCTCCGGTAGCCAAGGTCCCGCCCCGGCCGCGGCGGGCGACCGTGCGCTGCTCGGCAGTGCGCTGGACGAGCGCGGCCTGCGCTTCGGCCTGGAGCGCTCGTACCGCACGCTGGCCCGGCTGGCGAGCGGCGGCGAGGAGAGGATCGACCTGGTGGAACGTGCCAACCGTTACCGCCCCCGGACGTGGGTGTGATTGATGTCCCAGATGCCCCAGCCGACGGCTCTTTCGAGGTGCCCCCACTGCGAGGAGCCCCTCGAAACCGGTGACCGTTTCTGCGGTGCGTGCGGGTACGACCTGTCCGCGGTGCCCCCGCGGCCGACGGACACACCCACGCTCACCATGAACGGCACCGTTCCGCACGCCCCTTCCCCCGAGGGAGCGCAGGCCGCTCCCGAGGGTGCGCATGTCTCTCCGGGAGGCGCCCCCGTGACCTGGCCCACCGCTCCACAGCCCACCCCCGGCACGTCCGGCCACGCGGCCGCCGTCCACCTGCCACCGGACCTCGCGGGAGCGGCGGAGCAACCCGGCGGCTCCCACGAACCGGGCGGCTCCCACGAGTCGCACGGCTCCAAGGGCGTGCGGTTCGACCGGTCGCCCGCCGAGCCCGACGAGTACCCGCTGCCCCCGCCCGTCCCCCACACCCCCACACTCCCCGCCGGGGTCAAACTGTGCGTGGCCTGCCGTACCGGCACGGTCGACGGGGACGGCTACTGCGAGCACTGCGGCCACGCCCAGCCGCGTGAACGCGACCATGTGGAGCAGGAGTTGGGCCCCTTCGCCGCGGTGAGCGACCGCGGCCTGCGGCACCACCGCAACGAGGACGCGTTCGCCGTGTCCGCCGCCGCGCTGCCCGACGGCTCCCCCGCGCTCGTCGCGGTCGTGTGCGACGGCGTCTCCTCGGCGACCCGCCCCGCCGACGCCTCCCTGGCCGCCGCCGTCGCCGCGAACGACTCGCTCCAGGGCGCCCTGGGGCAGGGCACCCACCCCCAACAGGCCCTGCACGACGCGATCGTGACCGCCGCGCACGCGGTCAACGCCCTCGCCGTGGTGCCGGACGCGCCCCAGGAGCACACCCCGCACCAGAACGCGCCGGCGTGCACGTTCGTCGGCGCCGTCGTCACCCCCGCGCTGCTGGTGGTCGGCTGGGTCGGCGACAGCCGCGCCTACTGGGTGCCGCTGGACCGCGCCGCGCCCCCGGCCCGGCTCACCGAGGACGACTCGTGGGCCGCGCAGATGGTGGCCGCGGGCCTGATGAGCGAGGCCGAGGCGTACGCCGACGAGCGCGCCCACGCCATCACGGGCTGGCTCGGCGCGGACGCCTACGAACTGGAGCCGCACACCGCTTCCTTCAAACCGGACCGGCCGGGTGTAGTGGTGGTGTGCACCGACGGGCTGTGGAACTACGCGGAGTCGGCCGAGGAGATGGCGCAGATCCTCCCCGCCGACGCCGTCGAACGCCCGCTGCACGCCGCCCGGGTGCTGCTGGGCCACGCGCTGGACGGCGGGGGCCACGACAACGTAACAGTGGCGGTTCTGCCGTTCCCGGCGCCCGCGCCCGGGGCAGGATCCGCCTGAGCGTGCCTTCGGGTGCTTTCGGACACCCATGGGTGTTCTTGGCGCCCTTGGCTGTTCTGGGCACCCTTGGGTGCTCTTGGGGCCACCGGTGGGGACCGGTGCGCCCACCAGGAACCGGTGGGGACCGGTTCACCGCAACGGGCCGGTGGGGACCGGTCCGCAACTGTCGTCGTCCCGCCCCGTAGGGGGTCCGGGTGACGAAGGGGGACGTGGAACGGCATGGCCAATTTCTCGAAGTCGACGGTGCCGCAGTTCTCGGTGGACGTCTACCAGAACGAGTACCTGCCGGAGGGCGGTCGCGAGGTCAACGCGATCGTGACGGTCACCGCGACCGGCGGCGGCACCATCGGGAGCGCGGTCGCCGCGCCCCATCTGTTCGCGCCGGGGCAGGGGCCGAGCGCGGCCGTGGTCGTCATGGTCGACTGCTCGGGCTCGATGGACTACCCGCCGGCGAAGATGCGGGGCGCGCGCGAGGCGACGGCCGCGGCGATCGACACCCTGCGCGACGGCACGCACTTCGCGGTGGTCGGCGGCACGCACGTGGCCAAGGAGGTCTACCCGGGCGGCGGCCGGCTCGCCGTCGCCGACGCCACCACCCGCGACCAGGCCAAACAGGCGCTGCGCCGGCTGAACGCGGGCGGCGGCACCGCGATCGGCACCTGGCTGCGGCTGGCCGAGCGGCTGCTGTCCTCGGCGGACGTCTCCATCCGGCACGGCATCCTGCTCACCGACGGCCGCAACGAGCACGAGAAACCGGAGGAGTTGAGGTCCGCCCTCGACGACTGCGCCGGACGTTACACCTGTGACGCGCGGGGCGTGGGCACCGACTGGGAGGTCAAGGAGGTCACCGCGATTGCCTCCGCGCTGCTGGGCACCGCCGACATCGTCGCCGATCCGGCCGCCCTGTCCGCCGACTTCACGCAGATGATGGAGACGGCCATGGGCAAGGAGGTCGCGGACGTCGCCCTGCGGCTGTGGACGCCCGTCGGCACCACGATCAAGTTCGTCAAGCAGGTCGCCCCCACGGTCGAGGACCTCACCGGCCGCCGTACCGAGGCCGGCCCGCGGGCCGGGGACTACCCGACGGGCTCGTGGGGCGACGAGTCCCGCGACTACCACGTGTGCGTGGAGGTCCCGGTCGCCGACCTCGGCCGCGAGATGCTCGCCGCCCGCGTCTCCCTGGTCGTCCCGCAGCCCGACGGCAGCGTCCAGAACCTCGGCGCCCAGGGCCTGGTCCGGGCGGTGTGGACCGACGACATGGTGGCCTCCACGTCGATCAACCCGCAGGTCGCGCACTACACGGGCCAGGCCGAGCTGGCCCGGGCCATCCAGCAGGGCCTCGATCTGCGCAAGGCCGGCGACTTCGACGGCGCGACCGCCCGGCTGGGCCGCGCGGTGCAGCTGGCGAGCGCCTCGGGGAACGCGGATACGGCGAAACTGCTTGCGAAGGTGGTGGACGTCGTCGACGAGGCGACCGGTACTGTGCGACTGAAGGCGAGGGTCGCGGACGCGGACGAGATGACCCTCGAAACCAGGTCCACAAAGACTGTTCGTGTAAAGAAGTGACGTAAGAACCACCGTTCCCGACCATTCGGGTTCGGAGATATCGGCCACAAAGCGGCCATAACGGCCGGGAAGAGGGTCGTCCTGGCCGGGAAAACCGGTCATGATGAACCGGTCATCCTGGCCGGAAGAAGGAGAGGGGGAAGCGCCGACATGCCGACCTGCCCGAACGGACACCAGTCGGGTTCCGACGACTGGTGCGAGGTCTGCGGTCACCGCATAGCCGGTTCCGTGCCTCCGCCACCGCCCCCTTCCGGTTACGGCTACCCGCCGCCCGGCACTTCCCCGCCGACCGCGGCCGGACGCCCGCGTCCGTCCTCGCCGGCCCACGAGCCGGAACTCTGCCCGCAGTGCCGCACGCCCCGCGAGGGCGGCGCGCCGTTCTGCGAGGAGTGCCGGTGGAACTTCCTCACCAACACGGCGACCACGTACACCCCGGCGGCTCCGCGCCCGATCCCGCAGCCTTCGAACCCGCAGCAGAGCCCCGGCCCCGCCTTCGGCGCCGACGACAGCTGGCGGGTCAGGCCCCCGGCGGGTCCGCCCACCGGTCCGTCCGGCCCTTCGGGTCCCTCCGGCCCCGGCCCCGACTCGTACGACTACCAGAGTTCCCGCCCGTCCCAGGTCAACCGCCCCGCCGAGCCGATCCCCCAGGGCCCGCCGTTCGGCAACGAACCGTCGGGGGCCCCGCGTCCGCCGACGTTCGGGGGCAACGAGCCTTCGGGCGCGCCCCGGCCGCCCGCGTTCGGGGAGCCGTCGGGCGGGGCGCGTCCGCCCGCGTACGGGAGCGAGCCTTCGGGTGCCCCCCGTCCGCCGGCCTTCGGCAGCGACCCGTCCGGGGCGCCGCGTCCGCCCGCGTTCGGCGGGGAACCGTCGGGTGCGCCGCGTCCGCCGGCCTTCGGCGATCCGGCCCGCCCGGGTCCGGGGTCCGGCTTCGGGGGCGACCCCTCGCGTCCGGCGTCCGACTTCGACAGGGAGCCCGCGCGGCCGTCCGCCTTCGGCGAGCCGCCGTCGTCCTCCGGTCCCGGTGGTGCCGGAAGCGGCCCCTCCGGCTTCGGGGGCGAGCGCCCGGGTCAGTCCGGCCCGCCCGGCTTCGGGGAGCCTTCCCGGCCGCCAGGACCCGGCTTCGGTGAGGACCCCTCCCGGTCCTCGGGGTTCGGAGGCGAGCCCCCGCGTCCGTCGGGCCCGTCCGGCTTCGGCGGCGACCCCTCGCGCCAGGGCCCGCCGCCCGGCACCTCCGGCGGACCCAACGGTCCCGGCGCACCACAGGGAGCCGTGGGAGCACCGCCGGCCTTCCCGCCGGTGAGCCCTCCGTCCCAACGGCCGCCGTCCGAGGGCGATTTCGGTGTCGGCAGCCCGCCCGGCCCCGCCTTCGCCGCCGACGACGACTGGGTGATCAAGCCTCCGACCAACAGCGCGGCCAACGGCTCCACCGGCGGCCCGGCAGGCCCCGGTCGCGGCTACGGCTACCCGCAGCCCGGCTCCGGCTCCCCCCAGGCCCCGCCCGGCCCCGCGCTCGCCGCCGACGACTGGCAGACCGCCACCTGGACCGCCACCATCGGCCCGGACCGCGGGTACTTCATGGCGATGATGCAGCGCTCGGGCCCCGAGGCCGCCGGGCTGAACCTGCCCGCGTACTCCCCCGAGCAGCAGCGCACCCTGTCCGGCAACCAGGTCACCATCGGCCGCCGCCGCCACTCCACCGGCGACACCCCCGACATCGACCTGGCGGTGCCCCCGGAGGACCCGGGTGTCTCGCACCAGCACGCGGTCCTGGTCCACCAGCCGGACGGCACCTGGGCGGTCGTCGACCAGAACTCCACCAACGGCACCACCGTCAACGGCTCGGAGGAACCCATCCAGCCGTTCGTCCCGGTGCCCTTGCAGGACGGCGACCAGGTCCACGTGGGCGCGTGGACGACGATCACGGTACGGCGGGGCTAGGGACTGTCCCTCTCTTCGGGCCGCGCTGTGCACGGCGGCCCGGTTACGGCAGCGCCCACGTGTACGGTCCCCCGGGGTCGTCCAGCCAGGCCCAGGCCCGGCCGTCGGCGACCGTGACCCCGTACCGTTCGCGTTCCGGCCGTCCCTCGCGTTCCCACAGGTCGTACGCCTCGGCCGGGTCGAGGCGGCCGGGTGTGAGGGCCAGCAGGAACCGGAGGAGTTCCTGCTCGCGGCCCCGCGCCGGTGTCCCGCCCGACGGCTGCCCCGGCTCGGGCCCGGTCCGGGTGGAGCCGCGCAGGGGGACGAAGTAGGCGGCCGAGGGCAGGAAGCGCCCCTCCGCGTGCCCGGTGTCACGCACCCGCAGGGCGATCAGGCCGGTGGCGAACGGTGCGAGCACGCGCGCGCCGGGGGTGCACTGGGCGAGCCAGGCCCGCGGGATCGACGGCAGCGCGCAGGTCGCGATGATCCGGTCGAAGGGGGCGCGTTCGGGTACTCCGCGCGCCCCGTCCCCGGTGACGACGGCCGGGCGGTACCCGACGGCGGCCAGATGCCGCCGGGCCGACTCGGTGATCTCCGGTTCGAGATCGACGGTCGTGACCAGCCCCTCGCCCAGCCGGTGACAGAGCAGGGCCGCGTTGTAACCGGTCCCGGCCCCGATCTCCAGGACCTTGTTGCCCTCCCGCACCTCCAGCGCCGTCAGCATCATCGCCATCAGGGAGGGCTGGCTGCTGGAGGAGAGCAGCTCCCCGTCGCGCAGCCGCGTCGCCAGCGGGGCGTCGGCGTACACCCCCCGAAGCCACCGCTCCCGGCTGTGCGGGTCCGGGTCCTCGCCCCACCGCCGCTCGTAGCCGCCGCCGACGCCGACGTAGTAGTACGGCACGAACAGGTGCCGCGGCACCGCCTCGAACGCCTCCCGCCACCGCGGGTCGGCGGCCCAGGCCCCGCTCTCCTCGATCTCCCGCACCAGCGCCGCCCGCGCCGACGCGGCGGGATCCTCCGGTTCACGGCCGCCCGCATGCGCGCTCATCCCTCCACTGTGCTGCGCGCGGGCACCCGAAGCGAGCGCGGACACCGGCGGAACCCGTACGGGAGCGGTGCCCGGACCGCTTCCGTCCGGTCCTAAGCCTCAAGTCCTCCGCCGTCGCGTCTGAGACCATGGACGGGTGACAGAGATTCGGCGCGGCACGCTTCAGGAGCAGACCTTCTACGAGCAGGTCGGCGGGGAGGAGACCTTCCGCCGGCTCGTCCACCGTTTCTACGAGGGCGTCGCCGAGGACCCGGTGCTGCGGCCCATGTACCCGGAGGAGGACCTGGGCCCGGCCGAGGAGCGCCTGGTGCTGTTCCTGATGCAGTACTGGGGCGGCCCGACGACGTACAGCGACAACCGCGGTCACCCCCGGCTGCGCATGCGGCACGCCCCGTTCGCCGTCGACCGGGCCGCGCACGACGCGTGGCTGAAGCACATGCGGGACGCCGTCGACGAACTCGGCCTCTCCGAGGAGCACGAGCAGACGCTGTGGAAGTACCTGACGTACGCGGCGGCCTCGATGGTGAACACCCCCGGCTGAGCGGTCCGGCCGGGGCGGGCCTACTCAGCGGACGCTGATGCCCAGGGCCCCAAGTCCCGCCCGCCGTACGGCGATCGACCCGTACGCGGTGCGCAGCCGCAGCCACCCGCCCGACGAGAACAGCGCCAACTCGCCCTCGGGCGGGGTGGCGGAGGCAGGGGCACCGGACGGCAGCCGCAGGAAGCCCAGCGAGTGCGCCGCGTGCGCCACGCGGACCGGCAGCCCGGTGTCGCCGACCGGCCGGGACCAGATGTCCGCGCCGATCCGGTCGAGTTCGGCCCGCGTACGCCGCTCGGGCACCAACGCGCCCGTGCGGGACCGGAATTCGCGGACCGCGCCGGCCACCATCGCGCGCAGCGCGTCCACCGCGGGCAGCCCCGGTTCGGGCCGCCAGCCGCCGCGCGGCGGCAGCAGCCCGGCCCACGGCGGCCCGGTGACGGCGGCCGGGACGGCGACCGTGGCCGCCGGCTCGTCCACCGCCTCCAGCAGTTCCCCGGCGGACACGGTCACGTCCAGCGTGACGGCGAGCCCGTCCTCGTACGGCTTGGCGAGGCGGACCGGGCGGACGGCGAGGACCTCGAAGGACGGCAGCCGGCCGAACACGGCGAGTGCGGTCCCGGACGCCTGGAGCCGCACCGCGGCCCCACGGTCGTAGTGGAGCAGCCGGGAGAGGAAGGCGGCCAGATCGGCCGCCTCCCCCTCGTCGGCGAGGTACAGGGCGGTCATGCCGCGACGGCCTCGTCCCCGATACGGCGCTTCTTGTCGTCCGGGCCGTCCTCGGTGTCCCGGTACTCCTCCAGGAACTCGCGTTCCTCGGCGGTGAGCCGGCGCGGTCGCTGCGCCTGGAAGTCGAACGGCACGATCACCGTCGTGGCCCGGACGTAGACCTGGCCGGGGTCCTTGACCTCGTAGGCGACCTTGAAGGACGCCGCTCTTATCTCCTCGACCCACAGCTCGATGTCCACGGGCGCGTGCCGGTGGACCAACTGCCGCTTGTAGTCGATCTCATGGCGCGTCACCACGGACCCCTGCTTGAAGTCCTTGTCCGGACGGAACAGGAAGTCGATACGGGCTTCCTCCAGGTAGCGGACGAAGACCGCGTTGTTGACATGGCCGTAGGCGTCCATGTCCGACCAGCGCAGTGGGCAGCGGTAGATGTGGCGCAAGACCGATCAGCCCCGGGTCAGCTTCTTGTAGGTGGCGCGGTGCGGGCGGGCGGCGTCCGCGCCGAGCCGCTCGACCTTGTTCTTCTCGTACGACTCGAAGTTGCCCTCGAACCAGAACCACTTGGACTCGCCCTCGTAGGCGAGGATGTGCGTGGCCACCCGGTCCAGGAACCACCGGTCGTGGGAGACGACCACGGCGCAGCCCGGGAACTCCAGGAGCGCGTTCTCCAGCGACGACAGGGTCTCGACGTCGAGGTCGTTGGTCGGTTCGTCGAGCAGCAGCAGGTTGCCGCCCTGCTTGAGGGTGAGCGCCAGGTTGAGGCGGTTGCGCTCACCGCCGGACAGCACACCGGCCGGCTTCTGCTGGTCGGGGCCCTTGAAGCCGAACGCGGACACGTACGCGCGCGAGGGCATCTCGACCTGGCCGACGTTGATGTAGTCCAGCTCGTCCGAGACGACGGCCCACAGCGTCTTCTTGGGGTCGATGTTCTCGCGGCTCTGGTCGACGTAGGAGATCTTGACGGTCTCGCCGACCTTGATCGAACCGGAGTCGGGCGTCTCCAGACCCTGGATCATCTTGAAGAGGGTCGTCTTGCCGGCGCCGTTCGGGCCGATGACGCCGACGATGCCGTTGCGCGGCAGCGTGAAGCTCAGGTCGTCGATGAGGACCTTCTCGCCGAACGCCTTGCCGAGGTTGTTGACCTCGACCACGATGCTGCCCAGCCGCGGGCCCGGCGGGATCTGGATCTCCTCGAAGTCCAGCTTCCGCATCTTGTCGGCCTCGGCGGCCATTTCCTCGTAACGGGCCAGTCGCGCCTTGGACTTGGCCTGCCGGCCCTTGGCGTTGGAGCGCACCCACTCCAGCTCGTCCTTGAGGCGCTTGGCCCGCTTGGCGTCCTTCTGGCCCTCGACCTTGAGGCGGGCGGCCTTGGTCTCCAGGTACTTGGAGTAGTTGCCCTCGTAGGGGTAGAGGCGACCGCGGTCGACCTCGCAGATCCACTGGGCGACGTTGTCCAGGAAGTACCTGTCGTGGGTGACGGCCACGACGGTGCCCGGGTACTTGGCCAGGTGCTGCTCCAGCCAGTTCACGGACTCGGCGTCGAGGTGGTTGGTGGGCTCGTCGAGCAGCAGCAGGTCGGGCTGTTCGAGCAGCAGCTTGCACAGGGCCACGCGGCGCTTCTCACCACCGGAGAGGTTGACCACGGCCCAGTCGCCGGGCGGGCAGCCCAGCGCGTCCATGGCCTGCTCCAGCTGGGCGTCGAGGTCCCACGCGTTGGCGTGGTCCAGCTCCTCCTGGAGCTTGCCCATCTCGTCCAGGAGCGCGTCCGAGTAGTCGGTGGCCATCTGCTCGGCGATCTCGTTGAACCGGTCGAGCTTGCCCTTGATCTCGGCGACGCCCTCCTGCACGTTCTCCAGGACGGTCTTCTCCTCGGTCAGCGTGGGCTCCTGCATGAGGATGCCGACGCTGTAGCCGGGGGTGAGGAACGCGTCACCGTTGGACGGCTGCTCGACCCCCGCCATGATCTTGAGGATCGTCGACTTTCCGGCGCCGTTCGGGCCGACGACACCGATCTTCGCTCCCGGGAGGAAGCTCGTCGTCACGTCGTCGAGGATCACCTTGTCGCCGTGCGCTTTGCGCGCCTTGCGCATGGTGTAAATGAACTCAGCCAAGAGAAACCGTCCGGCAGGTTGAAACTCGCGGTGGGCAGATACACCCCATACTGCCGTACGTCCATCCCCCGAAGGAAACCCGTATCGACGGCGGCAGGGGACGGCACCCCGGGGGCCGTGACGCTCTGCTGGAGGGTTGTTCACGCTCTGTTGAGTTGACAAGGTACGGTCACTCGGCGCTTGGCCGGCGTGCGGCACTCGGTAGTGGATCGGCTCGCGGCGCTCAGTGCTCGGCCGGTGTCCGGTCCCTGCCGACGGTGACCAGGACCGCTCCGCCGATCATCACCAGGGCGATGGCCGTGCCCGCGATGAACCAGGTCGCGTCGGAGGTGCCGGTCTCGGCGAGATTGCTCGTCGAGGTACCGCCCACGGTCGCCGGGCTGGGATCACTCAGCGTCTGGGGCGAGGTGCCGCTGGTGGTGTCCTCGGTGGCGCAGTCGAGGACCCCGGTGAACCTCCTCTCGTAGCCGCTCGGTCCGTCGATCGGGAAGTCGTACGGCTGGTCCTCCTGGAGCTTGACCGAGACCGTCCTCGACTCGCCCGCCGCGACGGTGTAACCGGTGCCCATCAGCTCGAACGTGAACGCCTTGTCGCCCGCGTCGGCCACCGTGATGTCCAGTGCCCCGTCCGCGCAGTTCCGCGCCGCCGACAGAGCGGGTATCGCGCCCCGCTTCGCCCAGTTCGCCGTCGCCGTCGCGGACACCGTCGACTCGCTGGAACCCGCCAGGATCTGCGTCTGGCTGGCGGTGTCGGCGGTGAGGGCACGGCCCACCGGCACGGTCGTCGAGGTCTGCACGGTCAGCGACGCCGAGCCGTTCGCCGCGTTCTTGGGCACGTCGAAGTAGATCCGGCCGCCGTCGGTGACGGTGGTGACCTGTCTGCCGTCCCGGTCGACGACCCTCACCCCGTTCAGCGCCGCGTTCGCCGGCGGGGTGACCGTGGCGCCGGTCGCGTTCGTGTGCACCGTGACCGGTCCGAGCAGGCCGCCGGGGTGCCCCGAGACCGCGGGGTTCTCCAGGGTCAGCGAGGCGTCCGGCTCGGGCAGGCTGTGCGCGCTCGCCTCCAGGTAGTCGGCCAGTTTCTCCGCCCGGGGGTCGGTGGCGTCGACGTCGGCGCCGTCCGCGTACCGCCACACGGCCACCTGGGTGCCGGCCGCCGCGTCCTGCTCGGTGAGCGCGCTCACGCCCGCCCGCCGGGCCAGCTCGGCGAGATCGTTGACCTGCGGGTAGGAGTTCTCGACGATCCAGCGGATGCGCCCGGCGTCCTTGTTGCCGCCCAGCGAGGTGCTGCTCCAGGGGGTCTCCTGGTAGCGGGCGTCCGGCTGGGCCGGGTTGTGCAGGTCGACGCCGTAGGTCTGCAGGGTGCCGCCGTCCTCGACGGACATCTCGTACAGGCCCGCGGGCACCTCCTCGTCGCCGTCGTCGCCGTGCACCACGGCGGTGCCGTACGTCTTGAGGCCGCCCAGGGTCGCGCTGGCGCCGCCCTCCCTGACACGTGTCTCGCCCGCGACGGCCCGGCCCGCACCGGCGAGCACGCCCGCGGCGACGAGTCCCGAGACGAGCGTCGCGGCGGCGAGACGAGCGGCGCCCCGGCCGTACACGGACAGGGCAGAGAACGTTGCAAACACCCAATTCCCCTTCGAGCAGGACCCATTGACATGGGGGATGAGGTCCCACCAGCAGAAGCTTCAGCGCCATGAGCGGTGCCCGGCGGCCATGCCCGGCATCCTAGGGACGCGCGCACACCGCTCCGGCCGGTGAGATCGTCGGACGGAAGATCCGAATCGGAATCGTTATCGCCCGCGGGACGGCCGCACGGGCCGTGAGCTGCGGTTCGGCCGGTGAATTCGGCCGACGTCAACCCGCCTGTGGGGTACGGCTGTTGACGATCAGCGGCCAACGTCCGCCCACGCGCGCGGGGTTGCGGCGCCCGCCGCCGAACCGGTCGGTGCCCCGAGAGCCGGCCGGCGCCCGCCCCGGCGTCAGCCCACGCCCGCCGGTTGCGGCTGCTCCTGTGTCCGTTCCTGCGTGTGCGCGTCGGCCCGACTCCCCGGTGGCGTCTCCCAGTTGGGCTCGGGCCGGGGCGGCTGCGGCTGCTGCGGGCCGCCGGGATCCGCCGCGCCCGGCTGCTGGTCGGGCCGCGTCGAGCGCCGGAAGGCGGAGGTGCCGCGCGACAGGTCGTGCCCGATCGCGGTCGCCTCGACGTCCGCGGAGACCCAGCTCTGGCCGTCCCGTTGCTCGGCGCGCACCTTCAACCGGCCCTGGACGACGACCGGGTCGCCCACGGACAGGGACGCGATCGTGTTCGTGGCCAGGTTCCGCCTGGCCCACACCGTGAAGAAGTTGGTGTGCCCGTCGGCCCAGATGTTCTTCTCCCGGTCCCAGTAACGCGCCGTCACCGCGACCCTGAAGCGTGCCGAAGGCCCCGTGGCCAGATCCTTGTACACCGGCGTCGTACAGACATTGCCGACCACGCACACCATCGTCTCGTTCATGTCGTGCCCCTCCCTCGCCCCGGCGCCCGCCGGGCGGATGCGCGTACGGGCCCGTCCCGTACGGCTGCGTCTGCCGCGGCGGCACGCGAAGCGCTGTCGCATCCGCGTGCCACCGCTTCCGTGACGAGTGCGAGCGCACGGCGCCTCGCACGTCGCCACGGCCGCGACGACCGCGTCCGTCGGCCACTGGCTGCCGGCCGCTGCGATCGCCGCGTGATCAGACTGCCTCCGCCGGGCCGAGCCCGCTGAGCCCTGTGGACAACCGCCGGGTTGTGGATAACTCGGCCACCCGAACGAGTGGTTCCGCCTCACCGGAGTCGGCGTTCACCCTCGCCGGGAGGGGACGGCCGGGAGAAGACGGGCGGGGACGGGAGGGCCGCGCCCGTGTTCAGCCCTACCGGCGCCCTACCGGCCTACCGAGCCACCCCCGTGACCCGTGCGTACTGCTCGCGCACCTCCCGGTACCGCAGCAGTTCCGCCGCCACCGGGTCGAGGACGCGTGCCCGGCCGCAGCCGGCGGCGGCCTCCCGCAGCCGTCGTTCCGCCTCCAGTCCGTACCGCCGGGCGGGCCCGCGTGCCGCCATCCGGCAGCTCCACTCCACGAGGGGGCCGCCGATGATGCCGACCACCATCAGCAGCACCGGAACGCCGAGGTTCGGCGCCATGGTCCCGGCGATCTGCCCCACCAGCCACGCTCCGCCGATGATCTGAAGAATCGTCATCGACGCCTGGACGAGCACGGCGGCCGGCCACCAGCCCGGCCGCGGCGGTCGCCCGGGGGGCGCCCCGGCCCGTACGGCGAGGTCGTCGAGCGCCTCCGGCAGCCCCTGTGCGCCGCGTACGGCCGCCTCGCGCACCGCCTGCGCCCAGGGCGCGGGCAGCCCCGTGGCGGCGCGGTCCGCGACCGTCCGCACGGCCTGCTCGACGCGCTGGCGCGCGGTGGCCTCCTCGTCCGCGGGCGCCCGCAGTTGCAGGCGTCCCGTAGGGGGTTCGCGCCGGTCCTCGTACCAGCGCCACAGCCGCAGCCACGGTGTGCCGCACGCGCGGTTGGCGTTGCGCAGCCACATGCGTTCGGCCGCGTCGCCCGCCGCGGTGGCGCCCACCGCGTCCGCGAGCCGCCCGGCGAACTCCTCGCGCGCCTCCTCGCTCAGCCCGGCGCGCCGCCCGGTCGCGTACACGGGGCGCAGCCGTGCGGCCGCCGTGTCCAGATCGGCCGAAATTCGCCGTGCGGCAGCACCACGTTCCGCCACGAACTGCCCCAGAGCCTCCCTCAGTTCACCGACGCCGTCGCCCGTGAACGCGGACAGCGCGAGCACGGTGGCGCCGGGTTCGCCGTACTCCCCCAGGGCGATGCCGTCCTCGTCCAGGAGGCGCCGCAGGTCGTCGAGGACCTGGTCGGCGGCTTCCCCGGGGAGCCGGTCCACCTGGTTGAGCACGACGAACATCACCTCCGCGTGTCCGGCGAGCGGCCGCAAATAGCGCTCGTGAAGGATCGCGTCGGCGTACTTCTCCGGATCGACAACCCAGATGACCGCGTCGACGAGCGCCAGAATGCGGTCGACGTGCTCGCGGTGCGCGACGGCCGCGGAGTCGTGGTCGGGCAGGTCCACGAGGACGAGTCCGCGCAGTTGGGCGTCGCCGTCCGGGCTCTGTACGGGGCGTCTGCGCAGCCGTCCGGGGATGCCGAGGCGGTCGATGAGGGTGGCCGCGCCGTCGCTCCAGCTGCACGCGATGGGCGCGGCGGTGGTGGGCCGTCGTACGCCGGTCTCCGAGATGGCCACGCCCGCGAGGGCGTTGAAGAGCGTCGACTTGCCGCTGCCGGTGGCTCCCGCGACGGCGACCACGGTGTGCTGCCCGGAGAGCCTGCGCCGCGCGGCGGCCTCGTCCAGCACCCGCCCCGCCTCGGCGAGCGTGCGGCTGTCCAGCCGGGTGCGCGACAGCCCGACCAGCTCCCGCAACGCGTCCAGACGCGAGCGCAGGGGGCCGTCGTAGGCGAGGGGGGCGGGTGGCTGTACGGCGCTGGTACGGGGTTCGACGACGGTGGCGGCGGCTGTCTCGCGCGTGCCGTATTCGCGCGTGAGGTGTGTGCCGTGCACCCCGTGTGTGCCGTGCGATCCGTGCACCCCATGCGTCCCTTTCGCCCCGTCGTCCTCGGACACGCGCCGGGCGATGAGGCCGTCGTCCCAGGAGGGTTCGGCGTCGGTGGGGGGGGGGGAGGCGGGGACGG
>LJCV01000063.1 GCA_001298575.1 Actinobacteria bacterium OK074
CCGCGCGTCCTCGACCATGAACGCCCGCCGCGCCGCCGGATAGTCGGGGTCCAACGGCAGATACGCCGCACCCGCCTTCAGGACGGCCAACACCGCCACCACCAACTCCGCCGACCGGGGCAACGCCAGCGCGACGAGATCCTCCGGGCCCACCCCACGCTCGATCAGCGCGTGGGCCAGACGGTTCGCCCGCGCGTTCAACTCCCCGTAGGACAACGCCACATCACCCGACACCACGGCCACCGCACCCGGGCACTCCGCCACCCGCGCCTCGAACACCTCCGGAAGACACACCTCCGGCAACCGCTCCGAAAGCCGACGCGCCGGTAGCAGAACGGCACGCTCCGCCCCCGACAACACCTCCACCCCACTCAACGCCCGCCCCGGATCAGCCACCACCCCCCGCAACAACCGCACCCACCGCTCCACCAACACCTCAACCGACCCCGCATCGAACAGATCGGTGCTGTACTCCACCGCGCCGGTGAGGCCGGCAGGAGTGCCGTCGGCGTCCGTTCGTTCGGCGAGGTTGAAGGTGAGGTCGCACTTGGCGGTGCGGGTCGCGACCAGGCTGGTGCTGACGTGCAGGCCCGCCAGGTCGAACTCGCCGAGGGGGGCGTTCTGGAGGGCGAGCATGGTCTGGAACAAGGGGTGGTGCGCGAGTGAGCGGGTCGGGTTCAGCTCTTCCACCAGGTGCTCGAAGGGCACGTCCTGGTGGGCGTAGGCGGCGAGGGCGTTGCGTCGTACGCGGTCGAGGAGTTCGGTGAAGGAAGGGTCGCCGGACAGGTCGGTGCGTAGCACCAGGGTGTTGACGAAGAAGCCCACCAGATCGTCGGCGGCCTCGTCGGTCCGGCCGGCCACGGGCACCCCGACGGGGATGTCGTGCCCGGCGCCCAGCTTGCCCAACAGGGCTGCCAGGCACGCCTGGAGGACCATGAACAGGCTCGCCCCGTGGCTGCGGGCGAGTGTGCGCAGCCCTTGGTGCAGTTCGGCGTCGAGGTGCAGCCGGGTCTGGTCGCCGCGGTAGGTCGTGGCGGCGGGGCGCGGCCGGTCGAAGGGGAGGTCGAGGCGTTCGGGCAGCCCGGCCAGGTTCTGGGACCAGAAGGCGAGTTGGCGGGCGGAGCGGCTGTCCGGGTCGGCGGCGTCGCCGAGCAGGTCGCGCTGCCAGAGGGTGTAGTCGGCGTACTGCACCGGCAGTTGCGGCCAGTCGGGGGCCAGACCCTGGCAGCGGGCCGCGTAGGCACGGGTGACGTCCTGGGCCAGGGCGCCCATGGACCAGCCGTCGCCGACGATGTGATGGATCGTCAGGAGCAGGACGTGTTCCTCTGCGCCGAGCGCGAACAGCTGGGCGCGGACGGGGGGTTCGGTGCCGAGGTCGAAGGTGCGCCGGGCTGCGGCCGTGAGCCGCTCCGCGAGTTCCGCCTCGTCGGTCTCGGTGACCGGCAGCGCGAGCGCGATGCGGTCGGCGGCCACGATCCGCTGGGCGGGGACACCGCGTTCGTCGGGGAACATCGTGCGCAGGCTCTCGTGCCGGGCGACGACGTCACCGAGCGCGGCTTCGAGGGCGGGCCGGTCGAGCGGGCCGGACATCCGCAGGGTGAGCGGGATGTTGTAGGTGGCGCCGGTGCCCTCCATGCGTTGCAGGAACCACAGGCGGCGCTGCGCGGAGGAGAGCGGTACGACGTCGGGGCGCTCGTACCGGACCAGAGCGGGCCGGGCGCCGTCGTCCTCGTTCCGGCCGGTCGCGTCCAGGGCGGCGCCGAGCCCGGCCACGGTCGGCGCGTCGAAGAGGTCGCCGAGGCGTACGTCGAGGTCCAGGGTGGACCGGACGCGGGACAGCAGGCGCATGGCCAGCAGGGAGTGCCCGCCGAGGGCGAAGAAGTCGTCGTCGACACCGACGTCCGGCAGCCCGAGCACGTCGGCGAACAGCCCGCACAGCAGTTCCTCCCGAACCGTGCGCGGGGCCCGGCCGGCGGGCGGGGCGGCCGGGCGGGGGGCGGGCGGGGCCCGCCGGTCCAGCTTCCCGGTCGGGGTCAGCGGCAGCGCGTCGAGGACGACGTACGCCGCCGGGACCATGTGGTCGGGCAGGCAGGCGCGCAGATGGGCCCGCAGTTCCTCGGGGCACGGCGGCTCGGTGCCGGTCCTGGCTGCGACGACGTACGCGACCAGCCGCAGGGAGTCCTGGCCCTTGTCGTCAGCCCGGGTGACGACGGCGGCGTCCGCCACGGCCGGGTGGTCGCTCAACCGGGCCTGGATCTCGCCGGGTTCGACGCGGAACCCGCGGATCTTCACCTGGTCGTCGGCGCGGCCGAGGAACTCCAGGGTTCCGTCCGCCGTGCGGCGGGCCAGGTCGCCCGTGCGGTACATGCGGCTGCCGGGCGGCCCGTAGGGGTCGGCGACGAAGCGTTCGCCCGTCAGTCCGGGGCGGTCCAGGTAGCCGCGGGCGAGTCCCGTACCCGCGATGTACAGCTCACCGGGGGCGCCGTCCGGCACGGGGTGCAGGGCTGCGTCGAGTACGTGGGCGCGGACGCCCGTGACGGGGTGGCCGATCGCGGGGCGCAGGGTGGCGCCGACCGGGGCGGTGGCCGCGTCCACGGTGCACTCGGTGGGGCCGTAGAAGTTGAAGCACCGTACGCCGTCGGCGGCCCGCAGTTCGTCCCAGAGGCCCTGGGGCACGGTCTCGCCGCCCGCGACGATCACGGACGGGCGGTGCCGGTCGCTCCCCTCCGTCCCGTTCCGCTCGCCGTCGAGCAGCCCGTGGTCGAGCAGGACGCGCAGGTACGACGGCGGGGCGTTGACGAAGTCGAGGCGGTGCCGGTCGAGATGGGCGAGGAAGGTGTCCGGGTCGGTCCAGGTGTCGCGGTCGAGGACGTGCAGTTCGTGCCCGGCGAACAGGCACGCCAGTTGGTCCCAGGAGGCGTCGAACGCGACGGAGGTGGTCAGTGCCACGCGCATCCGCAGGTGTCCGTCGTCCCGCGACCGCACGGCGGGGAACAGGGTGCCGAGCTGGTGGCGGAAGAGGTTCACCACGCCCGCGTGTGTGGTGAGCACACCCTTGGGCCGCCCGGTGGAGCCGGAGGTGTGGATGACGAATGCCGGATGCCGGGGGTCGACCGGCACGCCGGGGGCCGTCGCGGGGCAGTCCGCCAGTCGGGAGGCGGTCTCGGGGTCGTCGAGAACGACCGGGTCGGCTGCGAGGTCGCGGGGCAGCCGCGCGCGGCTGCCGGTGTCCGTGACGAGGAGGGTCGGACGGGTGTCGTCGAGGATCTGGGCATGGCGGTCGGCCGGGTGGTCCGGGTCGAGGGGCACGTAGGCCGCGCCGGTCTTCAGCACCGCGAGGACGGTCGCCACGAGGTCGGCGGTGCGGGGCAGCGCGAGCGCGACCCGGCGCTCCGGGGCCGCGCCGCGGGCGATCAGCAGGTGTGCGATGCGGTTGGCGCGGGCGTCGAGCCCGGCGTACGTGAGGGTGGTGTCCGGGCCGACGACGGCCACGGCGTCCGGGGTGCGGCGGACCTGTTGTTCGAACAGTTCGGCGAGGTGGGTGCCCCGGGCGGAGGCGGTCGGCCGGCTCCGGTGCGGGCGGGTGCCGGATACCCGGGTGTCGGATGGCGACTGCTGCCGAGGGACGCCCCCACTCCGGACTTCCCGCGACAGCAAGGGAATTCGGCCGAGCGGCCGGTCGACGTCGACTTCCGCGAGGTTGTCGAGGAGCGCTCCCAGGCCGTGCTGGTGGGCCTGGCGCTCGTCCGCGTCCCAGGCGTCGGCGGCGGCGTGCAGCTCGACGCGCGGGCCCTCGCCGTCGCGCCGGTCCACGGCCCAGATGGCCAGGTCCGCCGGGGAGCCGTGGTTGAGGCCGTGGGTGGTGGCCCGGTGACCGGCGAAGCTGAGGGTCCGGTCGAACGACATGATGTTGACCGTCGCCGCGTAGACGGAGCCGGGGTTGCCGGGCAGCCCGAGGTCGCGGTGCAGGTCCTCGCCGCGGTAACGCTGGTGCGCCAGCGCGGCCCGGACCTCGGCGCCGATCCGGCCGAGGAACGCGGACCAGGACGTGCCGGGCCGTACGGACAGGCGCAGGGGTACGACGTTGGAGACCATGCCCGTGGCCGACATCAGGACCGGGTCGGCGGTGTCCCGGCCGGTGACGGCAAGGCCGAGCAGGAGGTCGCGGGCGCCGGTCAGACGGTGCGCGTAGAGCGCCGCGGCGCCGATCAGGACCGCGGGCCGGCGCGCACGGGCGCGGTCGGCGGTCTTGTCCAGTGCACGGGCTGCTCCGGCGTCCGGGGCGCCGAGCGGGGTGCGGATCACTGCGCGGGACGCGGCACCGGAGTCGCGGTGGAGCCGGACGGGTTCGGGAAGGTCGGCGAGGTGCCGCGTCCAGTGGTCCCGGTCCGCCGAGCGGCGCGCGGACGTGCGGTAGGCGGTGTCGCTGTCCACCAGGTCGCGCAGGGACGCGAACGGCGTGGGCCCGGCCGGGCGGCCCTCGGCCAGCGCCGTGTACACGTCGGCGACGCGGCGGGCGGCAATCGCGTACCCGAATCCGTCGGTGACCAGGTGGTGGTAGCTGTGGTACCAGAGGTGGCGGTCGTTCGACAGCTTGATCAGGGCGGCGCTGTGCAGCAGGTCGCGGCCGAGGTCGAGCGGCCTGATCCGGTCGGCTTTCATCCACTCCAGGGCGGCGGCGAGCGGCGCCGGTTCCGCGCTCAGGTCGAGGGAGACGGGGTTCCACGGCTCCGGCGTCCGGTGGATCTGGCGCGGCCCGTCGCCGCCGTCGGTGAACCCCACGTGCAGGGCCTCGTTCTCGGAGAAGACCTGTCGCAGCGCCGTCACGAACAGCTCGGGGTCGAGGGGGCCGTCGATGTCCACGTACTCGGCGATGCGGTAGGCCGGGATCACCCCGCCCGTCCGCTGCTCGGCGAGCCAGATTTCGCGCTGAGCCGCCGTCAGCGGCAGGGCGACGTCGTCGCGAGCAGACATGGGGGTTCCTCCAGAAGTGCTGTGGGGTGGGGTTCGGTGCCGTCGGCGCCGCGGCGGGACATGGCCGACGGGCACACGTGACCGGGGCGGGTCCGCGGGCTCGGCCCGGATCGTGGACGGGGCGGCGGACGCGTCCCGCGGGAGTACGGGCGTACGGGAGTACGGGCGCACCGGCGGCCGAGGGCGCGTCGGTCGGGACGGAAGCGGGGCACGGGCCTGGCTCGGGCCGGTGTGGTGGGACCGGCCGGATCCGGCCGGTCCCACCGCCCGCGCGTCAACGGGACCTGTCCGGGCGGCCGACCGCCGCGGCGGAGGCGGCCCGGCCGGTCCGGGAAGCCGGGTGGGAACGGGAAGGGAATCGGGGAGAGGCGGGCGGCTCGCCGTGCGGGGGCCGCGGGGGCGGTGTCCGCGGGGGCAGGCGGCCCGGTCTCCGGCCTGAAGGTGCCACAGGGTCGCGTACAGACCGCCGTACGCGAGCAGGTCGTCGTGGGTGCCCTGTTCGGCCACGACGCCGCCCTTGTCGAGGACGTGGATCCAGTCGGCGGTGCGGATCGTCGACAGGCGGTGGGCGATGACGATCATGGTGCGGTCCCGCGCGAAGGTGCGCAGGGCGTGCTGGATGGCTGCCTCGGTCTCGTTGTCCACGGCGGAGGTGGCCTCGTCGAGGATGACGACGGGCGGGTCCTTGAGGATGGCGCGGGCCAGGGCGATGCGCTGCCGCTGCCCTCCGGACAGGGCGGAGCCGCGCTCGCCGATACCGGTGTCGTACCGCTCGGGCAGGTCCTCGATGAAGGCGTGCGCCTCGGCCATGCGGGCGGCGCGGACCACGTCCGCGTCGGGGGCGTCGAAGCTGCCGTAGCGGATGTTGTCGGCGACGGTGCCGTCGAAGAGGAAGGGGTCCTGGGCGACGAATCCGACGGCGCCGCGCAGGTCGCGCCGGGACAGGTCGCGGACGTCGCGGCCGTCGAGCAGGATCCGGCCGGAGTCGGTGTCCTGGAAGCGCAGGAGGAGTTTGGCGATGGTGGTCTTGCCGGAGCCCGTGGCGCCGACGATGCCGGTGACCTTGCCGGGCGCGATGCGCAGGGACAGGTCGTTGAGCACGGGCGGCCGGCCCGGGTAGGCGAAGGTGACCCGCTCCAGGGTGACGGCCCCCTCGACGTCCTGGCGGACGACGGCCTCCTCGCGGCCCACGGGTTCGGTGGGCAGCGCGTGCAGGTGCTGGACGCGGTCGTAGGCGGTCAGGGTGCGCTGGTACTGGTCGACGATGCCGCCGAGCCGGGTGAGCCGGAACAGGACCTGCTGGGGCAGTCCGATCAGCGGGCTGAACACTTCGAAGGGCAGGACGCCGTCCAGGACCAAGCGGCCGCCGAGCAGCAGGGTGCCGGTCATGGAGGCGGTGGTGCAGGCACGGATGGTCTCGGCGTGCCGGACGGTGCTGCGGTCGGTACGGAGGTTGCTGTCGCGGCACACCTCACCGAGGCTGCCGACGCGTTCGGCCTCGTACGTCTCGGCGCAGAAGCTCTTCACGGTGGCGCCCGCCTCCAGGCTGTTGACCAGCTGGCTGTGCAGCCGGGTCCGGTTCTCGCTGGAGGTGGCGTAGTCGGCGGCGGCGCGGTCGTGGTAGCGGAAGGACAGCCAGGCGACGATCGGCATCGGCAGGAAGGCGATCCACGCGATCTGCGGTGCGAACAGCAGGAAGGCGGGGACCAGGATGAGGAAACTGGTGGCCAGTTGGACCACGTCGTTCGCGGAGGTCGCGAAGAACGCGCCGAGTTGGGTGACTTCCTCGGTCAGGACGCCGGAGACCCGCGTGGTGCGCTCGCCCTCCAGATGCCGCATTTCGAGCCGCTGCACGTGGGCGTAGGTGGCGTTGCGCCAGTCCTGCTGCACGTTCTGGCCGAGGGCGCGCCATTCGACGTTGGCTGCGTACGACAGCCCCGCGACGGCGGCGCAGGCCACCGCGGCGGCGCCGGCCAGGAACCACAGCTGCGCGGAGGCGCTGGTCAGCCCGAGGGTCAGCAGCGGGGCGCATTCGCCCTTGATCAGTACGAGCGCGGTCCAGCCGAGGAAGAGCCCCAGCGAGATCTCGGCCGCCTGGCACACGGCGGAGAGCCCGGTGGCCAGGGCGAGTCGGGATCTGTGCGGGCCCACCAGGTCCAGCAGGGCTCCCAGCCCGGAGCGGCGAGCGGGCGGGGCATCGCCCTCGGACTCGGAGTCGGCCCGGACGGTGGTGACGGCTGCGGTCTCGGTGTTGCGTAACGCACGCCGTAAGACGACGACCGTGGCGGTGACGACCGCGCCGAGCACGGCGATCGGTCTGCGCAGGAGCTTGCGGGGCCCCAGTACGACGGCGGCGGCCGTCGCGCCACCGGCGACCGCGAGGGCGGTGGTCGGCACCCGCCCGCGGCCGGGGCCGGACGGTTCGGCGGACGTCTCCCCCGGGTTCTCCGCGACCGTCGCCGCGGACACCACGGAAGAGCCCGGGGCCGACCCGCGGCCGTACCGGGAGAGCACCGAGAGTGCGTCATCGAGGATTTCCTGGACATCGGCCCGTCCGAGACTCGCCTCGTGCAGGACGAGAACCCCTCCGGTGATGTGATTGACGCGCACCGACCTGATTCCGGGAGTATTCCCGAGCGCGTCTTCCAGAACCTTGGCGAGATGCTGCTTACCGGCCATCTCCGGAATTTTCCAGCGTTGCCTGCCCGGGACAACGGAGCACATATTCAAGGAATACGCGCCCGCCGCCGCGCGGGTAGGTTCTCGAACGGCCACAGGCCCGACCAGCAAAGTCATTTTTCAGCAGATCCCTGAGTGTTGCTCGATGCCCTTTCGAAAAGGGCTGCCGACGGCTTTCCGGCCGAAATCCGGGTGGGCGCCGTCACGCCTTCGCGGCCGCGACGGAGGGACCCCGCCCCTTGGCCGGCGCCTTGGGCGCGGGCGACGCGGCGGCCTTCCCCTGAGCCGCAGCCGGCGCCTCCGCCTCGATGCCGGAGGCCATCTGCGCGGCCACCACCTCGGCGGTCACTTCGGCGGCGAGATCCTGCAACCCTTCACTGGCCTCGTGAGCGGCCCGCTTCACTTCCATGGCCAGCCCGACCGAGGTCTTCACCAGACCACGGACCAACGGTTTCGCCACCCGCTTGGCGAACGGGGCGACGATGAGACCGATCAGGAAAGGGGGGACGATGGGCGGCATGATTTTGCACCTCTTTCTTCGTCGAATAATAACGAGCCGCTATTCCACTGGGCTCCCGGCATGTGCGAATCCTTCGTCAGCCTAGCCGATTAGAAACACGGACAGCCAGACCGATCGGGCATATGTCACCCGGACGTGTAATAGACCGGAGCGCCGACTGATCATTTCAGGCCAGCGCCAACACCCCATCGATCCTCCGGCGGACGACATGAGACCCGATAACAGAAGAGCCGTAGCCACCTCTCCCCAAACATTTCACGCACTGTGTGGTGCATTTTCGGCCCTGACTCGATTCTCGGTCCGGCACCTCGCCCTGACACCGCCGGTGATCCTGCTGTACACCGCAGGCATCCCGGTCCACGTCGGCCACCACCGCGCCCGGTCCGCCCGACCTGGTGCGCACGGCGTACGGCATCGACAAGCTGAACGCGGCGGGGCTGACGGGCAAGGGCCGTACGGTCGTGGTCTGCGAACAGGTCGTCCCCACCACCCTGAAGAAGGACCTGGAAACCTTCAGCACGGCCATAAAGCCATGAAGCTGCCCGCGCCGGATGTCACCGTCGACGCCTACGACCCGGCCGGGCGCATCGCGCGCTTCGACCCGGAGAACGCCCAGATGGCACGCCCGGCCATCGAGACCACGCTCGACGTACAGATGGTCCGCATGGCGGCCCCGGACGCGAAGATCGTCGTCACCGAGATCGGACTCCCCACCAGCGCCTACAGCACCGTCCATCCGTCCGGCACCCCCGAGCCGGTGCCGGAGGAGCAGGAGGCCGGTCAGGAGACGGCCGAAAGTGCTGCCGCGGGCGCCGAGTTGGTCCTCGACGGGATCGCCGAGAACGTGCGCAGGCACCGGTCCGACGCGATCTCGGTGAGCTTCGGGATCGAGGAGTACGTCGCGGCCGGCAGCACCCGCCAACCCGCCGGGGATCTCGCCGAGTTCAGCACCGCGCTGGCCGCGGTCGTGGCGGGCGGCACCACCCTGGTGGCCGGCGCCGGCGACTCCGGAGCGGCCCCGCCCATCGGCCCGAACGGCACCCGCGTGAAGTCGGTCTCCTGGCCCGCCTCCGGCCTCGGCACCGTCGACGCCTCGGCCTTCGTCCCCGCACTCGCCCGACTCGCCACCACGAACACCCCGTAGGCGAAGGCGTCCGGCGCAGCGCACGGACTCCGCCGAAACGGCTGATGCCACAGGACGGCCCCGTGCGGAACACTGGCACCGGGGCCGGCTTCTTGGGAGGACACCTTGGACATCTCCCGCAGACATCTGCTGTCCGTTCTGCCGGCCGCCGCCCTGGCGACTCCGGTCGCCGTCCTTCCGACTCCAGCCGCCGTCCGCCCTTCCGGCGGCCTCGTACCCGCCGCCGGGGACCGTGCGCGGCTGCTGGTCAATACGGTGGCGATCTTCGCCGGGACGGCCGAGTCCAACGCCCGGCCGGAGACCGCCGCCAAGCTCACCGCGATCGGCCAGGTCGCGCGGGCGAATCTCAAGGCCATGGACGCCGCCGGTGCGGACGAGCTGTTCGCGGGCCTGCGGCTCGGCTCGGACGCCGGCAACCTGAACACCGCGTTCCGTCGGCTGTACGAGATCGCCCTCGCCACCCGTGCGCCGGGCACGTCCGCCGACCTGTACGCGAACACCGCTGTGCAGTACCGGGTGCTCGACGGCCTGACGTGGCTTCACGAGCGCTACTACGGCGACCAGTCCAAGGGGTATTACGGCAACTGGTTCTACTGGGAGATCGGCATGTCCCAGTACATCAGCAAGACGCTGGTCCTCCTGTCCGCCCAGGCGACAGCCCATGCCCCCGGCCTCGTCACCACGTACGTCGTCTCCATGGACGCCTATCTCCGCAACGGCACCGGCGGCGACGTGAACCTCGACTCCCGCTTCCACACCGGCGCCAACCTCGCCGACATCACCACCAACCGGATCTGGCAGGGCGCACTCCTCGACGACGACGCCCGCATCCGCAAGGCCCTCGCAGACCAGCTCACGGTGTTCGCCACCGTCGACCCGTACCACCTGGACCACGGCGTCACCGACGGCCACTACGCCGACGGCTCCTTCGTCCAGCACGCGTCCGTCGCCTACACCGGCTCGTACGGAAAGGCCCTCCTGACCCGGGTCGTGCAGACCCTCGGCACGCTCGACGGCACGGGTTACTCGCACGGCGAGGACCTGTTGCCGGTCGTACGCGGCTGGGTGAGGGACGGCTTCGCGCCGCTGATCTTCGAGGGCTGGATGGCGGAGGCCGTCAAGGGGCGGGCGGTCTCCCGCCCCGACACCGGCTACGACGACGTCGCGGTGATCGTCGAGGCGGTGGTCGACCTCGCCGCCCTGTCCACCGGCACCGATGCCACGGCCCTGGCCGGCTACGTCAAACACCTCCGTGCAACCTCCCACACGCCGCTCGACCCGGCGGTCTTCGTCTCCCCCGTCAGCATCGCGCGCTACGCCGACGTCCTCGCCGACCCCCGTGTCCAGCCCGCCGACCTCACCCCCGCCGCGCACACGGTCGCGTACAACGCCATGGACCGGACCGTGCACCGCAGGCCGGGCTACGCCTTCGTCCTCGCGCGCAGTTCGGAGCGGATCAGCACGTACGAGTACATGAGCGGCGAGAACCTGCTGCCCTGGTTCCAGGGCGGCGGCGCGCACTACCTCTACCTCGCCGGACAGGACCAGCGACAGGCGTACGGCGTCGACTACTTCACCACGGTCGCACCCCACCGGCTCGCCGGTGTCACCGCGCCCGCGGACCAGCGCCGTACGGTCCCCGAGCTGTACGGGAAGCCCTACTACGACAACCCCGGCCACCCGCTGCACTTCACCGTCGACTCCGAGTCCCAGAACACCTACGTCTACTTCCCTCGCGGCACCAACGCCTACTCCGGCGGGGCCGTCCTCGGGTCCTACGGCGCGGCCGGGATGGTCCAGTCCAGCGACGTCGCGTACCGCGACAAGGCGGCGGGGCTGCTGCCCGACGACTTCGTGGCCTACCGCAACGCCACCGCGACGAAGTCCTGGTTCCTCTTCGACGAGGAGATCGTGGTCCTGGCCGCGGACATCGGGGACCCGGCGGGCCGGGCCGTGACGACAACGCTGGACACCCGCGTCTGCGCCCCCGGCGACCGGGTCACCCTCTCCGGGACCCTGCGCGACGGCCGCCCCTGGAACGGCACCGGCACGGGGCACCTGCACCGGCTGCTCTACGCCAACGCCACCCAGGGCACCTCGGTCGGCTACCTCTTCCTCGACGTCCCGCCCGTGACCGTCGCCCTGGACACCGTCACCCGCAGCCGCCGTACCGTACGCACCGCCAACCCGGACACCGCCGTGACGCGCACGGTCTTCGGCATCACCGTCGAGCACGCCCCCGGCGCCGGAGCGGACCGTCTGGCCTACGCGCTGCTGCCGAACGCGGACCCGGCCGCACTGCGCTCCTACCGGCCCGCGACCCTGCGCGTCCTGGCCAACACCCCACACCTGCAAGCCGTCGCCCACACCGGCCTCGGGCTGACGGCCGCCAACGCCTTCTCCCCCGGCGACCACAGGATTCCCGGCATGGCCGTCCGCGGACCGGCGTCCGTGATCACGAGCCGCGCGCACCACGGCCCGACCACCGTCGCCGTGTCGGACCCGACCATGAGCCGCGACACCGTCACCGTCGTCCTGTACGGGCGCCCGCCGCGAAAGGTGACCTCCGACGGCGATGTACGCGTCCGCCCGGACCGCACGGGCTGTCTCCTGGAGTTCACCACCCGGCACGCGTACGGCCGGAGCGTCACGGCCACCCTCGACCGCTGAGCGTGAGCGCTGCCACCGGAGGCGTCGGCCAGGTCATTCGCGCGCGGCCCGGTCGGCGAAGCGTCGCAGTGAGCGTTGGAGAGCGTGCAGGCGCTGGATCCCCGACTCCGACCGCAGCCCCTCCAACTCCCCACGGAGCGCCTGCTCGTGGCGCCGTACCTCGTCGACGCGCCCGAGGGACAGCTGTACCTGGGCGAGCCGGAGCCGGGTCAGGGCCAGTCCTCGGCGGTCGCTCGCGGAGCGGGTGGACAGGGCGTGTTCGAGTGCTCGGGCCGCCTCCGCGCCGTCCCCCAGCACCAGCAGCGTCTCGGCGCGCTGGAACTCGAAGTCGGCCCGTGCGTAGGAGTCGAAGGCGTGCCGCCCGTCCCCGCCGCCGCCGACGGCCGCCTCAGCCGTGCGGAGTGCGGCCAGCGCCTCTCCGCGTTCCCCCCGGCTCGCCGTCGTGACGGCCAACTGCGCCTGGGCGAAGGCCCTGACCTCCAGGGGTGTCGCACGGCCGCCGCGGACGGCCGCGCGGGCGGCTCCGTCCGCGATGCGCAGGTGCCCGAGGGCGTACGCCTGCGTACTCATGGTCCGTACGGCGATCACGGCCAGGTCCTGGTGGCCGACGGCCAGGGCGAGGTCCCGGGCCGTGACGAAGCAGCGCTGCGCGGCGCCGTGCCGCAGGTCGTCGGCGTACATCCGGCCCAGCAGCAGGGTGAGGCGCGAGGCTTCGGCACACCACTCGCGGTGGGCCGAGGGTTCCGGTTCCCGCAGCCGGCCCGCGACGGCCTCCGCCAGGTAGGTGCGCAGGGTCGTCCGGGCGAAGCCGCCGCCCTGGGCCAGCCAGGTCTCGGCGAAGAACCCCACCGCGGTGGAGGCGGGTCCCGTCGGGCGAACGTCCTGGGGTGGGGCGGCCTGCCGTTGCCGCGGCACGGTGAGCGCCCCACGGTTTCCCGGCCAGGCGTCGGCGGGCCGGTACGGCAGCAGCCGGGCCAGGTTGTGGAGCAGGTCGCTCAGTCCGTTGTCGGCCGCGTTCGTGTGCTGCGCCGGTACGACGGGCGCGGCGGCGCCGAAACCGGCCTGCTCGGGGGTGACGACCCGGCCGAGGCGGCGGCGCAGCACCTCGTACAGCAGGGGCAGGGCCTCCCGTCCCGGGCGGCTGCCGGAGAGCCAGTGCGCCACCGAACTCCGGTCGTAGTGCAGGCTCAGACCGATCTCCGCGCCCACCGCGTTGATCGCCCGGGCCAGACCCGCCTGGGTCCATCCCGCTTCCTCGACCAGCGCACGCAGCCGACGGTTCGGAACACGCGTCCGTGCCATCCAGTTCCTCCCGGAAGAACCACCCGCCATCGTGACGCCTGCGGCGATACAGGTAACTATCGGTGACTTTGGGTAACCCAAGGTTGCACAGTCGTGACGTTCGTTGTGCGGCTTGAGACGCCGTGTTCAACGCGTTCAACGTGCCTGCCGTCCTTTCCCTCTGGTCACAGCTCTCCCTGAGCGCTGCCATGGGTACGGAAGACGCTGCCGGGTTCCACTCGATCGGCGCGCGGGCCGACGGAAAGACGCAGGGTACGCACCGAGGTGCCCGGCAGCCCGTACGCCCTCCTGCACGGCATCGCCCAGCCCGTGTCGGGCCCCGCTCTCAGCCGGACGCCGGCGCGGGTGTCCGGCCCGGCCCCGCGGCCGGGACAGCACACCCAAGAGGTGCTGTCCGCCTACGGCATTCCCCGCCCCCGTACCGAAGCCCTGTCCGCCGCAGGCGTCGTCGTCTGAGCGCGGTGGGCCATGCACCCTCGTGGAGACACCTTGACCGTGCCCGACGTCCTCGACCTCACCGACCGCGCCTTCCACGAGGATCCGTATCCCGTGTACGAACGGCTGCGCGAAACGGCCCCGGCGGTGCGTACGTCGTACGGGTCCTGGGTGGTCGCGCGGTTCGCGGAGGTCTCCGCGCTGCTGCGCGACCCGCGGCTGCGCGCGGATTTCCCGGCCGACCCCCGGTGGGTGGAGCGCCACGGCGGGGCCGGGAGCACGACCGTGTCCGACGGCCGCCACTGGATGCTGCTGCGCGAGGGCATCGACCACGACGGCATCCGCCGGGCCTTCCACGACTTCTTCACCCCACGGGCCGTCGCGTGCCGCACGACGGCCATCACACAGGCCGTCGAGCAGGTCCTGGAGCGCCTCGATCCCACCGGTCCCGTCGACATCGTCTCCGACGTGGCCGAACCGATCGTCGTCGCGGCGATGAGCGACACCCTGGGACTCTCGACCGGCCACGCCCCCTACGCGGCCTGGACCGCGGACATCAGCAGGATGACCGACCCCGTACCCGGACCGCGGGTACGGGAGCGGGTGGACCGCGCGATGACGGAGTTCCGCGCCCACGTCGAAACCCTCACCCGCGAGGACCGGCTGAGCGGCATCGCGGCGGCCCTCCTCTACGACAACGCCGCTCCCACCCAGTCGACCAGCGCCGTCGTCGCCAACCTGGTCATGCTCGCCATGGCCGGCACCGACACGACGGTCAGCCAAATCACCCTGGCCGTACGGGCGTTGCTCGGCCATCCCGACCAACTCGCCCGTGTACGGGCGGATCCGGACACGGCCGCACGCACGATCGCGGAGTTCGCCCGCTACGACGGGCCCGTGCACCTGGTCACCCGCCGCACCGCCGAGCCGGTCGCGATCGGCGCAGCGGTCGTCCCGGCCGGCGCCAAGGTCATGCTCTGCATCGGCTCCGCCAACCGCGACCCGGCCCGCTACCCGGACGCCCACGTACTCGACCTGACGCGCACCGGGGTGGCCGCCCTGCCGTTCGGCGACGGAGCCCACTACTGCCTGGGCGCCCACCTGGGCCGGCTCATCACCGCCACCACCCTGACCGCCCTCTTCCGCCGCCACCCGTCCCTGACACCCGCACACCCGCTCGAACGCCTCGCCTGGCGCCCCAGCGTGGTGGCACGACGCCCCGAACGCCTTCCGGTGCTGCTGAGTTGAGGCGGAACGCGGGACACGGTTTCCCGCTCCTCCGGCGCGCCCGCCCCCAGCGAGGCGTCCCGGACCACGCGCGCGGCCTCGGCGCTGCACCGCTGGGCGGCGGGGTGGAAGGAGAAGACCACCGGGTTACGGGGCTTGAGCGCGATCAGCGCCTTGAAGAGCACCGTCGAGGTGGGGTTGGTGACCGGCGTCATCACGCAGACCACACCGACCGGTTCGGCGATCTCGGTGATCCCGGCAGGTTCGTTGAACGTGCTGAACGACAGCGGTGATTAACCGGCAAAGCCGTCCCGTCCTGTGATCATGGGCGGGCGCCAGGGCGTCCCGGCCGGGCGCGCACGGCCGACCGGGTGACCTCTGGCCCGTTTCTTCGGGCCGTGCGCGGACGCATGCACGAGAGTCGCCCGACCGCGCTCGTCTCCCGTATCCCGTCCCGCGCACCGCGGCCATCGCCTCCGCGCGCCCTCCCCCGCAGAAGTCCGAAGAACCCGAAGAAATCCGAAGCAGAAGTCCGGAGAACTCCGGAGAAGGAACAACATGCCTCTGACACCTGCCGGACCCGGCGTCCGTCCGGCCGCGGCACTGGCCCTGCTCGTCGCCAGCCACTTCCTGCTCAACCTGGACTCCGCGATCGTCGAAGTCACGCTTCCCTCGATCAAGCAGGATCTGCACATCTCGCTGGCCGAGCTGTCCTGGATCGCCAACGCCTACATCCTGGCGTTCGGCGGTTTCCTCCTGCTGGGCGGCCGGCTCGGTGACGTGTTCGGCCGCCGGTCGGTCTTCGTGACCGGGCTGCTCGTCTTCGGCGCGGCCTCGCTGGCCGGCGGCATGGCCTCCGACGCCGCCGTGCTGGTGGCCGCCCGCGCCGTCCAGGGGCTGGCGGCCGCGGTGATCTCCCCCACCGCCCTGTCGCTGCTGATGACCGTGTTCCCCGACCGCACCGCCGAGGGGAAGGCCAGGCGCAACAAGGCGCTGGCCGTGCTCGGGGCCGTCGCGGCCACGGGCGGCTCGGCCGGCTACTTCACCGGTGGCGTACTGACCGATGTCTTCGGGTGGCAGTCCACGTTCCTGGTCAATGTCCCGCTCACGGTCCTCGCCGCCGCGGCGGCACCCCGGCTGCTCCCCGCCGCGGCCCCGCCCGCGTCCCGACGGCACTTCGACGTCGTCAGCGGTGCGCTGGCCGGGGGCGGCATGACGCTGATGGTGTACGTGCTCGTCGGCGCCCAGCGCACCGGCTGGCTCTCGGCGCGGACCCTGGGCCCGGGCGCCCTGGCGGCCGTACTGGTCCTGCTGTTCGTGCTGCGCCAGCGCACCAGCCCCGATCCGCTGCTGCCCCTGCGGATCTTCCGGCACCGGTCCCTGCGCGGTGCCAACGCGGTGGCCGCCCTGATCAACATGGCGATCGGCCCGGTGATCTTCTTCCTCAGCCTCTACACCCAGGAACTCCTCGGCTATTCGGCGTTCGCCGCCGGGCTGGCCATCGTGCCCGTCATCCTCACAGTCACCGTCTCGTCCACCGCCGCCGGGTGGCTCCTGGGCCGAACGAGCCAACGATCCGTCATGACGACCGGGCTGCTGCTGTTCCTGGCCGGGCTGCTGTGGATGTGCCGGATCTCGGGCGGCGCCTACTGGGCCGAACTGCTGGGCCCCGAATGCCTCGTGGGGCTGGGCGGCGGGCTGGTCTTCGTCACCTTCACCGTCAGCGGCACGACCGGGCTGGACGAACGCGACGCGGGCGCGGCCTCGGGGGTGCTGACGACCGCCCAGAAGATCGGCGCGTCCTTCGGACTGGCCGTGCTGACCACCCTGGCCGGCAGCCGGACGGCGGCCGCGGACTCTGGCCAGGTGCTCCTCGCCGGGTACCGCACGGCGATCCTGGCCGCCGCGGTGCCGGTCGCCCTGGCGCTGGCGGCCACGGCACGGTGGCTGCCCGGCACCCTCCCGGCGCCCTCGGAGAGCCCCGTCCGGCGCCATCCGCAGGACTCGCCCCAGGTCGTCGGCGAATCGGCGTGAGGGCGACTCGGCGCGGACCGGCTTCCCTCCCCCGCCGTCCCGGGCAGGCACCTTTCACTCGTATGCCGTAATCATCCCGGTATTCCCTTGCCTCCCCCGCACGGAAATGGCTACGAATGCAGACCAAACATAACGACTGTTATGTCGTCTGCGTGAGGGCTGTCGTCCCCCATGCCCGGAGGAATCCGAGTACCGACGTTGAAGTGCCTCTACATCACCCAGGAGTACGCCCCGCTGTTCGCCGAGGGCGGTTTGGGCCTGACGAGCAACGCGCTGCCCGCCGCCCTGCACACGCACGGCGGCGTCCAGCACGATCTGGTGCTGCCGTACTACCCCTGGCTCGTCGAGCCCCGCGGCCTGTCCACCGAAGTCGTCTGCCGCCTGCCGGAGCAGGAGATCGGCGGTGTGCGCTCCGCCGCCGAGGTGCACCGGCTGCTGCGGCACGGCGGCCCCTGCGAGATCTACCTCGTGCGCGCCGACGCCTGGTACGACCGGCACAGCATCTACCGCGACGCGGACTACGTGCCCTTCGCCGAGGAGGGCGGGCGGTCCGTCTTCTTCGGCCGGTGCGTCGCCGAGTGGGTGGCGCGGACCGGTCGCGCCTACGACGTCGTCCATGGCAACGACTGGCAGTCCGGCGCCGCGATGGCACACCTGCGCGACCGCTTCCCGCGGCTGCCGCAGCTCCTCACCCTCCACAACGCCCTGTACCAGGGACACCTGCACTCCCCCGACCGGACGTACCCGGAGCTGCCCGCACCCCAGGTCGCGCGGCTGCTGGAGCGCGCCCCGAACGACCCGAGTCTCCTGCTCCTCGGGCTGCTCGCCGCGGACACCGCGGTGACCTGTAGTCCCACCTACGCCCGGGAACTCCTCGCGGAACTCGCGGGCACCCCGTTGGGAGAGACCCTGGCGGAACGGAAAGTGTCGGGCATCGTCTTCGGGGTCGACGGCGACGTCTGGGACCCGGCGGCTCCGGACAGGTGCACGATCCCCTACGGGGCAGCCTCCGCCGACGTGGGCAAGGGACTCAACAAGCGGGCTTTGCAGCGGCGGTTGCAACTCGTCGAGGACGACTCGCTCCCGGTGATCGGCATCTGCTCCCGCGTGGTCCCCGAGAAGGGCTGCGACCTGCTGCTGGAGGCGCTCGCAAGGTTCCTCATCAACCGGCGGGTCCAACTGGCCCTGGTGGGCCCGAGCACCCACGAACTGCGCGGGCGCATCCACGACCTCGACGCGGCGGCCCCCGGCATGGTCGGCTACGTCCCGAAGTTCGACCAGGACCTCGCCTGGCTGGTGTACGCAGGCGCGGACCTGACGGTGATGCCGTCGCGGACGGAACCCTGCGGACTCAACCAGCTGATCGCCTACCGGTACGGCACGCTGCCCCTGGCGAGCCCCGTGGGCGGCCTGCGCGACACGGTCCGCGACCTGCGTACATGCCCGGACGGCGGCGGATTCCTGATCCCCGAGCACACGGCCGTCTCCGTCCGTACGACCGTGCGGGACGCCCTGCGCTGGATGCGCGACCAGCCCGGCGAGCCCCCCGCGGTCCGCCGCCGCGTCATGGCCCAGGACTGGTCGTGGGCGACCACCGCGCGTGCCTACGCCGACGTCTACGCCCGGGTGACCGGCCGGACGACACCGGGCGGCGGCACGGCCGAAGGCGTACCGGAACACGGCGAACCGGCCGCGGTCCGTGCGAGAAGTGCCCTCCTCGGCGCGTGAGCGGCCGGTTCCTCGCGTTGGCGGCCCCGGCCCGGAGTCGGACGTTTCCGCTCCGGGCCGGGACGGCCAACGCCGCGCGGTTCAGGCTTCCTTCAGTCCGTACCGGGCGTGCCAGCGCGCCAGGGGAGCCGGGGACCACCAGTTGGCCGGTCCCGCGAGGTGCATCAGGGCGGGTGCGAGGAGCAGCCGGATCACCGTGACGTCCAGGGCGATGGTGAGGACCATCCCGGTGCCGAGCATCTTGAGCGGGACCAGGGAGGACGCCATCTGGCCCAGGAAGACGACGACGATGAGGGCCGCCGCGCAGCTGATCAGCGGCCCGGTGCGGCGTACTCCGGCGGCGACGGCGGCGGTGTTGTCGCCGGTGGCCAGGTACTCCTCGCGGATCGCCGAGAGCAGGAAGACCTCGTAGTCCATCGACAGGCCGAAGGCGATGCAGAAGACGAGGATGGGCATCGTGAGGTCGGTGGTGCCGGTCGGGGTGAACTGGCCCACCAGGTCGCGCAGATGGCCCTGCTGGAAGACGAAGACCATGGCTCCGAGCGTCGCCGTCATGCTCAGCGTGGTCAGCAGGAGGGCCTTGGCCGGGACCAGGATGCTGCCGGTGAACGCGAACAGCAGCAGGAGCATGGAGAGTGCCAGCAGGACGGCGGCGGCGGGAAGGCGTCCGGCGATGGCGTCCCGGGTGTCGTGGAGCAGGGCGGTCGGCCCGCCGACGAGGGGTTCGACGGGTGCGGGCAGGGCGCGGACCGCTTCGAGGGTGCGCAGGGAGGCCGGCGCGTAGGGGTCCGTGTCCGTCGTGGCCCGCAGCCAGGTTCCGCCGGGAGCGGTGAACTCCGGCCGGGCAGGGCCCTGTTGGGTTCCGTGCGCGAACGTGCCCGCCGCGCTGTCGACCCGTCGTACGCCGGGGACCGCGGAGAGGGCGGCGGCGTAACGGGCGGTGGCGGCCCGGTCCCGAGCGGAGTCGCCCACCCCCGGCAGGACGACCGGGAGGGTCGTCGCGGCCAGGGCGGGGAAGTCCTCGCGGATGTCGTCCGCGGTGCCGCGTACGTCCGTGGCGGCGGGCAGCGCCCGGTCGTCGAGGAAGCCGAAGGCGACCTGGGGGAAGGGCGCGGCGAGCGCCAGCAGGACGGCGGTCATGCCGAGGGCGATCAGCAGGGGCGCGCGGGTGACGGCCCTGGCCGTACGGTCCCAGGCCCGGCCCAGGATCCGGCCGAGCGCCCGTGTCCTGGAACCGCGGTCCCGGGCGGCGGGTGCGGCCAGCCGGGTGCCGAGCAGGGCGAGGGCGGCGGGCAGCACCACCAGCGCGCAGCCCGCCGACAGCAGCGCCACCGCGATCCCGCCGTAGGCGAAGGAGCGCAGGAACATCACCGGGAAGACCAGCAGCGCGGCCAGGCACAGGGAGACCGCGAGTGCGGAGAAGAAGACCGTGCGGCCCGCCGTGGCCAGGGTCGTGCGCAGGGCGGAGGGGACGTCGGCGCCGGAGCCGAGTTCGGTGCGGAACCGGGTCACCATGAACAGGCTGTAGTCGACGGCCAGTCCGAAGCCGAGCGCGGTGGTGATGTTGAGGGCGAAGACGGTGACCGGGGTGACGGTGACCAGCAGCCCGAGCACCGCCGTCGTCGCGGTCACCGACACGGCGCCGACCAGGACCGGCAGCAGTGCGGGCAGCAGGCCGCGGAAGACCAGCACCAGCAGGAGCAGCACCAGCGGCGCGGTGACCAACTCGGCCCACAGCAGGTCCTGGTGGGCCTGGTCCTCCACCGCGTGCAGGACGACGGCGGGCCCGGCCGCGGAGACGGTGACCGCGGAGCGGTGGCCGGTCACGGCGGGCAGCAGCCGCGCCACCGCGTCGCGGACGCCCTCCTCGTCGGCGTCGAACTTGGCGGCCACCAGGGCGGATCGCCCGTCCGGCGACCGCAGGGCGGGGTCGTGCCGGGTCCAGTACGAGGTCATGTAGTGGACCGGTGCCCCGTCCCGGACCTCGGCGACCGCCGCCAGCCCGGCGTCCCGTACGGCGGGGGAATCCACCGCCGAGTGCGCGCCCGCGGCGGGGGCCTTCCGCACCCGCGGGGGGGGGGCCGCCGGCGGCCCCC
>LJCV01000064.1 GCA_001298575.1 Actinobacteria bacterium OK074
CACCCCACCCCCGCCCCGTACCCTCGTTCCATGACCAGCGACGACACCGCACGCCCCGCGCCCCCCGCCCAGTCCCGCGCCATCGAAACCCTCACCGCGCTCTCCGCCCAACAGGCCGCGGACGTCCTCGCGCTGCTCGCCGAGGCCGCGCGCGGCGACGGGCAGCAGGCCGTGTCCGAGCAGGGGCGGCTGCAACTCAGCGGCGGCGAGCGGGCCGGCGTACGGCATCTGCTGCTGACCGTGGGCGACACGCTCGTCGGGTACGCGCAGTTGGAGGACACCGACCCCGTCGAGGCCCCGGCCGCGGAACTCGTCGTCCACCCCGACCACCGCGGCCACGGCCACGGGCGTGCCCTCGGCAACGCCCTGCTCGCCGAGTCCGGCAAGCGGCTGCGCGTCTGGGCGCACGGCGGACACGCCGCCGCCCGCCACCTCGCCCAGGTCCTCGGCCTCACCCTCTTCCGCGAACTGCGCCAGCTGCGGCGGCCGTTGACCGACTTCGACGCGCCCGAGCCGCCCCTTCCGCCCGGCGTGCGCATCCGCACCTTCGTCCCCGGCGCCGACGACGCCGCCTGGCTCGCGGTGAACGCCGAAGCCTTCGCCCACCACCCCGAACAGAGCTCCCTCACCCAACGCGACCTCGACGACCGCAAGGCCCAGCCCTGGTTCGACCCGCAGGGTTTCTTTCTGGCCGAAGCCGAAGGCGAAACCGACGCCGGCACCGACCGCGACGGCGAACGCGACGGCGACCTCGTCGGGTTCCACTGGACCAAAGTCCACGCCGCCGAACAGCTCGGCGAGGTCTACGTCGTCGGCGTCCGCCCCGGCGCCCAGGGCGGCGGCCTCGGCAAGGCCCTCACCACCGTCGGCCTGCGCCACCTCGCCGCCCAGGGCCTGCCCGCCGCGATGCTCTACGTCGACGCCGACAACAAGGCGGCCGTCACCGTCTACGAACGGCTGGGGTTCACCACGTACGAGACCGACCTCATGTACCGCACGGAGACGTGACCGCAGGTACCCCACGGAAAATCCGCGGCCCGCGCAACCGAAGAACAGGCCAAGAACCAGCTGACGAACCCTCGCAGGACGCCCCCCGCTACCCCTGACGTCATGTCGCCGTAACCGCTGATTCAGCTGACCTTGCGACGCTCGGCCAATGAACCCCGCCGCGCCCGAGCCCTCGCCTCCCCCACCGAACGGGGCCCGGGCGGGCAGCGGCCGACCCTTCGGCTCGCTCCCGCCCGGCCGTTCCGACGCGCCCACCGACGGCTCCGCGCGGAAGAATGGCCACATGACGCAGCAGAACGCCCCGGCACAGGTCCCGAACCCCTCGTCGTCTTCGGCCTCGATCCACTCTCAACCCCCCGTGGGTTCCATAGCCGCGCACCGCCCCCACACGGTCTCCGCGACGGTCTCCGACCTGGAACCCGACATCGACGCCGACCTCGACACCTACGAGGAGGCGCCGAACGACGGCCCCCAGCTGCCGCAGGGCCGTTTCCTGGACCGTGAGCGCAGCTGGCTGGCGTTCAACGAGCGCGTTCTCGAACTGGCCGAGGATCCGAACACCCCGCTCCTCGAACGGGCCAACTTCCTCGCCATCTTCGCCAGCAACCTGGACGAGTTCTTCATGGTCCGCGTGGCGGGCCTCAAGCGCCGTATCGCGACCGGCGTCGCCACCCGTTCGGCCTCCGGGCTCCAGCCCCGTGAAGTGCTGGAGATGATCTGGGCCCGCTCCCGCGAGCTGATGGCCCGGCACGCCGCCTGCTACCACGAGGACGTCGCCCCCGCGCTCGCGGAGGAGGGCGTCCACCTGGTCCGCTGGGCCGAGCTGCACGAGAAGGAGCAGGCGCGCCTGTTCACCCTGTTCCGGCAGCAGATCTTCCCGGTACTCACCCCGTTGGCGGTCGACCCCGCGCACCCCTTCCCGTACATCTCCGGCCTCTCCCTGAACCTGGCCGTCGTCGTCCGCAACCCGGTCTCCGGGCACCGCCACTTCGCCCGCGTCAAGGTGCCCCCGCTGCTCTCCCGCTTCCTGGAAGCCTCCCCGAACCGGTACGTCCCCATCGAGGACGTCATCGGCGCCCACCTGGAGGAGCTGTTCCCGGGCATGGAGGTCCTGGAGCACCACGCCTTCCGCCTCACCCGCAACGAGGACCTCGAAGTCGAGGAGGACGACGCCGAGAACCTGCTCCAGGCCCTGGAGAAGGAGCTGATGCGGCGGCGGTTCGGGCCGCCCGTCCGGCTTGAGGTCGAGGAGTCCATCGACCAGTACGTCCTCGATCTCCTCGTCCGCGAGCTGAAGATCTCCGAGGCCGAGGTCTACCCGCTGCCCGGCCCCCTCGACCTCACCGGCCTCTTCGGCATCTCCAAGCTCGACCGGCCCGAGCTGAAGTTCCCCAAGTTCATCGCGGGCACCCACCGCGACCTCGCCGAGGTCGAGTCGGCGTCGGCGCCCGACATCTTCGCCGCCCTGCGCGAGCGGGACGTGCTCCTGCACCACCCGTACGACTCGTTCTCCACCTCCGTCCAGGCGTTCCTGGAGCAGGCGGCGAACGACCCGGACGTGCTCGCGATCAAGCAGACGCTGTACCGCACCTCCGGCGACTCCCCCATAGTCGACGCCCTGATCGACGCCGCCGAGGCCGGCAAGCAGGTGCTCGTCCTCGTCGAGATCAAGGCCCGCTTCGACGAGCAGGCCAACATCAAGTGGGCCCGCAAGCTGGAGGAGTCCGGCTGCCACGTCGTCTACGGCCTCGTCGGGCTCAAGACGCACTGCAAGCTGTCGCTGGTGGTCCGCCAGGAGGGCGAGACGCTGCGCCGCTACTCGCACGTCGGCACGGGCAACTACCACCCCAAGACCGCCCGCCTGTACGAGGACCTCGGCCTGCTCACCGCCGACCCCCAGGTCGGCGCGGACCTCTCCGACCTCTTCAACCGGCTCTCCGGCTACTCCCGCCGCGAGACCTACCGCCGTCTGCTGGTCGCCCCCAAGTCCCTGCGCGACGGCCTGGTCTCCCGGATCGACAAGGAAGCCCAGCACCACCGCGCCGGCCGCCCCGCCTACGTCCGCATCAAGGTGAACTCCCTGGTGGACGAGGCGATCATCGACGCCTGCTACCGCGCCTCCCAGGCCGGGGTGACCGTCGACGTGTGGGTGCGCGGCATCTGCGCGGTGCGCCCGGGCGTGGCCGGACTGTCGGAGAACGTCCGCGTCCGCTCCGTCCTCGGCCGCTTCCTCGAACACTCCCGTGTCTTCGCCTTCGGCAACGGCGGCGAGCCCGAGGTGTGGATCGGCAGCGCCGACATGATGCACCGCAACCTGGACCGTCGTATCGAGGCGCTCGTCAGGGTCACGGACCCGGCCCACCGGGCGGCCCTCAGCCGGTTCCTGGAGACCGGGATGGCCGACACCACCTCCTCCTGGCACCTGGGCCCGGACGGCGAGTGGACCCGGCACGCGACCGATGCGGACGGCCAGCCCCTGCGGAACGTCCAGGAGATGCTCATAGACGCCCGGAGGCGCCGGCGTGGCTCAGCAACACCTTGATCCCCCCACCACCCCCACACCCACCGACCACCGTACGACCGGGCCCGCGCCGGGCCCGGTCACCGGTGACGCCCTCGCCGGCTACCTGCGGGCACGGGCCACCGAGTTCCTCCGCGCCCTGCGGCTCCACCAGGAGACCGGCGGGGCCGCGGGGGGAGCGACAGGGGCCGCCCAGGACGCGGACGCGGCACGCGCGCTGCGCCACTCGGCCCGCCGCATCAGCGGCACCCTGCACACCTTCCGCCCACTCCTGGACGCCGAGTGGTCGGAGGCCATCCGCCCCGAACTCTCGTGGCTGTCGGGCACGTTGGCCCTGGAGCACGCGTACACCGGCCGCCTGGAACGGCTCGGGCTCGCGCTGCAACGACTTTCGGGCGCGGCCCCGTCCTCGGTGGCCTCCGCGCTCCCCGGCCAGTCGTCCGGCGGCGGCCGGGCGGGCAGCACCCCCGACCGCGGCAACCTCACCGTCGGCGCGGCCAAGGCGGGCGCCCTCCTGGAACGCCAGCTGACCCTGTCCCGCACCCGCGCCCACTCCACCGCGCTCCAGGCCCTCGGCTCCTCCCGCTTCCACGCGGTCGCCGACAAGGTCGCCGTGCTGGCCAGCGAGGTCCCGCTCACCCCGGCGGCCCTCACCACGGACCTGTGCCCCCTGGCCGCCGCGGCCGGCGACCGCCTCGCGAGCGCGGTGGGCTCCCTGCCCCTGCGCACGGCGGGCCACCCGTACAACTCGGAGGCCCTGATCCACGGCCTCTCCCCCGACGTCACCACCCCCCACCCCCAGGACGCCCCCTGGCACCAGGCCCGCCTCCTGCTGCGTCTGGACCGCTACGCCCGCGAGGTCCTGCACGGCGACGAGGCCGCCGCCAACGTCCGCACCCTGACCGCGGGCCAGGCCCTCAACCGCCACCACGACGCCTCGGAGGCGGCGGCAGCGGCGGCCTCGGCGGCCCGCACGCCCCGGATCGCCCCGGCGACGGCGTACGCCCTCGGCGTCCTGCACGCCGACCAGCGCCACGAGGTCGAGGCGGCCCGCTTCGCCTTCCAGCAGGCATGGCAGAAGGAGCCGGTGAGCACCCGATGAGCACCCGATGAGCGGCAAGACCCCGTCGAGTGGAGAAGTGGTGAAGGCGGCGGGCTGCGTCCTGTGGCGCCACTCGCCCATCGACGGCGAACTGGAACTCTGCCTCGTCCACCGGCCGCGTTACGACGACTGGTCCTGGCCCAAGGGCAAGCTAAAACGCGACGAGGAGCCCCTGACGGGCGCCTTGCGCGAGGTCGCGGAGGAAACGGGCTACACGGCAACCCCGGGCGCCCCCCTCCCCACCACCCGCTACCTCGCCCACGGCCACCCCAAGGAGGTCACCTACTGGTCGGCGGAGGCCACGACGGGCACGTTCACCCCGAACGACGAGGTGGACAGGATCCTGTGGCTGCGGCCGAGCGAGGCGCGCCAACGCGCAACGCAGGAGCACGACAGGGCACTGGTGGACGCGCTACTGAGCACCTTGAACCGAGCGTGAGGCAAAGCGCCCCTTAAGGGGCGCGGGGCTGTATCTAATTGCGGCTCCGCCGCGGGGCGCGAGCAACCACATACGGCCCGCAGCAGACGCATAACCGCAACCCCACCGCACCCAACCCGTGACCTAACCGCATAGCCGCCAGGGGTTCACCCCCCGTTCATTTCCACCCGTCGACCCCTTCACCTGATCTGCCTAATTTCAGCCTTACGCGGCGCACCCAACCCCGGTTGACCTTGCCTCACGGCCGATCAAACCCCGGTTGACCTTGCCCCCGCCCAAAAAAACGACGCACGCCGCCAACGCAGGCGGCTCCCGGAAGGAACCACCTCAGTGAAGCTTCAGCGCATGAACCGGCGGGCCCTCACCCTCGGTGCTCTCGCCGTCTCCGGCGCCCTGGCCCTCACGGCGTGCGGCTCGGACGACACCAGCAGCTCCAGCGACACCTCCTCGTCCGCCGCGAGCAACAGCTCGATCAAGTGCGACGACGCGAAGGGCCAGCTGCTCGCCGACGGTTCGTCCGCGCAGAAGAACGCGATCGACGCCTGGGTCAAGCAGTTCAGCGCCGCCTGCTCGGGCGTGCAGATCAACTACAAGGGCAGCGGCTCCGGCGCCGGTATCACCTCGTTCAACCAGGGCCAGCTCGCCTTCGCGGGCTCGGACTCGGCGCTCGCGCCGGAAGAGGTCACCGCCTCCAAGAAGGTCTGCTCCAGCGGCCAGGCCATCGACCTGCCGATGGTCGGCGGCCCGATCGCGGTCGGTTACAACGTCCCCGGCGTCGACAACCTGGTCCTGGACGCGAAGACGATCGCGAAGATCTTCAACAGCGAGATCACCAACTGGGACGACGCGGCCATCAAGGCGCTCAACCCCGACGCCAAGCTGCCGAACCTGAAGATCCAGGCGTTCCACCGCTCGGACGAGTCCGGCACCACGGACAACTTCACCAAGTACCTCAAGGCCGCGGCCCCGTCCGTGTGGGGCAAGTACTCCGGCGGCAAGGCGTGGCAGGCCAAGGGCGGCCAGTCCGCCCAGGGCTCGGCCGGTCTGGCCGCGCAGGTCAAGCAGACCTCGGGTGCCATCAGCTACTTCGAGCTGTCGTACGCCACGGACGGCATCGACGCCGTCCAGGTCGACACCGGTGCCTCCTCCCCGGTGAAGGCGACCATCCCCAACGCCAGCGCGGCCATCGCCGACGCCAAGGTCGTGGGCACGGGCAACGACCTCTCGCTCCAGCTGAACTACACCACCAAGGCCGACAACGCCTACCCGATCGTCCTGGTGACGTACGAGATCGCCTGCGACAAGGGCAACAAGGCGTCCACGCTGCCCGCCACGAAGGCGTTCCTCACCTACATCGCCAGCGAGGACGGCCAGAAGGTCCTCAGCGCGAACGGCTACGCCCCCATCCCCGACGAGATCATCACCAAGGTCCGCTCCATCGTCAGCAGCCTGAGCTGACCTGAGACGCGGTCCGGTCCCGGGGCCTCACCCCGGGACCGGACCGCATCGTCCGGTGCACCGCCGCCTGGAGCCGCGCCCTCGGGTGCGGCTCCGCGGGACCGTACGCAGTGTGCGGCTCCGCAGACCGGAGACCCCGATGGACATATCAACTGAGAACACCGAAGCCCCTCCCCCCACCACCAAGCCGGACGCGGCGAAGCCCCAGGGCACCAGCCGCGCCGTCACCCGCCCCGGAGACCGGATCTTCCTCGGTCTCTCGCGCGGCTCCGGCATCCTCCTCCTGGTGATCATGGCCGCGATGGCGGTCTTCCTCGCCTACCGCGCGTCCCTCGCGATCAGCAAGGACCACGGGAACTTCCTGACCACCTTCGAGTGGAACACCGGCGTCAACCCGCCGGTCTTCGGCATCGCCGTCCTGGCCTTCGGCACGGTCGTGTCGTCGGTCATCGCCATGCTGCTCGCGGTCCCGGTCGCGGTCGCCATCGCGCTGTTCACCACGCACTACGCCCCGCGCAAGCTGGGCGGCACCATCGCGTACGTGATCGACCTGCTGGCCGCCGTACCGTCCATCGTGTACGGCCTGTGGGGCGCGCTCGTCCTCGTACCGCACCTCAACGGCCTCTTCGGCTGGCTGAACGACTACCTCGGCTGGACCGGCGTCTTCTCGTGGGACCAGGGCGCCCCGCGCTCGCTGCTCACCGTCGGCATCCTGCTCGCGATCATGATCCTGCCGATCATCACCAACGTGAGCCGCGAGGTGTTCCGGCAGACCCCGCGGATGAACGAGGAGGCCGCGCTGGCCCTCGGCGCCACCCGCTGGGAGGTCATCCGGATGTCGGTGCTGCCCTTCGGCCGCTCGGGCGTGATCTCCGCCTCGATGCTGGGCCTGGGCCGCGCACTCGGCGAGACGATGGCCGTGGCCACCGTGCTCTCCCCGGACTTCATCATCCACGGCAGCCTGCTCAACCCGGGCGGCGGCACCTTCGCCCAGAACATCGCCAGCAAGTTCAGCGAGGCGACCCCGGACGGCCGTGACGCGCTCATCGCCTCCGGTCTGGTCCTGTTCGTCATCACCCTGCTGGTCAACGGCGCGGCCCGCATGATCATCGCCCGCCGCAAGGAGTACTCGGGGGCCAACGCATGAGCACCACAGCCGTAGCCGACAAGCCCAGGAGCACCTTGCGGGGCGCCAGCCTGCCGAAGTGGTCGCCGTACGCGATCGCCGGCGGCTCCCTCGTCCTGGCCGCCCTGATCGGCCTGGTCGGCGGACTCGACAGCAAGGTCCAGTGGGGCCTGATCGCCGCGATCCTCTACGTGCTGGGCACGTTCGGCATCGCCACCCGCGTCGAGGGCAGCAGGCAGGCCAAGGACCGCATCGCGACCTCCCTGGTGTGGGTCGCCTTCCTGATCGCCCTCGTCCCGCTGATCTCCCTGGTCTGGGTGACCGTCAAGCGCGGCGTGAAGGTCCTGGACTTCTACTTCCTGACCCACTCGATGGGCCTGGTCTCCACCTCCGAGCCCGGCGGCGGCATCTACCACGCCATCCTCGGCAGCCTGGAACAGGTCGGTCTCGCCACGGTGATCGGCGCCCCGATCGGCGTGCTGACCGCGGTCTACCTCGTCGAGTACGGACAGGGCAGGCTCTCCCGGGCCGTCACGTTCTTCGTCGACGTGATGACCGGCATCCCCTCGATCGTCGCCGGTCTGTTCATCCTCACCCTGATGCTGATGCTCGACCTGGAGCCGTTCGGTTTCGCCGGGTCGCTCGCGCTGGCCATCCTGATGATGCCGGTCGTAGTCCGCTCCACGGAGGAGATGCTCAAGCTCGTACCGAACGAGCTGCGCGAGGCGTCCCTCGCGCTGGGCATCCCGAAGTGGCGCACCATCCTGAAGGTGGTCCTGCCGACCTCGATCGGCGGCATCACCACCGGCATCATGCTGGCGGTCGCCCGTATCGCCGGTGAGACCGCGCCCGTACTGCTGCTGGTGTTCGGCAACTCGTTCATCAACGCCAACCCGTTCTCGGGCGCGCAGCAGTCCCTGCCGCTGTACATCTACCAGCAGTACGCGCAGAGCGCGGGCTCGGGCGCGGCGTACGACAGGGCGTGGGCGGCCTCGCTCACCCTCATCCTGTTCGTGATGATCCTCAACCTGGTGGCGCGCGGCATCGCCCGCTGGAAGGCCCCGAAGACCGGTCGCTGACGCGGCCATCAGCGACTGATCTGGAAGTGAAGCAATCATGTCGAAGCGAATTGACGTCAGTGGGCTCACCGCCTACTACGGCTCCCACAAGGCGATCGAAGACATCTCGATGGCGGTCGAGCCGCGCTCGGTGACGGCGTTCATCGGCCCGTCCGGCTGCGGCAAGTCGACGTTCCTGCGCACCCTCAACCGCATGCACGAGGTGACCCCCGGCGGCCGCGTCGAGGGCAAGGTCCTGCTCGACGACGAGGACCTCTACGGCGCCGGCATCGACCCGGTGTCGGTGCGGCGCGAGGTCGGCATGGTCTTCCAGCGCCCGAACCCGTTCCCGACGATGTCGATCTTCGACAACGTGGCGGCGGGGCTGCGCCTGGCGGGCTCGTACAAGAAGAACGAGCTGGCCGACGTCGTCGAGAAGTCCCTCAAGGGCGCGAACCTCTGGAACGAGGTCAAGGACCGCCTGAACAAGCCGGGTTCGGGCCTGTCGGGCGGCCAGCAGCAGCGCCTGTGCATCGCGCGGGCAATCGCCGTGGAGCCCAAGGTCCTGCTGATGGACGAGCCGTGCTCCGCCCTGGACCCGATCTCGACCCTCGCGATCGAGGACCTGATCGGCGAGCTGAAGGAGCGCTTCACGATCGTCATCGTGACGCACAACATGCAGCAGGCGGCGCGCGTCTCCGACCGCACGGCCTTCTTCAACCTCGCGGCGGTGGGCCAGCCCGGCAAGCTGATCGAGATCGACGACACGGAACGGATCTTCGCCAACCCGTCCGTCCAGGCCACGGAGGACTACATCTCCGGCCGCTTCGGCTGACGGACGCTGCCACTGTGGCTTGACCATGGTGGCGCACCGACCCCTCGCGGTGCTGCATGGCGGTGCCACCGCGGGGAGAGAAGGGCCCGCCCCTGGGATTCCCGGGGGCGGGCCCGTTTTGTGCGCGTTGTCGGCTGCGGGCCCGGTGGGGGCTGGTCGCGCAGTTCCCCGCGCCCCTAAAAGCAGGGGCTGCGCCCCGCTTTTTCGGGCACGACCGACCGACCGCGGTCACCACGACGCGTCGGCGGTCGGCCGGCAGGCGCGGCGTGGCCGCTCGGGGTCACTGCTTCCAGAAGCCTTCAAGGACGTACGGGTCCTTGACCTCGTCGAAGCCGATGGGGCGGAGTACGTAGTCGCAGGTGAGGGTCCGGTACGGGCCGGTCAGACCGCGTGCCTCCCACGCGGCGGGGTCGTCGTGCAGCTCGGTTCCGTGGATCAACTCCCGCGCGATCGCACCCTCGGTGACGGTGTCGACGAGCGGATCGCCCTCGAAGTGGATCTGGTGGGTGAGCATGTGATGGTCGTCTTGGGAGACGTACGCGTGGATGTGCCTCGCGCGCGAGGTGGCCCGGCCCAGCATGTGCAGGAGGTCGTCGAGCATGCTGCCCGGCACCGCCGCGGGCTCCACGCCCGGTACGACGGTCCGGTACTCGTAGCGGCCCTCGGCATCCGCGACGATCTTGCCTCGCAGGTGGTACTTCGGCAGGTCGAAGTCGACGAGGTCGAGGCCCTCCAGGGGGCCTGCCTGCTCGTGCGTCAGACCGGCGTACCTGCCGTCGTCGGTGGTCTGCCAGAGATCGATCACCGCGCCGGGCAGCGGCTTGCCCGAGGTCGAACGTACGACGCCGGAGACGATCAGGGGCTGCCCCGGCTCGTCCGGCGCCATCGGCAGCACGCCGGGGTTCTCGATCTCCGGCGCCCCCGGCACGTAGGCGGGCCCGGTCGCCATCCATGTGGAGGCGCCGTCCTTCTCCGGGTTGGCGTAGGCCCTGCCGTAACTGACCTCCGTCGTGCGAACGGCGAGGAGCATGGTCGCCGCCAGCATGAACTCCCCTGACTCGACCAGCTTCGTCACGTAGGTGATGGCCCGGCCCAGTTCCTCGTGCGTGATGCCGTGCCGGATCGCGATGTCCCCGAACGCCTTCTGGAGATCGTCGAACACGACGCGCAGCCGATTGTCTAACGTGATGTCAGTGCGGGGGGTCTCAGTTGTTGCCACAGTCACTCCATTCCGGCGACGCCGTCGGCACACGGCGCACCTGAGTTCCGACTCGGGTGGTTGGAGGGTTGAAGGAGGTCGCCCGGTGGGGCGGCGCCAGTGGGTGAACACTGGGGTGGGGGTGAAGTTCTTCGTCGACGCCCGGATCGGCCGACGCCCGGATCGGCCGACACGCGGCCCGCGTTGATCAGGGGCAGGGGTATCGCGCTGGTGGCCGGGTCGGGACACCGGCGGGGCCGCGTGCTCTCCCGCAGGCGCATGTCGGCTACGGACCGGGACACCGGTCCACCGCGTCAGCCGAACTGGGGCTGGGGCTGGGGCTGGGGGTGGATCTGCTCGACGCGGTCACGCTTGCTGTACATGTCCCAGTAGTGCGCGGCGAGGTCGTCCGGATCGGCGAACTCGGCGACCATGTCGGGCATGGTCGCGGCGATCTGCTCGCCCATCTCGCTGCGGGCGATGAAGGCCGAGATGGAGAGGGTGCCGGCGTAGGCACCGATCTGGTCCAGTTCGCCGTTGAGGGAGTAGAGCCAGTTGCGGGCGGCCGACATGAGCGGGCCCAGGCCACTCATGAAGGGCCGCGGTTCCACGGCCGAGTGGCCGGTGGTCATCAGGAAGGCGCCGTCGCCGCGCTCGGTCCACTCCGGCAGCACGGCGCGGACCACTTCGACGGGGGTGAGCAGCAACAGCGGGATGTCCTTCTCCAGGGTGGCCGCGTCCAGCTGCGTGGCCGGGGTGAAGCTCATCTCGACACTGGCGGGCCCGTACTCGATCACGTCGATACGGCCGAACCGCTGACGGATGACCTCGATCACGGCGGGCACCTCGGCGGGCTTCGAGAGGTCGGCGGTGAAGCCGGCAGCCTCGATGCCCTCACTGGTGAGCTGCTCGACGAGCGCGTCCAGACGGTCCTTGCGGCGGGCGACAAGCGCGACACCGAAGCCCTCGCGGGCGAAGCGGCGAGCTGTGGAGGCACCGAGGCCGACGCCGGCGCCGAAGATCGCGATCACTTTGGACATGGTTCTTCTCCTGGAATCTCTTGCTGAATCTGTTGCTGAAATCTCTTGCGAAACACATCGGTTGGGGGCTGGGCATGGAGGGGCCGCGTGGTCAGCCGCGCGCGTTCCAGACGAGGGGGGCCTTGCGAATCCAGGTGTCCTTCTCGACCGTGTCGAGGAGGAAGCGAGCGAGATCGGTGCGGTTGATCTGCGTCCCCGGCTTCTCGGAACCGGCCTCGGCGGCGCGCACAGGGCCGCTCATCGGCTTGCCGGTGAGGACGACTGCCCGGGCCAGGGTCCAGTCGACGTCGGAGGTGCGAAGGAGCTTGTCGACGCCGTGGTGGTCGTCGTAGGACGCCTTGACGTTGGAGATCTTGATCAGGGCCCTGAACACCGGGTTGATCCGGGTCCAGTCGTCTCCGGCGCCCTGCGCGGAGGTCACGACGATCCGGCGGATGCCCTCCTCCTCCATCACGGTCAGGGCGTTGCGGGTGGCGTCGGTCATGAACATGGGCGGGCTGACGGGTTTGGCCCAGGGGGTGTCGGAGGCACGGGAGTTGTTGAGCGTGGTGATCACCGCCTCCGTTCCCTGGGCGGCCTTGCGGAGGTCGTCGATGCCGGCGGGTGTGCCCTGGATCAGTTCGACGCCCGCCGGGGCCTGGACGGTGTCGGGGTTGCGTACGAGGGCCCGGACGCGGTGGCCGCGCTGTGCGGCCTCGTTGAGGACGTGGATGCCGGTGCGGCCGTTGCCGCCGAGGACGAGCAGGTTGGACATGGCGAGCGATTGCCTTTCGGGACAGTCGGGCCGGTCGGGAGACGGTCGGGGCCTGTCAGGCGGCCCGCCCATCGCCGATGGCCGTGGTCAGCTCCGGCGTGACCGTCGTCCTGCCTGCTCTTTGATTCCTACTTTTTGTGCGTAGCGCCATGATCGGCCAGTATGGGAGTCGATACAAAAGGCACATGGGTGTTCGTGCCGGAGAGGAATGTGTGTCATGGAGGTCACCGGCAGTTCGGGCGGCGCGGCGGCGGTGGGGCCCTGTGCCCGTCTCCCCGCCGAGCACATGGATTTCATCCGGCAGGTCCTCGACCGCGTCGGAGACAAGTGGAGTCTGCTGCTCATCGCGGTCGTGGAGTCCGGCCCGCTGCGCTACACCGACCTCCAGCGCCAGATCCCCGGAATCTCCCAGCGGATGCTCACCCTCACGCTGCGCCAGCTCCGGGAGGACGGTCTGATCACGCGCACCGCGTACGCGGAGGTTCCACCGCGCGTCGAGTACGCCCTCACCCCGCTGGGCCGCGGGCTCCACGAGATCGTGTCGTCCCTGGTCGGCTGGGCCGCCGACCACCACGACGAGATCCGCGAGCACCGCGCAAGCGCCACTGCACGGTGAAGACCGCACTGGGTGATCGAAGGCGCAGCTCCACGGCGGTGCTTGTCACCCCAGGTCGCGTCGCTTTACAGCAGCGCGAGCCAGGGGCCGGCAAGGATGGTGGCCTCGCCCGGGGGACAAGTCGGTCTTCCCCCGGCGGGCGGCCTCGGTGATCGGACCCTCCAGGAGGGCGGTGAGGACACCGGCGTTCCGCCGGACCCGCAAGCGTCCGTGGACGGTGGCCCATGGCCCGAACCCACCCGGCATCGCACGCCACTGGGCACCGAACCCGAACCGCCGGACCACCCCCTCGAACCGATCCCGCAGCCGCTCGGGATACGGGCCCTACTCGCCGATCGGCACATACGGCTCGATCAACTCCCCCTGGCCATCGGCGAGTTGCCTGCGCGTCACAGTCCTCACTCCTACCGGATCCGCTCCCCCGGCGGACCCGGACCGGCAACATTGATCACGCCATCACACAGGCCCTGGGCCCGCTGCTGCCGGAACCTTGCCCAGAGGCGGGACGCGCGGAGCATTCGTTCGGTCCACTCGTCCGGATCGTCTCCGGCGATCTCTTCCCAAACGTTCTCGGTGGCTCGCGCGAAGGCGGTGATTCCGGCTGCGGGGGCCGTATTCCACGCGGGAATCCGGCCCGCCCGGTGTTCCGCCGATTCCGGCGTATGGTTTCCGGCGGCGATGAGCCACACGACCCAGTACCCGGCGTCCAGCCATGCGGCTCCGCGCGTCGCCCATGCCCAGTCGACGAGATGGGCGGAGTCGTCCACGATCACGTTGTGGTCGTTCAGGTCCGTGTGCAACAGCGAGGCGCCCGCGAAGTATTCGAGATCCGCCGGCACGACCGCGTAAGCCGCGAACCGCTGCTCGGCGCTCCGCAACTCGATGTCCGGGCAGGCGACTTCACCGAGCCGGGCGAGAAGACCGGCCACCTTCGGCAGGTCCGGGGAGCCGGGCGAATAGTCCGCGTGGTGACCTGAAAGATTCTCGAACCCCAGAAGCACCCAACCGGCTTCTTCGACCTTCCAGAGCAACGCGGGGGCGATTCCCCGCAGGTACGGATTCACGGCGGCTTCGCGGTGCTGTGTCCACGAGCGTTTGTGGTCGGCGCGAAGTCCCTTGACGAACAAAGGGCCGGACTCCGTGAAAACGCGTGCCGCGATCTCGCTGTTGAATCCTTGGCTTACGGTCTCGGTCTTGAGTGCCGGCCCGGTATGGCTCTCGACCGCGGCGAGTGCGGCAGCCGGAAGGTCTTCGAAGGAGATGCGGGTGGTGGCCACGGCTCCCCACAATCTCATGAGACAGCTGCCACCGAACCGAGCGTCAATCCGCAGAGGCAGCCGCCTCAGTCCGGCTTCCACGGCCCGGAGGTCGACGACGCCGGGGTCGGCCCAGCCGCCGCGTGGCTCGCACAGCCGCAACGCCCAGCCGTCGAACTCCCGTATCCGCGTGACCAGTTGCGTCGCGTCGCCGTCCAAGTGCTCGTGGTGCAAAATGCATGGCCGATCCGCTCCGTTCAGGTCGGCCATGCCCTTACGAAGGGACGGCTGAGTGGGCGGCCGAGTGTGCAGGTCACAGACGATTCGATCCGATCCGTTCCGGGAGGACCCCATGAGCAGCCCAGCCAACTGGATCAGCACATCGATGCCGTACCTGACCCCCCGCGCCGCGGGCCAGGGCGACGCCTGGAGCGAGGAGGCCGCCGCCAAGGGGCGCCGGGGAACGCAGCGCATCCTGCACGCGGGGGAGGTGCCCGCGCCCGACGAGGTCGCCGCGCTGCTCGGTGTGGCCGCGGGCGAGACCGTCGTCGTACGCCGCCGGATCATCGAACTCGACGGTGAACCCTGCGAGTTGACGGACACCTACTACCCCCTCGCCATCGCTGGAGGCACCCCGCTCGGCGGGATCGCCAAGATTCCCGGCGGGGCGGTGACCCTGCTCGCCCAACTCGGGTATGTCGGCGTGCGCGTTCGGGAGGACGTGACGGCGCGGATGCCCGACGCGGCGGAGCGGCAGGTGCTGGACCTCGGGCCGGACGAACCCGTGCTGCGGCTGACCCGACTCACCCTGGACGCCGAAGACCGCCCCGTCCAGGCGGACTTGATGACCATGCCCGCGGCGCGCCAGCGGCTGCGCTACGAACTACGGATCGGATGACCCCGCCCGTGCCCCGCACCGACACCACCGCGAACGACCGCCGACCCCTGCACGAGCGGATCGCCGCCGACCTGCGCGACGAGATCATGAGCGGGGAACTGGCCCTCGGCGCCAGCCTCCCCTCCACGGCACGGCTCAAGGAGCGGTTCGACGCGTCAAGTGCGACCGTGCAGAAGGCGTTGCACCTGCTGAAGGACGAAGGGCTGGTCGTCGGCCGCGCCGGTTCCGCCGTGACCGTGCGCGAGCACCGTCAACGCACCCTGCGCCCGGCCGAGTTCATGGCCCCGGCCGAACCGGGCGAACCGTACCGCTGGCTCACCGAGGTGACGAAGCGCGACGGGCGGGCGCACAGCACTCTGCGGGAGGTCGCCGAGGTGGTACCGCCGGCCGACGTCGCGGCGGCCCTCGGTCTCGGGCCCGGCGAGACGGCCGTCCTGCGCCCCGCCTCAGCATCGACCGCGTCTCGGCCCGCGTCCCCACCCAGGAACAGGCCACCGTCCTGAACCTGCCGGGCAACCTCCCCGTCCTGCGCACCCTCCGCGTCGTCCGCACCGACCGCGAACGGCCCGTCGAGGCAACGGTGATGGTCAAGGCCGGGCACCTGTACGAGGTGCAGTACGAGTTCACGGGCCCACCCCGTGACGCGTAGCCAGACGGAAGCACAAGCGCAGGAACTACAAAAACGCCAACTTCACGCCCCCGAAGACCACCGCAGCCACAACCCCCGCCGCAGGCATAGTGATGAACCACCCAAGAACGATGTTCTTGGCAACCCCCCACCGAACAGCGTTCACCCTCTTCGTAGCCCCCACCCCCATGATCGCCGAGGTGATCACATGGGTCGTGGAAACCGGCGCCTTGAAGATGTACGCCGTGGTGAACATGATCGCCGCCCCGGTCGTCTCCGCGGCGAACCCCTGCGGCGGATCGAGCTCGATGATCTTCCGCCCGAGCGTCCGCATGATCCGCCACCCACCCGCGTACGTCCCGAGTGACAGCATCACCGCGCAGGCGATCTTCACCCACACCGGGATGGGATCGCCGTAGGTCGAATGCCCGGAGATCACCAGGGCCATGACCACGACCCCCATGGTCTTCTGCGCGTCCTGGAGCCCGTGCCCGAGCGCCATGCCCGCGGCGGAGACGGTCTGGGCGATGCGGAACCCGCGTTTGGCCTTGTGCGGGTTGGCCCGCCGGAAGATCCACATGATCGCGGTCATGACCAGGTAGCCGACGAACAGCCCGACGAACGGCGACACGAACATCGGAATGACGATCTTGTCGACGACACCGCTCCAGATGACGTCGATGCCGCCTGCCAGCGCCGCCCCCACCATCCCGCCGAACAGCGCGTGCGAGGAGGACGAGGGCAGCCCGAAGTACCAGGTGATCAGGTTCCAGGCGATCGCGCCGACGAGCGCGGCGAAGAGGATCCCCATCCCCTTCGACCCCTCGGGCGTCTCGATCAGCCCCTCGCTGACGGTCTTGGCGACCCCCGTGCCGAAGAACGCACCGGCGAGGTTCATCACCGCGGCCATCGCCAGCGCCGCCCGAGGCGTGAGCGCACGCGTGGACACGGACGTGGCGATCGCGTTCGCCGAGTCGTGGAAACCGTTCGTGTACGTGAAGAAGAGCGCGACCAGGATGGTCACGACCAGAGCGAAGGTGTCCATGGAGGGGTCAGGACTCCTTGACGGCGATGGTCTCCACCGTGTTCGCCACGTGCTCGAACGCGTCCGCCGCTTCCTCCAGCACGTCCACGATCTGCTTGAGCTTGAGCACCTCGATGGCGTCGTACTTGCCGTTGAAGAGGTGGGCGAGCAGCTTGCGGTGGATCTGGTCGGCCTGGTTCTCCAGCCGGTTGACCTCGATCCAGTACTCGGTGAGGTTGTCCATCGTGCGCAGGTTCGGCATGGCCTCCGCGGTCAGTTCGGCCGCGCGGGCGAGGACCTCGATCTGCTGCTCGACGCCCTTGGGCAGCTCCTCCACGTTGTAGAGGACGACCAGGTCGACGGCCTCCTCCATGAAGTCCATGATGTCGTCGAGGGAGGACGCGAGGGAGTAGATGTCCTCGCGGTCGAAGGGCGTGATGAAGGAGGAGTTCAGCTGGTGGAAGATCGCGTGCGTCGCGTCGTCACCGGCGTGCTCCGCTGCCCGCATGCGCTCCGCGATCTCGGCCCGGCCGGCGGGGTCGGCCCCGAGCAGTTCCATCAGGAGCTTCGAGCCCGTGACGATGTTGTCCGCGGACGCGGCGAACATGTCGTAGAAGCTCGTCTCCCTGGGGGTCAGACGAAAGCGCACGTGGGGTCCTCAAAATGCTTCGAAGTCGGTCAGGCTGATGCTAGGCGCAACATTCAGCCACGCCTAACGGGCCATTCCCCAGTGTCGCCCATCAGGCAGAAAGGGCGGCACCGGGTCGGTACGGGTCGTTTCCCGCCGCTCGGCCAAGGGCCCTATACCCACGGCAGTTCGATACCATATACCCACAGGGGGTATATGACCCCGACAAACGCACCAAACACCCCACCGCCAGATCACGATTTCCCCGGAGGGACGCGATGACGACCACCGAGGCCGGCGCGGCAGCAACGCCCTCCGAACCGACCACGCACGGTTACCACAAACAGAAGGACGAACACCTCAAACGCCTGCGCCGCATCGAGGGCCAGATCCGGGGCCTGCAACGGATGGTTGACGAGGACGTCTACTGCATCGACATACTCACCCAGGTCTCCGCCTCCACCAAGGCCCTCCAGTCCTTCGCCCTCCAACTCCTCGAAGAACACCTCCGCCACTGCGTCGCGGACGCGGCGCTCAGGGGCGGCACGGAAATCGACGCGAAGGTGGAGGAGGCGACGAAGGCGATTGGGAGGTTGCTGCGGACGTAAGCGTCGCGGTAGTGGGGCTGCGGGTGCCTGTGAGTTCTGGGGCGGTCGGAACCGGTGGGTTCTTAGGACGTCGGGCACCTGCGCGTTTTTAGGGGCGCGGGGCTGTATCTGATGTGCGGCTCCGCCGCGGGGCGCGACAAGCCACGACAGCGCCGCACCCGCCAACGCACAGGCAGCCCCAGGCGATCACGCGCCATACCTCCGAGCCCGAGAAACCCAAGGCGAGGGCACCGCCACGGCCGAGGACTCCCCCTCAACCTCCCACACCCGCAACACCTCATCAATCCGGTCGGCGCTGAGCCGCCCCTCCCGCACCGCGGACGCCGCGATGATCAAATCCCCGCACAGCTCAATCTCGGCAAGAGCCACGTGGTCCTGCACCGCCGTACCGCCGCCCGGAGCCACGTGCGTCACCTCTTCCCACCGTCGACCCCGCTGATACCGCTGAGGGCACCCCCGAGGTCCCTCAAGTCCCCAGGAACGGTCCTAGCGTAGGGAGCATCCGGGGCACCGCGCATGGCACGGACGGGCTAGTTCTCACGCAGTAGTCCCGCCGCCAGTCACTTTTCGGCAATCTTCCCGGCGTAAATGTCCCGCGCATCCGGCAGCCGTACGTCGACGACGGCACCGAAGTCGTAGAGCAGCGTGGTGGAGGCCACGTCGACGGCCCGCTGACGCGACGGCCCGCGCCCGCGGGGACCGGAGTCACCGCCGGAACCGGAGTCGCCGCCGGAATCGGAGCCACCGGAGTCACCGGAGTCGACGGCGACGAACCGGAACTGATGCCGAAGCTTCCGTACCCGCCCCCGATCGTCGAGATAGACGTCGAACGGCACTCGCGCGGTGGCGAACCCTTTCGCCGCCGCGCGCAGGGCGGCCCGGTCGCCGTCGTCGGCGGCGGAACCCGCGGCGAGGGCGAGGTCGGCGGTGCCGCGGTAGTGCCGGACGGCGATCCCGGCGAGTTCGGTGCGCCCCACGTACGTCGCGCTCCGCGCCCCGCGCAGCACCTCGGCGGCGGCGTACGGATCGGTGGCGCCGCCGGTGACGAGGTTGCCGTCGGAGAGGGTCCCGGTGTCGACGCGCACCCATTTGTCGGCGGGTACGCCGGCGCCGCGGTTCTTCATGAACAGGGCGCCGGGGGCGAGGAGTTCGGTGATGGGCCGATGCTCGCTGACGCCCGTGGGGTCCTGCGGCAGCCGCACGGTGAGCCGCCCGACCCGGCGCCGGAAGTCGTACTCGCCGGAGCCGCGGATGGTGACGCGGGTCCCGCCTGTGGCCATCTCCATGGAGGTGGTGGCCCGCGAGGTCCCGGCCCGGACCAGCACGGCACCGGCATCGTGCAGCTCACGCAGGGCCCCGGACCCTTCCGCCGGCTCCCCGCCGGAACACCCGACCCCGCAGACGAGCACCCCGCCCACAAGCCCCCCGACTACCCCCACACGCCAAGCCACCACCACGTATTCACCGCCCCCGACAGGTCCACCGCTTGCCCGTAAAAACGAGGCCGGGGCATATGCGTCACGCGAGAACGCCGGGGCACCGCTCCGTTTCACGGAAAACTTGCCTTGGGTAACGTTGCCAGTGTGGCCGACCAGCAAGCCCCACCACACCAGACGACAACGGTCGAACAGGGCCGCTTCTGCTACGCCCGCTGCACCTGCGGCTGGCGCGGCCCGGCGAGACGGGCGAGAAGCATGGCGAGAACGGACGCGGAGCAGCACGTGCCGGTGCCGTCGTAGGCCGTACCGGGCAGTCTGCGGGTGCGGGTTCGGTGGGGGTTGCTCGCGCCGTTCCTCGCGCCCCTGGGGGTGGGTGGGGGGTCGGGGCCGCCACGGGGGTATCCGTCCTCGGTCTGGCGCGGAATCGGTACGGCTGTGGAGGTGCTGGTCGGTTGACGCGCCAGCCGCTGCGGGCGGACACCCCCGTACCGTCCCCTTGCCGCCGTGGGTGGCGGACGGGTTCGCGGGGGCGCGCGTCACCACGGGAGCGAACGCCCCCGTCAGGGAACCCGCCCCCGCCCAACCCCGTCTCGTTCCACAGAACCCCCCACGGAAGCCGCACGGGAGACCCACATGGAACGCCGCACGTTCATAGGCGCGACCACCGCCGCGATGGCCACCGCGGCCACGGCGGCCTGTACCACCACCAGCCGGGTCCACCCGAACTCCCGGACCGCGGCAACCGCCACCCCCGCGACCTCCGTGAACACGACCCGCACCACGGCGACCACGGGGAAAGCCGCCGCCGCGAACTGGACCGCCCTCGCGAAGGACCTCTCCGGCCCCCTCGTCCGGCCCGGCGACGCCAACTGGCCCACGGCCCACCAGCTGTACAACACCCGCTACGACTCCCTGAAGCCGAACGCCGTCGCCTACGTCACCGGCCCCGACGACATCCGCACGGCCCTCGCCTACGCCCGGGCCCACAGCCTCAAGGTCGCGATCCGCAGCGGCGGCCACTCCTACGCCGGCTGGTCCTCCGGCAACGGCCGCCTGATCATCGACGTGTCGAAGCTGAACAGGATTCGCGCGGCCGGCGGCACGGCCGTGGTCGGCGCGGGCGCCAAGCTCATCGACGTCTACCGCACCCTGACCGCGAAGGGCGTCACGATCCCCGCGGGCTCCTGCCCGACCGTGGGCGTCTCGGGCCTGACCCTCGGCGGCGGCCACGGCGTCGTCTCCCGCGCCTACGGCCTGACCTGCGACAGCCTGACCCAGGCGACCCTGATCACGGCGGACGGCAAGCAGCTCACCGCGAACGCGACCGACAACGCCGACCTCTTCTGGGCGCTGCGCGGCGCGGGCAACGGCAACTTCGGCGTCGTCACCGAACTCCAGTACAAGACGCACGCGGCCCCCCAGGCGGTCTCGGCCTACCTGACCTGGCCGTGGTCGAAGGCGGCGGCGGTCTTCAAGGCGTGGCAGGAGTGGGGCCCGGCCCAGCCGGACGAGATCTGGTCCTCCCTCCACCTGGAGGGCCACGAGAACGGCACAGCGTCCATATCCGTGGCCGCGTTCTCCCTGGGCACCTACGGCGAACTCCAGAACGCGGTGGACCGCCTCGCGGACCGCGCCCACGCCTCGGCGAGCAGCGTGTCCCTGAACCGCCACTCGTACGTCGACGCGATGGAGTCCTACGCCGGCTGCTCGTCCTTCGCGACGGAGCCCCAGTGCCACCTGCGCGGCACGACCCCGGGCCGCTCGGCACAGGGCTCCCTGAGCCGGGAAACCTACGCGGCCCGCTCCGACTTCTTCGACCGCTCCCTCTCCTCCACAGCTGTGGAAACCCTCCTCCACCAGATGACGACGGTACGAGGCGGCCCGGGCAGCATCGCCTTCATCGCCCTCGGCGGCGCCGTCAACCGCGTCTCCCCCACAGCCACCGCCTTCGTCCACCGCCGCTCCCGCATGCTGGCCCAGTACGTAACCAGCTGGAAGCAGGGCACGACGGGAACGACGGCCCAGTCCTGGCTGGCCAAGGCCCACAAGTCAATGTCCCCGTACGCGTCCGGTGCCGCCTACCAGAACTACACAGACCCCACCCTGAAGAACTGGAAGCAGGCGTACTACGGCGACGCCATCACCCGCCTGACCAAACTGAAGCACCAGTACGACCCGACGGGCTTCTTCACCTTCCCGCAAGCCCTCTGACCCACTTCACAGCTGCGGGCCCGCCATCTGACCGCTCACGCCCTATCGCTCTACCGCCCTATCGGCCCCTACGAGCCCTACGCGCCCTATAAAGCGGGGCGCAGCCCCTGCTTTTAGGGGCGCGGGGCTGTGTCTGATATGCGGCTCCGCCGCGTGGGCGCGAGCAACCACAACCGGCCCGCAGCCGCGAACCCACCTCCACCCCCACCCCCGTAGGCGCCCCGCCAAAAAACCTACGCCGCCAAATCCCTCTCCTCCGCGGAAGCCTCCGCACAGGCCCCCGAAACCACACCCCC
>LJCV01000065.1 GCA_001298575.1 Actinobacteria bacterium OK074
CCCCACACCGGAGCCCCACCCCTCCCCGGAACCGTCCCCGATCCCCGTCCCACCGGGCTCGGAGCCTGTGCCCGACCCCGGGCCGCGCCCGGCCACGTAGGCCGTACGGGGGGGCTCAGACCCGCCCCGCACACGCCGGCGGCCCGGCGCGGAACCTTCCCGCACCGGGCCGCCGCCCGTCACACCGTGGCCGCGCCCACGAGGCCGCTGCGGCCGTAGCCCCCAAGGGCCCCTACGCCTCCACCTCGGACCGGTCCCCGCCCCACAGCGTGTGGAACGAGCCCTCGCGGTCCGTGCGGCGGTAGGTGTGGGCGCCGAAGAAGTCGCGCTGGCCCTGGGTGAGGGCCGCGGGCAGGCGCTCGGCGCGCAGGGCGTCGTAGTACGCGAGGGCCGCCGCGAAGCCGGGGGCCGGGACGCCCTGGCGGGTGGCCGCGATCAGCACCTCGCGCCAGTCGTCCTGGGCCGCCGCGATCTCCTGCGCGAACGTCGCGTCGGAGAGCAGGCTCGGCAGGTCGGGGCGGGTGTCGTAGGCCGCGCGGATGCGGTCGAGGAACGCGGCGCGGATGATGCAGCCGCCGCGCCAGATGGAGGAGACCGCGCCGAGGTCGATGTCCCAGTCGTACTCCTCGCTGCCCGCGGCGATCTCGTGGAAGCCCTGCGTGTACGACACGATCTTGGACGCGTACAGCGCCTGCTCCACGCGGTCCGCGAAGGCCGCCGCCTCCGCCTCGCCCAGCGGCGCCGCCGTCGGGCCCGCGAGGTCGCGCGAGGCGTCGCGCAGCGCCGCGTGGCCGGACAGGGAGCGGGCGAAGACCGCCTCGGCGATGCCGGAGACCGGGACGCCGAGGTCGAGGGCGATCTGGACCGTCCAGCGGCCGGTGCCCTTCTGCTCGGCCTGGTCCACGACCACGTCCACGAACGGCTTCCCGGTGGCCGCGTCCACGTGGGAGAGGACCTCGGCCGTGATCTCGATCAGGTAGGAGTCGAGGCGTCCGGTGTTCCAGGTACGGAAGATCTCCGCGATCCGCGCGGGCTCGTACCCGGCGACGTCGCGCAGCAACTGGTATGCCTCGCCGATGAGTTGCATGTCGGCGTACTCGATGCCGTTGTGCACCATCTTCACGAAGTGCCCGGCGCCGTCGGGGCCCACGTGCGTCACGCAGGGCTCGCCGTCGGCCGCCTTCGCGGAGATCTTCTCCAGCATCGGGCCCAGCGACTCGTACGACTCGACCGGGCCGCCCGGCATGATGCTGGGCCCGTTGAGCGCGCCCTCCTCGCCGCCGGAGATGCCCGCGCCCACGAAGTGGATGCCCTGCTCGCGCAGGTGCTGTTCGCGGCGCCGGGTGTCCGCGAAGTGCGCGTTGCCGCCGTCGATGATCATGTCGCCGGGTTCCAGGAGCGGGGCGAACTCCTCGATGACCGCGTCGGTGGGGCCGCCCGCCTTGACCATGACGACCAGGCGCCGCGGCCGTTCGAGCGCGGCCACGAACTCCTTGGCGGTCTCGGCCGCGACGAACTCGCCCTCGTGCCCGAACTCCTCGACCAGCGCGTGCGTGCGGGACGCCGTCCGGTTGTGCAGCGCGACCGTGTAGCCGTTGCGGGCGAAGTTGCGGGCGAGGTTGCGGCCCATCACCGCGAGGCCCGTCACGCCGATCTGGGCTGAAGTGCTCATACCGCCTGCTCCTCAAAGTTGCAATTGACCTGCTGGTGCCGCCGGGTCAGGTCGACCCGGCGGGCGCGTGGGTCCGGTGTCGGACTGCCGGTCGTCCTCGCCAGTATTGCCCCATCGACCATCCTGACGTGCCGGTACGGCCGCCGCACATCGTGCGGTACCGAGAAGGTGTACGGACGGGAGGCACGCACGCCTCACCGCCGCCCCCGATTGATCCGACCATGATCCGGACGCGGATTCCTCCGCCGTTCCGGCCAACCGAGGTGGATTACCGGTCATTTGGGCCGCGAGGAGACCAATTCGCGGTCTTGTCATGGCCTGTTCGGGCCGGTTACCGTTCCGGCCTCTGACGCACGTCGAGGGGGTCCCATGGCCGATCGTGGCAGGCATCGCCGGTACCAGCCCAACAGGATCAACCGCGCCTCGCTCACCGTCACCGCCGGTGGCGCCGGCATGGCGATCCCGCTCGCTGCCGCGGGCGTCGCGCACGCGGCCGACGTGTCCACCTGGGACAAGGTCGCCGCCTGCGAGTCCAGCGGCGACTGGAGCATCGACACCGGCAACGGCTATTACGGCGGGCTCCAGTTCACCCAGTCCACCTGGGAGGCGTACGGCGGCCGGGCGTACGCGCCGCGCGCCGACCTGGCCACCAAGGACCAGCAGATCGCCGTGGCGGAGAAGGTGCTCGCGGGGCAGGGCCCGGGAGCCTGGCCGGTGTGCTCGGTGCGCGCGGGCCTGACCCGCGGTGGCGCCACCGCCGACGTCGACACCTCGTCGGGCACCCACGCGCAGACGGCGAAGACCGAGGCGACCGCCACGAAGAAGACCGCGGAGCCGAAGAAGACCGCGGAGCCGAAGAAGACCACCGAGAACAAGCGCACGGTTCGGGACGTGAAGCCCCAGACCACCCCGCAGTCGCAGGCGGGCACCACGCGGATGTACACGGTGGTCCCCGGCGACGCGCTCTCCCGGATCGCCGACTCCCACGACGTGAAAGGCGGTTGGCCGGACCTGTACGCCGCCAACCGCAAGACCGTCGGCACCGACCCGGACCTGATCCTGCCGGGCCAGCGGCTCACGCTGGACGGCAGGACGGCCGCGCAGAGCACGAAGAGCACGAAGTCGGCCACGTCCGCCGCCGACACGGCCAAAAAGGCGGAGCCGAAGGCGGAGAAGGCGGCCGTCGAGAAGGCCACCACCACGAGCATGGTGGCCCCGGTCAACGCCCGCATCGGCACGCCGTACCACGCCACGGGTTCGGAGTGGTCGCGCGGCTACCACACGGGCGTCGACTTCCTCGCGCCCACGGGCACCTCCGTGAAGGCGGTCGCCGCCGGGACGGTCGTCACCGCGGGCTGGGGCGGCTCGTACGGCTACCAGGTGGTCATCAAGCACGCCGACGGCCGCTACACGGAGTACGCCCACCTGTCCGCGATCTCCGTGAAGGCCGGCCAGTCGGTCACCACCGGCCAGCGCATCGGCCGCTCCGGGGCGACCGGGAACGCCACGGGCCCGCATCTGCACTTCGAGGTGCGGACGGGGCCCGGGTTCGGCACGGACGTCGACCCGCTCGCCTATCTGCGGGCGGGCGGAGTCAAGATCTGAGGCTCCCGGCGGCTGCCCGGCCGTCCCTCGCGGACGTCCGGGCCCGCTGCGACGGCGCGGCTCAGGATTTGACGCGGGCCCGGTGGCGGTCAAGGACCGGCACCGGTACGCGCGGGAAGGCGTCGTCCCGCTCGGGCGCGAAGGCGCCGCCGTCCTGGGCCGCGGCCGGGAACGGCACGAAGACCTTGTCGTGGAGCCCCTGGAGCGGGTCGACGGACCGCGCGGAGGGCAGCGAGGCGAGCAGCGCCTCGACGGACGTGAGGGACCCGGTGGGGGCCGCCGGAGCGGAGGGGTCCCCGGCGGCCGCCGGGTCCGGCACCGGCTCGGTGGCCGCGACCGCCGACGTGGCCGCGACCGTCTCCGGTGCGCCGTCCGGCGCCGCCGTGGCCGCCCGCCGTGCCGTACGCCGTTCGCCCGCGAGCCGTTCCGTGGTCAGCAGGACCAGGCCGCCCGCCGCGACCACGCCGCAGCCGAGGGCCAGCATCGTGCCGGTGACGCCGTAGCGGAAGGTTTCGCCGAACATCGTGATGCCGACCGCGGCGGCCACCACCGGGTTCACGACCGTCAGCACGGCCAGCGGGGCCGCGAGGCCCGCGCCGCGGTAGGCGGCCTGGGAGAGCAGGACGCCCGCGACGGCGAAGACACCGGTCACCACCAGGGTGAGCAGGGTGGCGACGGTGACCGCGTCGTCCCAGTCGACCGTGAGGGTCTTCGTGAACACCGAGGACATGCCGAACGCGATGCCGGAGCCGGTCGCCAGCAGCACGCTGCGCATCGCCGGGTGCCGGTGGGCGGCGCGCCCGGCCGCCATCAGCGCGAGCACCGCGCCGCCGGAGACCAGGGCCACCGCGACCCGCTGGAGGCCGCTGAGCGAGTGCGAGTCGCCGCCGGAGCCGACCAGGGACAGCAGCCCCGCGAGGCCGACCGTGGCCATGATCGCGCCCCGCCAGGCGGTCGAGCCCGCCTTGCGGCCCACGAAGAGGGCCGCCATCGGCAGCGCGAACACGATGGTCAGCGCGCCCAGCGGCTGCACCAGGCTGAGGGGGCCGTAGGCGAGCGCCACCACGTGCAGCAGGCCGCCGAGGCCGTTCAGCGCGATGGCCGCCCACCAGCTCGCCCGGCGCAGGGGCGCGAAGTGCTCGGTGGAGGAGACCGCGACCTGCTCCTGAATGATCGCTCCGCCCGCGTACGCGACGGCGGAGACGAACGACAGCAACACGGACAGCGCGAGGGCGCTCATGAGGCGCTCCTCTGCGTGAGGCCGGGGCCCGGGGCCCGGCGCGGCGAACGGTCGGCTTCCATGGTCACTACGATGCCGTGCGAAACCGGCTTCGTCGTCGTACCTCAGAACGCAATGGGTCCTACTGCCGATGGAGTACGAAAGGCGGCGCGTCATCCCCTAGGGGGGCAACCCGTGGTGCACCACGGGTCAACGGCGCCTCGGGGACGCCTGCTACGACCGGGAATCGTGGCCCCGGACCCCGGCCGCGCACGGCCGGGCGCCCGCCCGACGGCCGTCCCGTACTACGTGCTCCCGTACCCCCGGGAGACCCGGATGCCGCACCGCCCGGGGCGGGAAAAAACCGGTGACCCGGAGGTTTACCGGATTTCGGCAACTTTGCGTACTTGACAGGGTACGGAAAGTGGTTCTGCCGCAGGTTGCGCTGGTCACGACCGTCGTGCACCGCGCGGCGGACGGCGGTCGCGGTCTTCCCCCGCGCTCCCGTCTGGGTGACCATGTGGGAACCAGCCGTCGAGACAGGGGGTTTCGGGTGCGAGTGGGCCTGCTGACCCGGGAGTACCCGCCGGACGTCTACGGTGGCGCCGGCGTCCATGTCGAGTTCCTCGCCCGGGAGTTGCGCGCCCTCACCGACCTGGACGTGCACTGCTGGGGCGAGGGCGCGAGCGGCGGCGTACTGCGGCACCGGCCCTGGCCCGCCCTGGACACCGCCAACGACGCGCTGCGCACCTTCTCGGTCGACCTGTCCATGGCCGCCGCCCTCGAAGGCCGCGAACTGCTGCACTCGCACACCTGGTACGCCAACCTCGCCGGTCACCTCGGCAAGCTGCTGCACGGCATCCCGCACGTCATGACCGCCCACTCGCTGGAGCCCCTGCGCCCCTGGAAGGCCGAACAGCTGGGCGGCGGCTACGCGTTGGCGAGCTGGGCCGAGCGCACCGCGATCGAGTCCGCCGACGCCGTCGTCGCCGTCTCCGGCGCCATGCGCGACGACATCCTCGCCTGCTACCCGGTCCTGGACCCGGACCGGGTGCACGTCGTGCACAACGGCATCGACACCGCCCTGTACCGCCCCGACCACGGCACGGACGTGCTGGAGCGCTTCGGCCTGGACGCCACCCGCCCCTACGTCCTGTTCGTCGGCCGCATCACCCGGCAGAAGGGCGTGCCCCATCTGCTGCGCGCCGTCCGGGACATCGACCCGGCCGCCCAGGTCGTGCTGTGCGCGGGCGCCCCGGACACCCCCGAGATCGACCGCGAATTCCGGGAACTCTTCGAGGAGTTGAGCGCGAGCCGGGACGGCGTGCACTGGATCCCCAAGATGCTGCCGCGCCCCGACGTGATCCAACTCCTCACCCACGCCGCCGTGTTCGTCTGCCCCTCGGTGTACGAACCGCTCGGCATCGTCAACCTGGAGGCCATGGCGTGCGGTACGGCCGTCGTCGCCTCCCGGGTCGGTGGCATCCCGGAGGTCGTCGAGGACGGCCGCACCGGTCTGCTCGTCGACCTCGACGACGAACCCGCTGTCTTCGAGGGGCGGTTGGCGCGCGCCCTCGACGCCGTCCTCGGCGACCCGGCCACCGCGCGGCGGCTGGGGGAGGCCGGACAGGAGCGTGCGGCAAGGGAGTTCGGCTGGGACACGGTGGCCCGCCGCACGGTTCGCCTGTACGAGGAAGTCCTCAAACAGGGGTAACAGGGGTAGGTCAACAGGCAGGTGCGGCACAACCGGGCGTAGAGGGGCGGCGGCATGCGCGGTGGTGGACCTTCGGTGCTGGGAATAGTTCTGGCCGGTGGTGAGGGGAAGCGGCTGATGCCGCTGACCGCTGACCGCGCGAAACCGGCAGTCACTTTTGGAGGAACGTATCGCCTGGTCGATTTCGTCCTCTCCAACCTCGTCAACGCGAACATCCTGCGCATCTGCGTGCTCACGCAGTACAAGTCGCACTCCCTGGACCGGCACATCACCACGACCTGGCGGATGTCGAGCCTGCTCGGCAACTACGTCACCCCGGTCCCGGCCCAGCAGCGCCTGGGCCCCCGCTGGTACCTGGGCAGCGCCGACGCGATCCTCCAGTCGCTCAACCTGATCCACGACGAACGCCCGGAGTACGTCGCGGTGTTCGGCGCCGACCACGTCTACCGCATGGACCCGCGGCAGATGCTCGCCCAGCACATCGACAGCGGAGCGGGCGTCACGGTCGCGGGCATCCGGGTGCCGCGCACCGAGTCCTCCGCCTTCGGTGTGATCAGCCCCGGTTCCGACGGCCAGACCGTGCAGACCTTCCTGGAGAAGCCCGCGGACCCGGCCGGGCTGCCCGACGACCCCGAGTGCGTGTTCGCCTCGATGGGCAACTACATCTTCACCACCAAGACGCTGATCGAGGCGCTGCAACGGGACGCGGAGGACCCGGGCTCCGTGCACGACATGGGCGGTTCGATCCTGCCCGCGCTCACCGACCGCGGCGAGGCGCACCTCTACGACTTCAACGCCAACCACGTGCCCGGCGAGACCACCCGCGACCAGGGCTACTGGCGGGACGTGGGCTCCCTGGACGCGTACTACGACGCCCACATGGACCTGATCGCCGAGCGGCCCGCGTTCAACCTCTTCAACCGCAGCTGGCCCATCTACACCCACTCGTACCAGCTGTCCCCGGCGCGCTTCAACGCCGGGGGCATCGCGAGCGAGTCGATCATCAGCGCGGGGTGCCTGATCCGGGGCCAGGTGACCCGGTCGGTCCTGTCGCCGGGCGTGGTCGTCGACCCGGGCGCGGTCGTCCAGGGCTCGGTGCTGCACGACAACGTGCACGTCGGGCGGGGCGCGATCGTACGCGGCGCGGTCCTGGACAAGAACGTGGAGGTCCCCCCGGGCGCGACGATCGGCGTGAACCCGGAACGGGACGCCGACCTGTACACCGTCTCCAGGGGCGGCGTGATCGCGCTGGGCAAGGGCCAGCGGGTGTCGTAGCGCCGGGTTCCCGTTCTCGATACCCACAGCCGCCGAACCGCGACGCGTCGCGGGCCAAATCCGCAGGTTGCCCCGAAATGTGACACATCGCCCTGACCATGTGACGGCACGGTCAGACGACGTCGACGTTCCGGAGGTCCTGCGACATGAGATGGATCCGGCGCCTCAGCCTCGCCACCGCCCCCGCGGTGGTGGTGGCCTCGGCGCTGCTCGTCCCGCCCCCCGCCCACGCCTTCGGGCCCGGCGGCGGGGGCCTCACCGACCTGGTCAACCCGTTCATCGGCAGCCGGAACGAGGGCAACACCTACCCCGGCGCGGCCCTGCCCTTCGGCATGGTCCAGTTCTCGCCGGACACCGGCCACAGCACCGGCTACGACCACGGCCAGAACCACATCCGCGGCTTCTCCCTCGTCCATCTCTCGGGCGTGGGCTGCCGGATCGGCGGCGACCTGCCGGTGCTCCCGACGACCGGCGAGGTCACGCAGACGGACTACGCCCGGTACGCGGCCGGATTCAGCCACGCCGACGAGGAGGCGAGCCCCGGCTACTACCGCGTCGGCCTCGACTCCGGCATCACGGCCGAACTGACCGCCACCGCCCGCACGGCCGTCCAGCGCTACACCTTCCCGGCCACCGACCGGGCCAACGTCCTGCTCAACGCGGGCCAGTCGCTGCACAGAACGGTGTCGACGTCGGTCGAGATCCTCGACGACCACACCGTCCGCACCCGCATCACCGGCAACGGCTTCTGCAAGGCCACCACCCGTCCGTACACGGTCTACACGGTCACCCGCTTCGACCGGCCGTTCACCGCGTACGGCACCTGGAAGGGCGACGCCGTCACCCCCGGCGCCACCGGCTCGGCCGGGACCGGGCGCAACGGCGCCTACGTCCGGTTCGACACCACCCGCGACCGTACGGTCCGGGCGACGACCGCGCTGTCGTACGTCGACGAACAGGGCGCCGAGACCAACCTCCGCGCCGAGGGCGGACGTTCGTTCGACGCGGTGCGGGAGGCCGCCCGGCGGGCCTGGGAGGAGCGGCTGGACGGCGTGCGCGTCCAGGGCGGGAGCGAGACGCTGCGGCGGACCTTCTACTCGTCGCTGTACCGGTCCTACCTCGCGCCCAACGCCGGCAGCGACGCCGACGGCCGCTACACCGGCTGGGACCAGCGCATTCACCGGGCGAAGGGCTTCACCTACTACCAGAACTGGTCGCTGTGGGACACCTACCGCACCCAGTGCCAGCTCCTGGGCCTGCTCGCGCCGCGCGAGGCACGGGACATGGCGCTGTCGGTCCTCAAGGTGGACGAGGAGGGCGGCCGGCTGCCCAAGTGGGGCTACGGGACCGTCGAGACGAACATCATGACCGGCGACCCCGTCACCCCCTTCCTCACCGAGGCGTACCAGCAGGGGCTCCTGAAGGGCCACGAGGAACAGGCGTACCGCGCCCTCAAGAAGAACGCCGACGGCGTGCCGCCCGCCGGCTCCCCGTCCGTCGGCCGTGAGGCCAACCCCGAGTACATCGCCCACGGGTTCGCGCCCTACCTCGCGGGCCGCCCGCACACCAAGCCCGGCGACTCCGACTACGACCACGGGCCCTCCGTGACCCTGGAGTACGCCCTCGCGGACGCCGCGCTCTCGCGTATGGCCCACGACCTGGGCCACACCGCGGACGCCGCCCGCTACGCCGCCCGCGCCCACAACTACCGCAACGTCTTCGACCCGGCGACCGGTTTCTTCCGCGCCCGCGACGCCTCCGGCGCCTTCGTCGGCCCCGCGGACCCGGCGCGGAGCGTGGCCTTCCACGAGGGCACCGCCTGGCAGTACCAGTGGCTCGTACCGCAGGACCTGCCCGGTCTGATCGACCTGCTCGGCGGCCGGAAGGCCACCAACGACCGGCTCGACACCTTCTTCGCCTACGACCGCCTCCTCGCCGACCCGGCGGGAACCGCGCGCGGGGTGTGGGTCAACGGCCCGTACGCCTACTACAACGCGGACAAGTACAACCCGCAGAACGAGCCCGACCTCATCGCCCCCTACACCTACCTCTCCACCGGGCAGCCGTGGAAGACCACGGACGTGGTGCACGCCGCGCTGACCCTCTTCACCGACGGGCCGACCGGCATGACCGGCAACGACGACCTGGGCACGATGTCCGCCTGGCACGTCCTGTCGGCCCTCGGGATCTTCCCCGTCCAGCCCGGCCAGGGCACCTGGGGCCTGTCCACGCCCGTCTTCGACCGCGCGGAGCTGCGCCTGGACCGGGCCTACTACCCGCACGGCGGCCTCACGATCACCGCGCCCGGCACCTCGGCCACCGACCGCTACGTCCGCTCCGTGCGCGCCGACGGGCACGGCCTGGGCCGGACCTATCTCACCGGCCAGGGACTGCGCCGCCTGCGCGCCCTCGACTTCACGGTCGGCGCGCGCCCGTCCGGGTGGGGTACGGATCCGGCCGCGGCACCGCCCGCGTCGAAGTGACCCCAGTCGCCTCTTGAGTCCCGCCCCGTTCGGCGGGGCGGGACTTAATCTGTCGTTAACTGAGCGTAGCTTGATCGTACTTGACCGTAATCGACGATCGGGGGTTGACTGCAAGCTTCCCTGTCGTCGACGCGAGAGCGAGCCACCGCCTTGGAGCCCTCCGATCTGCTCGCACCACTCGACCTGGCGTTCTGGAACATCGAGTCCGACCGGCACCCCATGCACCTCGGTGCCCTCGGCGTCTTCACCTGCCACACCCCCACCGCGGGCGCCCACGCCGCCGACCTGCTCGCGGCCCGCGCCGCCGCCGTACCCGGTCTGCGCATGCGGATCCGCGACGTCTGGATCCCCCGGCTGCGGCTGCCCCGTGCCCTCGCCGACGTCCGCGCCCCGCTGGCCTTCGGCGGCGCGACCCGGGAGAGCGCGGCCGACTTCGACCCGCTCGACCACGTGACGCTGCACGCCCCCACGGCCGACTTCCACACCGAGGCCGGCCGCCTCATGCAGCGCCCCCTGGAACGTGGCCGGCCGCCCTGGGAGGCACACGTGCTGCCGGGGGAGGACGGCACGTCGTTCGCGGTCCTGTTCAAGTTCCACCACGCCCTCGCGGACGGGCTGCGTGCGCTGACCCTGGCCGCCGCGATCATGGACCCGCTGGACCTGCCCGCGCCGCGCCCGCGCCCCGCGCAGCCCCGCCGCGGATTGCTGCCCGACGTGCGCAAACTGCCCGGCCTGGTGCGCGGCACCCTCACCGACGTCGGCCGGGCCCTCGACATCGGCGCCTCCGTCGCCGTGTCCACCCTCGGGATGCGCTCCTCGGCCGCCCTCACCTCCGAGCCGTCCGGCACCCGCCGCACCGCGGGCGTCCGCCTCGACCTCGACGACGTGCACCGGGTGCGCAAGGTCGCCGGCGGCACCGTCAACGACGTCCTGATCGCGGTGGTCGCGGGCGCCCTGCGCCGCTGGCTCGACGAACGCGGCGACGGCAGCGAGGGGGTCGCGCCCCGCGCCCTGATCCCCGTCTCCAAACGCCGCCCGCGCACCGCCACCCCGCAGGGCAACCGCCTCTCCGGCTACCTGATACGGCTCCCGGTCGACGACCCCGATCCGGTACGGCGGCTGCGGGCGGTCCGCACCGCCATGGACCGCAACAAGGACGCCGGACCCGGCCGCGGCGCGGGCGCCGTCGCGCTGCTCGCCGACCACGTGCCGGCGCTCGGCCACCGGCTCGGCGGACCGCTGGTCGGCCAGGCCGCCCGGCTCTGGTTCGACATCCTGGTCACCAGCGTGCCGCTGCCCAGCCTCGGCCTGAAACTCGGCGGCCACCCGCTCACCGAGGTCTACCCGCTCGCCCCGCTGGCCCCCGGCCAGTCCCTCGCGGTGGCCGTCTCCACCTACCGCGGCCAGGTCCACTTCGGGCTCGTCGCCGACGCCGCCGCCGTACCGGACCTCGACCGGCTCGCGCACGCGGTGTCCGCCGAGGTCGAGACGCTGCTGGACGCCTGCGCGCGGTAACGGCGAGGTCCGCGGAGTCCCGGGCCGTCCGGCCGCCGGAACGGGTTTGGTGACCGGGCCCGGCGCTCCGTAGAATTCCCTGTTCGAAAGCGGGCGCGACCGGAGCACCGCGACGGAACCAGGGAACGGCAGCGGCGATGACGGTGACAGAGGACGGCTCGACGACCACGGACGAGGTCGTGTACGGGCCCGGCATCGACCCCGAGCGGCTGGCCGTCTGCCTGAGCGTGCTCGACGAACTCGACAAGATCGACGTCGACCACCCCGACGCGATCGCCGTGCGCCGGGCCACCGCGGGCGTCTACCGCACCGTCAAACAGCGCCGCCGCCAGGAGCGCCGGGCCGCCAAGACCGCGCACGACAAGTCGGTCACCGAGGCCACCGCGACCGGCTCCGCCCAGCTCATCGACGACGAGACCGAGGGCATCCTGCCGTCGTCGGTGACGCAGGAGGGCCGGATCGCCGGGGTCCTCCAGCGCCCGCGCTCCTGCTACACCTGTAAGACCCGCTACGTCGAGGTCGACTACTTCTACCACCAGCTCTGTCCCGACTGCGCCCGCCTGAACCGCGAGAAGCGCGACGTCCACGCCGACCTCACCGGCAAGCGCGCGCTGCTCACCGGCGGACGCGCCAAGATCGGCATGTACATCGCCCTGCGGCTGCTGCGCGACGGCGCGCACACCACCGTCACCACGCGCTTCCCGAAGGACGCCATCCGCCGCTTCAAGGCGATGGACGACTCGGCCCAGTGGCTGCACCGCCTCGAAGTCGTCGGGATGGACCTGCGCGACCCGGCCCAGGCCGTGTCCCTCGCCGACCGGGTCGCCGAGGCGGGCCCGCTCGACATCCTCATCAACAACGCGACGCAGACCGTGCGCCGGCTGCCCTCCGCCTACGCGGCCCTGGTCGAGGGCGAGAGCGCCCCGCTGCCCGCCGGGGAACTCCCCGCCCACCACGTCATCGGCGCCTTCGGCTCCGGCGCGGTCGACGGCCTGGCGGCCCTGCCCGTCGGGATCTCCGGCCTCGACGCCCAGCAGGTCGCCGACCTCGCCCTGGTCGCGGGCAACGCCAGCGTCGCCCGGCACCTCGACGGCACCGCCATCGACGCGGGCGGCCTGGTCCCCGACGTCGTCGACACCAACACCTGGGTGCAGACGATCGAGCAGATCTCCCCGGTGGAACTGCTCGAAACCCAGCTGTGCAACTACACGGCGCCCTTCATCCTGATCAGCAAGCTCCGCCCGGCCATGGCCACCGCGGCCCGCAGCGCGGCGAGCGGGCGCGCCTACGTCGTCAACGTCTCGGCGATGGAGGGCGTCTTCGGCCGCGGCTACAAGGGCGCGGGCCACCCCAACACCAACGCCGCCAAGGCCGCGATGAACATGGTGACGCGGACCAGCGGCCAGGAGATGTTCCAGAGCGACGGCATCCTGATGACCTCCGTCGACACCGGCTGGATCACCGACGAGCGCCCCCACTACGACAAGCTGCGCCTGGCCGAGGAGGGCTTCCACGCCCCGCTCGACCTCGTCGACGGAGCCGCCCGCGTCTACGACCCGATCGTCCGCGGCGAACAGGGCGAGGACCTGTACGGGGTGTTCCTGAAGGACTACGCGCCCGGTAAGTGGTAACGCGCGGGGCGCCGTGTCAATCGACCGCGCCCAGCCGGGAGTTGCGCGCGGCGACCAGCTCCAGGACCGTCCGCCAGTCCTCCACGACCCCGGCGGCAGCCCCCGCGGCCCCGGCACCGTCGGCGGCCTGCCGCAGCGCCGTCAGGTCGTCGTCCGGGTAGGCGTCGTGAGCAGGTGCGGCATGCAGGCGTATGAGGGCGGCGACCCGTTCGCCGAGCAGGGACCGGACGGCGTCGGCGGCGCGCTCGGCGTGGCCCGGCTCGCCGCCCGGCGGCAGCAGCCGGCCGATGCCGTGCACCAGGCCCGCCACCTGGAGTTCCTTGTCGGCCGGACGGCCGCGGCGCAGCAGCGCGGCGGTCTGGAGCGCGTGCTCGTGCAGGTCGGCCCGGGACCCGGGGCGGCGGCCGCCCGGACCGGGGGAGTGGCGCACGCCCCGGCAGGCGTGCAGCAGGTCCATCAGCTCCTCGACACTGCGCAGCTCCATGCGTCAGTCCTCCCGGTCCGCACGCGGGACAAGCCGTCGTCGCCGTGCGCCAGCACACCATGACGAGCTGACGCGGCGGCCAACGCCACCTTAAATCGGACGCCCCCGGACACCGGGGGCCGTCCACGTGTCCGGACGCGCGCCCGGACCGCGGGAGGAGCACACTGAACGCGGAAAGAAGCGAGAAGGTTACCTATTGTTTTCAGCGCCATAGAGCGGGCACCCGCTCATTTGGTTAATGTGTACCGGGCGGACGCTTTGATCGAGGTACCCACACTCGATGTCCGTCCCGGAACAAGCCGGACGAAACGGCCTGTTCCTGCATGAAGTGCCGACGCCACCGCGCCGACCTCTACCAGTTCTCGACCCAGACCCGCGCGGGCCTCCGGCACCCAGCAGCAGACTGAGCCCCACGTCCCGCGGGAGATCCGACACATAAGGAGTGCGCGGTGACACCAGAGAAGACGAACACCGAACAACGCCCCCAGGAACGCATCGACCGACCGGGCAGCGGCCCCGAGCACCGGCTCAACAGCCTCGACGTGTGGTCCAGGTCCGCCCCGATCCGGCTGGCGGGCTACGAGGACGACCTCGCCGAGCCGCACATCCTGCCCAGCGTCGACTGACACCACGCGTTCACCGGCCGGTCCCTGCCACCGCTCCGGCCGGTGCGCACCTCCGGCGGCCCCGTCGCGACCGCGACCGCGGCGCGTGCCAGACTCGCGGCCATGCTGATCAGGCAAGCCGTGGCCGCCGACTGGCCGCACATCTGGCCCTTCTGGCACCGCATCGTCGCCGCCGCCGAGACCTACACCTGGGACCCGGACACCTCGCGGGAGGCGGCCCGCGCCCTGTGGATGGCCCCGGGCAAGCGCGTGTACGTAGCCGAGGACGAGCGCGGGACGATCACCGCCTCCGCCTACGTCACCGCCAACTACGCGGGTCCCGCCGCCCGGATCGCCAACGCCGGCTTCATGGTCGACCCCGACCACGCCGGGCGCGGCATCGGCCGCGCCCTCGCCGGACACGTCCTCGCCGAGGCCAAAGCGGCAGGCTTCCGGGCCATGGTGTTCAACGCCGTCGTGGAGACCAACCCCGCGGTGAAACTGTGGACTTCGCTCGGCTTCACGATCCTGGGCACGGTACCGGAGGCGTACGAGCACCCCCGGTACGGGCCGGTCGGGCTGCACGTCATGTACCGGGCCCTGTAGGGCGGTTCGGGTCACACCAGGGGATGCGGTCCAGGGGGGAGCGGTCCAGGAGGTGGGGTCCGCCGCCGTGTCACACCAGGGGCGCGGTCCGTCGCCACGGCCGCAGCTTCTCCAACTGCTCGACGATGTCCAGGAGTTCGAGTTCCGACCCCGGGCGCCCCACGAGCTGTACCGACGCCGGGGTGCCGTCCGGCAGGGTGCCGAACGGCATCGCGAGCGCGGGCCAGCCGGTGAGGTTCCACGGCGGGGTCAGCGGCGAATACGCGGTGTCGGTCAGCAGGTTGCGCACCCAGCCCCGCTCGTGCCAGGGCGCGGCGGCGGGCCCCTGCCGGGCCAGCGCCGGAGTGAGCAGTACGTCGTGCTCGGCGAAGAACGGCTCCAGGGCCGCGCGCAGTTGCTCCCGGCGCCCGCTGCCCCGTACCCCGCGCTCCGTGCGGCGGCCCACGGCCACGTGCACCCGGGTGCGCCGGGCCAGCCGCCGGGTGTCCAGACCCTCCGCGTCGACCGCCGTGCCCGCGGTCCAGTGCGCGAGCGACGTCGTGCCCAGCCACAGCGGGTAGGGCGGGTCGGAACGGCGGATGTGGTGGCCCGCACCGCCGAGCACCCGGGCCGCCTCGACGGCCGCCCTCTTGTAGGGCAGCGACACGGGGGTGCCGAGCAGGGGGCTCTTCAGCGAGACCGCGATCGTACGGGCGGACGGTTCCGGGACGGCCAATTCGGCTTCCGTGGTGGTGTGTTCGGCGGTGCCCGCCAGGACCGAGAGCATCAGGCGCGCGTCCGCCGCCGTCGTCGCGAGCGGGCCGTTCTCGGAGAGGCCGAACCAGCCGAGCCCGTCGGCGGGTACGACGCCCGTGCCCGGCTTGAGGCCGATCAGACCGCAGTTGGCGGCCGGGATGCGCAACGAGCCCATGCCGTCGTTGCCGAGGGCGATCGGCACCATCCCGGCGGCGACCGCGGCGGCGCTGCCGCCCGAGGAGCCGCCCGCCGTCCGGGTCAGGTCCCAGGGGGTGCGGGCGGTGCCGTACACGCCCTCGGTGGTGCCGAAGACGCACAGCTCGGGCACGTTCGTCAGGCCCACGACCACCGCGCCCGCCGCGCGCAGCCGGGCCACCGCCGGATGGTCCGCGGCGGCCGGGGTGGCGGGGGTGGCGGCCGAGCCGCGGCGGGTGGACTCGCCGCGCACCGGGAGGTTGTCCTTGACGGCCACGGGCACGCCGGCGAGCGGGAGTTGGTCCAGATCGGCGCGGCTCGCCACCTCGTCCGCCTCGGCGAGGGCGGCCTCGGCGCGCACCCGGCGGAAGGCGCCGACCCGGACGTCGAACCGGTCGATCCGCGCGAGGTGCTCCGCCACCACCTCACGGGGCGTGGCCCGCTTCTCGCGTACGGCGGCGGCGATCTCGGTGGCACTGCGGCCGACCCACGTGGTCACGGGCGCTCCCTCTCCTCGGCTACTGGTCAGTACGGGCATCACTGTGCCCTGCGGGAGGCCCGTCGTCGAGAGCGGCGGAGGGTTTGGACATTCGTGCCGCGCTCTTGGACTTTCGGGGGTCGCGGTGTCCGGAAATCTCCGCAGAGGGGTGGGTCGTCCGATGACTCCCGCAACTCCGGTGGGCGAGAGTCCCGTTGACAGCCCGGAGAGGCGGTCAAAGGATTAGACATCCGATGAATGGGGGCTGTACATGAAGCTGTCCATGCATGCGCTGACCTGGCTCTTCCGTGTTTCCAGACCGTCCCGGACACCCCGGCCCACCCGCCGGGCCCGGCTGTACGCCGCCGTCGCCACGGCCCTGCTGCTGCTCGCGGCACCCGTCCCGGCGCTGGCCGCGGACGCGTCCACCGCGCCGCTCACCGTGCCCGCCCTCACCAACTGGACGGCACAGCCCGGGAGTTACGTGCTGCGGCCGGGCGTCCGCATCGTCGCCGCGGACCGCGCGGCGCTGGCCACCGCCCGCACCCTCGCCGACGACCTGCGGTCCGCCGGGCACGGCGTCGTGCCCGTGGTGCGCGGACCGGCCCACGGCGGCGACATCGAGATCGCCGTCGACCCGGCCGCGCCCGCCGCGTCGGATCTCGGCGCCGAGGGGTACCAACTCCGCGTCGGCAGCCGCCTGTCGGTGACCGGTGCCACCGCGACCGGCGCCTTCTACGGCACCCGCACGGTCCTCCAACTCCTCGCCCAGGGGGACAGGATCCCGGCCGGCAGCACCGTCGACACCCCTGCGTACAAGGAACGCGGCGTCGACGTGTGCGCCTGCTACATCCACATCTCCCTGCCCTGGCTGGAGAACCTGGTGCGCGACATGGCGTACCACAAGCTCAACCAGCTGCTCCTCGAACTCAAGGTGAAGAGCGACGTCCACCCCGAGGCCAACACCTGGGGCTACTACACCAAGGACGAGATCCGCCGGCTCGTCGCGCTCGGCGAGAAGTACCACGTCGAGATCATCCCGGAGATCAACTCCCCGGGCCACATGGACCCGTGGATCCAGAACCGCCCCGATCTCCAGCTCACCGACTCCGACGGCGTCAAGCAGCCCGCCCGCCTCGACATCACCGACCCGGCGGCCTTCGACTACTACAAGAGCCTGATCGACGAGTACGCCGAGGTCTTCCCGGCCACCTCCTGGCACATGGGCGCCGACGAGTACATGCTCGGCTCCGACTTCGCCAAGTACCCGCAGATCCTCAAGTACGCGCAGGAGAAGTACGGCGCGAACGCCACCCCGCAGGACGCGTTCATCGACTTCATCAACCGCGTCCAGGCGTACCTGGCGTCCAAGGGCAAGAAACTGCGCATCTGGAACGACGGCCTCACCGGCGCCAACACCGTGCCCGTGGCGGCCGGGACGACCGTCGAGCACTGGCTGAACGTCGCCGTCAAACCCAGCCAACTCCTCGCCGAGGGCTACCCGTTGATGAACGCCTCCTACTCCCTCTACCTGGTGCGCGGCGGCTTCCACTCCGACACCGAGTCGCTGTACGACCAGAGTTGGGACCCGCGCAGCTTCGAGGGCGAGAAGGTGACCTCCAGCAAGGGCATCACCGGCGCCAAGATCAGCCTGTGGCCCGACAACGGCCGCGGCGAGACCGAGAACGAGGTCACCGCCGAACTCACCCCGGCACTGCGGCAGGTGGCCCAGGCGACCTGGGGCGACCCGCACCCCGACGCCACGTACGCCGACTTCACCGCCCGCGGCCAGGCCGTGGGGCACGCCCCCGGCCGGCGCGACCTCACCCATGTGCCGGTCACGGCGGGGACGTACACCTTCACCAGCGGGGGAGTGCGCGAGGACTTCACCGTCCGGCGCACCGCCGACGGCTACGCGAGCCTCACCTCCACGGCGAGCGGCAAGTGCCTGGAGACCATCAGCGGCAAACTCACCATCAACGTGCCGCTGGATCCCGGCAGTTCGGTCACCGAGGAGACCTGCGCGGCCGACGACACCCTCCAGCGCTGGGAGGTGCAGCCCGCACACGGCGGCTACACCCTCGTCAACGCGATCACGCAGATGGCCGTGCACATCGCGGACGACAGCACCCTCGTCCAGTACCCGCCGGACCAACAGCAGCCGTCCGTCTGGACGTTGACGCCCGTCGTCTAGGACCGACCCCGAGGAGCACCCCCACCATGGCTGTATCCAGACGCCTCTTCGTCACGGCGGCCCTGACCCTGGCCGCCGCCGGACGCACCTCCTTCGCCCTCGCCGCGACCGGCACCGCCCCGGCGGACGAGTCCCGCTACCGCATCCCCGTCGGCTCCACCGACACCGCCGCCGACCTGGTCCGCAAGGCGTCCCAAGTCCGGCCCACCGCACGGCAGATCGCCTGGCAGGAGCTGGGGCAGACCGCGTTCCTGCACTTCGGCGTCAACACGTTCACCGGTCTCGAATGGGGCACCGGGGACGAGGACCCCGACGTCTTCCAGCCCGTCGGCCTGGACACCGACCAGTGGGCGCGCGCCCTGGTCGACGGCGGATTCAAGCTTGCCATCCTCACCGTCAAGCACCACGACGGCTTCGTCCTGTACCCCTCCCGCTACACCAACCACACGGTGGCCTCCAGCAGTTGGCTCGACGGCCACGGCGACGTGCTGCGCTCCTTTGCCGACTCCATGCGCCGCCACGGCCTCAAGGTCGGCGTGTACATCTCGCCCGCGGACGAGAACCAGTACCTGCACGGCGTCTACGCCAACGGCAGCTCGCGCGGCACGCACACCATCCCCACGCTCGTCGACGGCGACGACCGCACCCCGGCGGAGTTCTTCACCCTGGACGCCACCGACTACGGCGCCCACATGCTCAACACGCTCTACGAAGTGCTCACCGAGTACGGCCAGGTCGACGAGGTCTGGTTCGACGGCGCCCAGGGCCACATCCCCTCCGACAAGGTCGAGGACTACGACTGGGACAGCTGGTACACCCTGGTGCGCACCCTCGCCCCGGCCGCCGCGATCGCCGTCACCGGCCCCGACCTGCGCTGGGTCGGCAACGAGAGCGGTCTGGCCCGCGAGGACGAGTGGAGCGTCATCCCGGTCAAGGAGGAGCAGTACGGTCGCACCGACTGGGCGCTGTCGTACGACACCCCCGACGAGGGCAGCCGTGCCGCGCTCGTCACCGCGCTGCCGGGCACCGACTACCTCCAGTGGTGGCCCGCCGAGTGCGACGTGTCCATCCGCGACGGCTGGTTCTACCATGCCGACCAACTGCCCAAGAGTGTCGACGAGTTGACGGAGATCTACTTCGGCTCGGTGGGCCGCAACTCGGTGCTGCTGCTCAACGTCCCGCCGGACACCCAGGGGTTGCTGCACGACACCGACGTGATTCGGCTGCGCGAGTTCCGCGAACGGATCGAGGCGGAACTGCCGGTGGACCTCGCGCGCGGGGCCCGGGTGACCGGCTCGCCCGGCGTACGCACCGTCGACCTGGGCGCGGTGCGCGCGGTGGACCGGATCCGGCTCGCCGAGGACATCCGACACGGGCAGCAGATCGAGCGTTTCGTGGTCGAGGCCCTGGTCGACGGCGCGTGGACGCAGGTGGTCACCGCGGGCACGGTGGGGGCGAGCCGCATCCTGCTGCTGGACGCGCCGGTGGCGGCCCGGCGGTGGCGGCTGCGCGTGACGGGGGCGCGGGCGGCGGTGCGGATCAAGGAGTTCGGGTTGTTCAAATCGGTTGTCTGAGGCGGGGGTTGGGGGGGGGGGCGGCCGTCCGGGCCGGG
>LJCV01000077.1 GCA_001298575.1 Actinobacteria bacterium OK074
TGCGTCAGGCGGTCCGTGCCGGGCTCGTAGGCGTTGGTGATGTACGCCTTCAGGGTGCCCTCGGCCGTCGAGGTGCCGAGGGTGAGTTGGGAGGTCTGGCCGAGGTCGGTGTAGCTCGCGCCCAGGAGGTAGTAGGAAGTGCCGTGCATGGAGGTCGGCAGGCCGACGCTGTCGTACGTGTTGGTGACCTGCTCGGCGGTCAGTCCTCCGGCGGCCGGCTCGGAGATGTACTGCTGGGTGCCGTCGAGGTTGTAGTACGTCGATGTCGTCAGCGTGGCGGCGACCGCTTTCGACGTCACCAGGGGATCCGTCGAGGGGAGGATCAGCTGCGTCGTCGTCGGGCGGTACAACTCGTCGTACGCCGTCACCTTCCGCGTGTACGCCGAGCCCGTCGTGCCGCCGACATAGCTGATGGAGTCGTCCAACTGCCCCTTGGCGAGGGTGTCGTAGTCCCAGTGGGCGAGTTTGTTCGCGTCCGTCTCCGACGACTTCCACTCGTCCGTCGTACGGCCCAGCACGTCGTAGAGGTAGAGGAGTTCGCCATTGGTGTCCGTCGTCGTCTGTACCTGGTCCAAGGCCGTGTACGACGTCGTCGTCTTGCCCTTGTCGGGGTCCGTCGCCGTGACCTGACGGCCGAACAGGTCATACGTGTACGACCAGTTGGCGTCCGGGCCGGTGATCGTGTCCGCCAACCCGTCTCGCGTGTACGTGTAGTTGGTCGACGTGTACGCCGTGCCCACACTCGCGCCGTACTCCGTGTCCGCCGGACTCGTGCCCGCGTACTGGCGCTGCTCCGTCGTGCGGCCCAGCGCGTCGGTGATCGTGCGGGTCGCCGAGCCGCCCGTGAGGCCCGTCGTGGCCGTCGAGTCGCCCGTGTACGTCGTGGCCGTCGACCACTTCTTGTCGCCGTTGACGTACATCGTGCTGCTCGTGGGGCGTTCGGCGCCGTCGAAGACGATGTCCGTCTGCTGCGGGGCCCCGCCGTACTCAACTCTCGCGTACGTACTGGAGGGCGCGTTGGAGTCGGACGCCTCCGCGTACGTCTCGTACGCCAGGCCCCGCGTGTCGTAACGCGTATCGGTCAGGATGCGGCCGCCGTTGGCGTCCGGGGACTGGGTCTGGAGCGGGCGCAGGAGTGAGTCGTAGATCGAGTAAGTGGTGTTGTAGACGTCGTCGGCGACGATGGTCGAAGTAGACGTCCAGGACGGGGCACTGTTGCTGACCGAGTACGCGTACGTGTAATTGGCGCTCTTGCCGCCGCTCTTGGAACGGTTGGGCAGCCAGACTCCGGTGACACGGCCGAGCGCGTCGTAAGTCGTCTGCGTGAGCTTGGTGTTGGCGTCAAAGACCTCCAACGCAGTGCCGCGCGCCGGGTCGTAGAACGTCGTCGTCTTCTGCGTCTTCGGATTGGTGACGATCGTCCTCGTCAGCGGGCCGGAGTCCGTCGGCGTGTACGCCGTCCACGTGGTGTTGCCACCCGCGTCCGTGGCCGACAACGCGCGGCCCAGCGTGTCGTACGTCGCCTGGCTCACCGTCTGCCAACCGGTCGGGAAACGCTCGCCGTTGCTGCCCACCGTCGTCGGGTACGCGGTGGCACGGCCGGTCCACGTGACGTTGCCCTGGGTCGGGGTCTGCGCGGACTTCCAGACCGTCACCGACGGGTCGTCGTAGATCGTCGCCGTGTCCGACAGCACGTCGCCACGCGTGTCCGTCGTCGTCGGAAGGTTCAACGATGCTTCGTCGACAGTGCAGTTGCGGCCCAGGACCCTCGTGCGCGAGACCAACGACGTAATGCCCACAGCCGTGTTGCGGGCGTACCAGGTGCGCGTGCACGTCTCGTCGCCCGTCACCGACGTGTCGCCCGCGTCGAAGACCGTCACCGGCATGCCGTAGTCGTCGAAGGCCGTCGACGTCGTACGGGTGCGCCAACTCCCGGACGCCGTCAGGTAGGTGTACGACGCGGTGCCGTCCGTGCGGACGTAGAACGCCTTGACGTTCGCGTACGACTTCTGCTGGCTCGCGGTTCGGGAGGACCACGGGTCGTTGACGCTCACCGAGACCGGCGTGTCACCGTCGTAGGTGATCTGCTCGCGCGTGAAGCCCGCGTACTGGTCGCTGTCGGTCACGTCCGGGACGGTGAGGCCGGTGAAGTCGATCCCGGCCGAACTCGCCGATGCCGTACCGCCGCCTGCTTGCTCGTCGCCGTCCATGCCCTGCATGTAGACCGTGACCGTCTTCGACTGCGTCGACGTCGTCTCGCCCTTGGTCGCCGTGACCTTCGCGTAGCCGCGCCAGTCCGACCAGGTGCGTTCGTCGGTGGGGGTCAGCGGGTCGTCGTTGTAGTGCCAGGCCGGGCCCGAATAGGCGTACTGGTTCTCCATCGACTCGCCGTTGCCCGTGGGGTCGGTCGTGCCGACGGCCAGGACGCGGTACTTGTTGAACCAGTCGAGCGTCGCCTCGTCCGCGCCGTTGACGTGCCAGTACACCGGGTAGCAGCTGAGCGTGTCGTTGTCCTCCGCGGCCGGCATCTTCGAGCCGCGGACGCACTCCGGCGTCGACAGCGTGACGTCCGTGATCGCGCCCGTCTCGGACGTCACCGACCGGATACGGGGCCGGTTCAGCGGAAGGATGTTGTCCGTGGCGTCCACCCGGTTGGCACGCATCTGGTACGTGAACGTCACCGGATCCAGCGCGATCGCCGTGCCGCTCTTGCCGGTGTGCTGGATGCTGTCCAGCACCATCGTCTGGTCGGAGGTGTCGCCGATGTCGCCCGGGTCGAGGAACTCCTGCTTCAGCGTCCAGGCGTCAACGGGCGTGTAGGCAGCGGCCGTTGTGTCGTACGAGAAGGTCTCCACGCCGGTGAGGCGCTTGCGCGTGAAGAAGGACGGGTTGACCGCGTCGCAGTCGTCGCCCGACGAGCAGATCTCGTCGTAGGGGACGTCCGGCCAGTTGTCCGCCGTGGACTTGGTGAGCGACGTGCAGTCCGAGGCCGTGCAGCGCTCGTCGTAGTCGAAGGTGACCTCGTTCGACGCCGTGCCCGTGAACAGGGTGTCCGAACGCTGGCCGTAGAGGATCTTCGTGAGGTAACCGCCGCGGTAGTACTTGGCGTTGGCGGTGTCCGAGCCGTTCTTCGCGTAGTAGTTCGCCTCCGCGGTGTACCAGTACGACATCGCGTTGCCGCTCAGGTCGACCACGTAGTCCAGGTTCCAGCGCCACGCCTGGTTCAGGGAACGGTCGGCGAAGGAGTCGCCGTCGGCGTAACCGGGTTCGCCCGAGTCGTCGCCGAACACCGGCGTGGTCCATACCGAGTTGGTGCGCTCGGTGTCGTCCGCGCCGGGCAGTTTGTCCAGGCCGAAGACGTACTGCGTGCCGTCGCCCGTCGTCACCGTCCAGTACTCGCCCGCACCGTCGTTGCCCGCATCGCCCTCGTCGCCGTTGTCCGCGCCCGTGGAGTGCGTGACCGTCGAAGCGTCGTCGTCCTTCAAGTGCCACTCACCGGTCGTGTCGTCCTTGACCAGCTCGGTGGACTTGCCGTTGAGGACCAGCGAGGCGTTGTCGTACTTCCAGCACAGGTCGTACGTGTCGTCGTGACCGTCCTCGTCGCAGGAACCGTACGACCGCTCGACGTAGGAGGAGGTGGTGAGGTCGAACCCCTCGCCAACCTGCGTGCTCTGGTTGTTCGTTGACGCCGTCTTGCCGTCCACGCTGCCCGAGTCGTAGCCCAGCGTCAGGGACGGGGACGGGCCCGCCGCCGGGGACGGCGTGCTCATCGGGTACGACCACGTGAACGCGCCCGAGGAGCCGCCCGCCTCCCAAGTCGAGCTGGCGTTCAGCGTCGAGGCCGCGTAGTTGCCCGAGCCGGACGTCGACTCGCCGGAGGTGGCGGCGAGGGCTACCACCGTCGCCGTGGTCGCCAACTCCGTTGTCGCGCTGACCGTTTGCGCGGTGGCGTTGTTGTCCGAGGCGAGCGGGGTCTGGGTGCGGCAGGCCGCCTTGTCGGGCGTCGTCAACGCGCAGGCCGGGAGGGTCACCAGGTGGAGGCGGCCCGCCCAGTCGCCGCCGTACGCCGAAGCGAACTTGCCGTAGTCCAGCGTGAGTTGCGCCTTGCCCGCAGTGGTCGACGAGACGGTGAGGAGGAGGCCGTTCACCCCGACCGCGGATGCCCTTGTACGGCTGAGGAGTTGGACGTGGGCCGTACCCGCGGCGGGCTTCTTCGTGCCCGCCGCCGCGATCGTCACCGGGAGGCCGCCCGGCGTCAACTTGGCCTTGCCGGAGGCCGGGAGGGGCGTCGTCGCCGTGCCCGGCTTCGGCCAGGTTGCCGTCTGCTCGGCCGCCGCCCGGGTGGCCTGCTTCTTGTTGGCCGCCTTCTGCGCGGCCACCTTCGCTCGGGCCTTCTTCGCGCCCTGGCCAGTGGTCTCGGCGAGCTTGGCGTGCTGCTGGGTGGGCACGGGGATCTTCCCCAGGCCGGCAGCGGTGTCGGACGCAACCGCCGGGACGGACAACACGGTCGGCACCGCAAGCACCGTGCACAGCGTCACGACGACCCAGCGCGTTCTGCCAACGAGCCGACGCCGACGGGGTGTTCTGCGCGAACTCACGACCATGCCTCCAAGCCGATCAGGCGAAACGTCCAGCGATGCGTCTGTCTGTTGCTGCCGTGCGTGCGAAGTTTCGGAAGGAGAAGCTGGTGTGGGCGCGCGTGCGCGGCGCCCACACCAGGTGACTCCCGTCGGTCAGCCGCCGGTGGCGGTGGCGATCTGAGTCCCGTCGGTCATCGCGCCCGCCCAGACGCGGATGTCGGTGACCGCTCCTGCCAGGTAGTGGCCCCAGGCCGCGTCGACGTATCCCTTGCCCACGGCGAAGTCACCGGAGCCGGGCACGGCTGTGTAGGCGGCGAGTTCGCCCATATGGCTTTCGTTGGCACCCAGGAAGAGGCGGATCGTGCCAGAGGGAGCGTCGTAAGTACCCGTCAGGCGTACGGCCGTGCCGGACTCGATCATCGGCTCCGACTGCACGGACGTGAACGTGCCGTCCACGAGCCGCCCGAACTCCCAATAGCCCACGGGAACAGTGACGATGTTGCCGTCGTCGTCCAACGTCGTCTCCTCACCGGTCCGGTGCGCCCACAACCCCCAAGCCGACCCATCCGCACTCCGCTGCCCCAACACCTGCGCCGAATCCCCGTCGGCCATATCCGCCAACGCACCACTGCCCAGGGCCACTTCGGTACTCACCGTGAACGAAGCCGTCTCATCCACCAACGGCCCGGCCGTAGTCGCCGCCCCACTTACCCCGTCCAGCACCAGCGACGTACCGTCCAACGACGCCCCGCCCGACAAGGACAGCGAACGCCCGTACCCGGTGGTCGAGTCCGCGAGCGTGCTGCCGCTCGCCCCGTCCGGGTTCCAGGACGCCATCAGCTCGACGTCCGAAGAGCCGTCGGGCTCGGCGAGTTGGTCCTCGGTCGCGACCTCGTCGGCCGTCAACGCCCGCTGCCACACGGCCGCTTCGTCCACCCGGCCGTGCAGGTAGTTCACATACGTCCCCGGCGTGACGCTCCCCCGGCCGAACTGCAACGCCCCGTTGGACACCGTCGCGTCCGACGTCGTCGGTACCGACACCGGGTCGCCCTGCAACCGGCCGTTCACGTACAGGCTGATGGTGTGGGCGTCGTGGTCGTACACGCCCGTGACATGGCTCCACGTCTTCAACGGGACCCCCGCCGCATCCGCGTTGACGCTCGCGAAGTGACGGGTCGTAGGCACCCCGTTCTTGTCCAGGTCGTACCAATTCCACAGGAATACCCAGCGGTTGACGCTCGGCGAGTAGTAGAGCAGGAAGCCGGAACCGTCGCTGCCCTGCTCGGACAGCACCGTCCGGAAGTCCGACTCGTCCGTCAGGTACGCCCACGCCGACACCGTGAACGACGCCTCCGTGTTCACCACGGGCACCGCCGTTGCCGCGTACCCCGTCTGACGCGCGCTGTCCGACGTGTCGTTGAGCCACAGCGAGTAGTCGCCGTCGCCCCGCCTGGCCAGCGACGACCAACCCGCCCCGGCTTCGTGGAGGGTCGCCGGGTAGCGGGTGCTGCCTTCCGTCGCGCTGTCCGCCGCCGTCGTCACCGTCGAGCCCGCCGTGCCGTCGGCGAAGTGCCAACGCCCCACCGCCGTCGAGCCTTCCGCCACGTTGAACCGCACCACCGCCGGCGAACTCCAACGGCCGGTGCCCACATCGTCCTGCGCACGCACCTGGAGCTGCTGGGTGCCCGCGAGCCGGGGCGCCAGCGCCTTGTCGACCGTGCTGCCCGAGAGAAGCGACGACCAGACCGACGTGGTCGCCAGCTTGTACTCGTAGCCGACCACGTTCCCCGCACCCGTGTCCCCGGCCGCCGGAGCGAACGTGAACGTCGCCGCCTGACCCGGACCGCCCGCCGCCACGCAGTCGTTCGCGGTGCACTCCGTGTACGGGCTGCCGATCGTGACCTGCGGCGGCTTCGGCGCCATCGTATCGAGCGTGAAGTAGCACCAACCCGTCGTCGCCACCGTCGTGTTGGACTCCACGTAGTCCTTGCCGTCGTCGGTATACGACAACGTCGACGCCCGCAGGCGATACACCTTCCCGTCGGTCAGACTCAGAGGCAGGGTGACCGGGACCGGATCACCACTGTCCGCGTAGAACGTCGATGGGCGCACCGGTTCCGTGAACAGATCCCACGACCCGTCCGACTGCCGCTCCTGCACGTAGAAATGCACCCGCAGGCTCGCGCCACCCCGGCCGCCGTACTTCGCCTCCGCCACAGCCGTCAGCTCGGGCGTCGGGTCCGCGACCACATCCGGATCCGACGCGGTCGACGAGCACACCTGCCCCGTCCCCTGCACGATCCCCGTCGACTTCGGCACATCCGGCAGCCCCACATACGTCACCGACAACTCGGCATTGTTCTTGAACCGCTTCCACGCCCCCGTCGTCGTCTCGTCACGCGCCTTGACCAGCAGCGTCAGCCGGTCGAACTTGCCCGCCGCGAAGTCCTGGACCGTAGAGGTGAGTTTGGCGGTGCGGAACTCGATCGGCGCATCCGGCTGCGACGGGTCGCACAGCGAACCCCGCCCCGCCGAGACGTAGTCACCCGCCAACACCCCCAGGTTGTCCGGGCGTTTGGCCCACGTCGTGCCCGCCGAGACGTTCGTCGTGCGCTCCAGGTCCACCCACTGCGAGTCGCACGTGTACGACCACGTCTCCGTGTCCCGGAAGGTCACGTCCAGGACCTTCTTGCCCACCAACTCGTCGGGCCGGAACTGGTAGTAGAGCCGCTCGATGTAACCGGGGCCGCAGTACACACCGTCGTACGTGCCGCACAGCCCCGTGCCCTTGCCCTCGCCGTCACTGCCGTTGGTGAAGTTGAAGTCCGTGTAGCCGTCACTGCGCAGCTGCGTGCGGGCGGTCATGTCGAGGCCGATGGAAGGGTCGATGTAGACCGGGAACGCGGAGGAGTCGGTGTTGCCGAGGATCGTCGCATCCGGGGTCAACGTCAGGGAATCGGCCGAGACTTGGACCGGGAGTACGGCGGTGGCGGCACCCGCGCCGGGGCCGGAGGTGGGGTCGTCGTCGGCCGTCGTGGCCGTGGCCGCCGCCGCCTCCGTGTCCGCGTCCGTGTCCGCCTCCGCCGAATCGGCATGCACCGAGGCCGACTTGGGCGTCACCTGCACCGCTTCGGCGGCGTCCCCCTGCGAGTCCCACATCTGCGCCGCCGGAGCCGTGAACACCGACGCCCCGTTCTCGTCCACCGCCTGGAGGCCCCCCGCACCCGTCGGTGCGACCGTCAACCCATCGGTCGCCAGGGAGAACTGGACCTTCGCCAGCGCCGGATCGGCCGCCGCCTCCGGCGTCTTCACGATCAACAGTTCCTGGAAACCCTCGCCCGTCGCGGTCATCCGCAGGTCCACGCCCGGGAGTACGTCCGCGTAGAGGGCGTTCGCGCCGTCCAGCGTCGGCTTCGGCAGGTCGCCCAACTGCCAGCCCAGCGACAGCGACCGGCCCTCCCGCGCGATCCTCACCAGGCCCGCGCCGTCGCCCCCGTCCGAGAACGACACGTCCGCGACGACCGCCTTCGGACCCACCGTCCCGTCCGCACGGACCGCCAACGTCGCATCGGGGGAGGCCCATTCACCGTCCGCCTGCTTCACCCGGACCGGGACCGTCGACTGGTCGAGCGTGAAGGTCGAGCCGTCCGGGTTCGCGTACGTCGTCGTGTACTCGGTGCGCTCACCGGTCACTTCGACCTGCGCACCCGTCGACTCGGCCTGCTGCAACGCAAGTTGCGCCGCCGACGCCGTACTGCCGTCGTCCGCCGCAGCCGGTGCCGCGGTCGCTGCGAGCCCCGTCAGCGGCGCCACAACGAGCGCCACCGACACCGTTACCGCCGCGAACGCACCCCGCCCAAATCTCCGCACAGGTCTCCTGCGTACACGCCGTTCAAGGCACAGCCGAGCCCACCCCATGACGTCCCCACCCCTGGATACTGGTTCTTTCGGACCGAACCACGCCGTCTGATCGCGCAGCCCCAAAGGTAAGACACAGGTAATTAAACAGAAAGAATGTTCGAAGCAATCAGATAGTCAAGATCCCTGATTCCTTGGAGCCAGTCAGGACCCTGTACGCGTCAACCCCTCCTTCCCCCAGGCGACCAGTGAAGAGTGCACATATCCGGTGACGCCGGTCCGCTTGATGGTGACCCGGACCCATGTCCCATCACCCTCCGCCCAGCCGTGCGCGACACACCGGTCACCTTTGTAAGCGGTACCGAGCGCCGCAGCGCTCGCACGCGGCTTGGCTCGCACCGTGGCCGAGGAAGCGGTGATGCGGCAGAAGTCTCCTTCTGCGGGAACTGCCGCAGCAGTACCGCGCACCGGCACGGCCGGTGTCGCGGCGACGGCCGCAACAGGCATCTGCAACGCGATGAGCGGAACTGCGAGTACAGAGACAGCGAGCGCCGAGACGGCTTGTCGTGACAACAGAGGTTCCTCTTCAGCAGGTTCACAGGGGGTGAGCTGGAGAATGCCGTCACATATCGCCAATTGCACGCTACTGACCTCTTATGATGCAAATTCCACCGCTTCAGGTGACATTGGCTTGACATCTGACCGTCGCGCTGATCACCTCAGCTGAACAGATCCACGCGCTCCGCGATCACTTGAGGCGTTCGCGTCCGCCGCCTCCGCCCCGTGGACGACAATGCGTGCATGTCCGATGACTGGAAGCGGCAGATCGACCGGGCCCACGCCGCGCTCGTGCGCCGCGACGACCCCACGTCCTGGGTAACCGAGGCCGATGCCATGGACGCGTTCGACCGCTTCCCGCGCCTCGCCGTTCGGGGCCCCGCCTTCGGCATCGCCCAGCAGGACCCTCGGACCGACGCCCACTGGCGGCTGCTGCTGCCCGTGACCGACTCGACGCCCCAGATGGCGCGGGACGGGCTCAACTCCCATCTGTGGTTCAAAGCCAAGGACGACACCGACGAGCCGGCCGTACGTCGCGCGCTCCTGGACGCCGTCGCCGTACTGGAGCGCGAACCGGTCAACGAACTGGAGGTGCTCGGCGTTCGCTACCGCGTGGTGCGCGGTGACGAGTTCACGCGGATCGACGACGACGGCCCGGAGCCGCCCCGTCCCACCGACCGCGAACCGGTCGCCCCCTCCTGGGAGAACGGCCACCGCGACCCGCTCGCGGATCCCGGATACGTCCTGACCCCCGGGCAGCACGACACCAGCCCCGCCACCGCCGCCCTCCGCCTGGGCCTGCGCGGCTTCACCTACACCGGGGAACGCTTCCCCGCGGACGTCCGCGCGGACTCCGAACGGGCCCTCGTCACCCACCTCGACATCACCTTGCTGCCCACCGCCTTCTGCACGGTCGAACGCGGCCGCAGGGGCTGGAAGCCCCACGGCACCCTCCAGCCCACCCCGCACGACAGTCGCCGGCTGCTCTACGACGCCATGACCGAGACCTGGCCCCTCATCTACCGGTTCGACGACGAGAAGAGAGCCGTCTACCGCCGGGCCGCCGAGGAGTTCAGGAGCGCCGGCCGGGCCAACGAGGTGCGAGTGGACGACACCCTGTTCCGGATCTGCCGCGTCGAGCGCCTGATGCGCTCCGGCCCCGACGGCCCCGAACCGCCCCGCCCCTCGGACCACGACGACCAGGGCCCCATGAAGATGCACCCGACCATGGACGAGCACGGCACCCTGCACTACAGCGAGGAGTCAGCAGGGCCCGAGTCGCAGGATCCGGTTCGAGGCCGAGATCGGCGAGGTGGCGCTGAAGTCGTGTGTACGTGTGCTGGGCGGCGTCGTGCCGTCCGGCGGTTTGGTGCAGGCGGATCGCGTGCTGGTAGAGCTGTTCGTGATCGGGGTGAAGGGCCATGACGTGGTCGAGTGCGGTGAGCGCCTCGTCTACCCGGCGAGCATCGTCCGACCGCTCGGCTTGGCGGGCCAAACGCAAGGCTGCGTCGGCCGCCTTCGTGGCAAGGTGCTCTCGAATACCGTCGGCCCACATGTGGTCACCTCCATGGGCGAACGCTCCTCGGTAATGGCGAAGCGCCTCGCGCACGGCGGCCAGGCGCGCATCCTGCCCGTCGGCTGAATTCGCTCTTCCCAGAGATGCGATGAAATCCTCCAGATCGGTTTCTACCAACTCCGGGTGGAGTTTATGCAGTTCTCCATGGAGTTGAATGAATTCTCGCTGGGTGATTCCGGTGGCCGCGCGAAAAGCGCGCCGTACCGCCCGGCGCAGGTTCTTGAGCTCGCGGGCGTGCTGCTCGGCGTCTCCGTCCAGGCGCAGGTTGTCGGCGATGTCCGAGGCGAGCAGTCCTGTGGGGTGGGCTGCCAGCAGAGCGAGGAATTCGCGTACCTCCGCCCGCAGGTTCGTGCCGATCGGGTCGTCGTTCCCCCGTGCGTACAAAGTGACGGGGCCCAGGACATGCAGTCGGATCGGCTTGCGCTGCGGAAGTCGGTCCGTCTCGCCGGACTGCGGGGAGTGCACATGCCCCAGCGGGGCGGCCCCGTGCCGCTCCTTCCCCTCGTCCCGTTCGTTCTCCTCGGCGTCTTCGGCAGGCTCTTCGGCGGGCGGCGCGGCCGGCCCGGGGTGCCTGACGGAGGCGGTGCGGGGGCGCGGATTCTGACCATGGGCGCCGAGGACGACCTGGATGATGTCCCGGGTGGCATCCGCTGTGAGTTGGAACAGGCTCAGCGCGTCCGCCCTCGGATCCACGGCACCGTCCGCGAGGCGCCCGGTCGTGGAACCGTCGGCGGCGACGTGCCACCGTGCAGAGCCGGAAAGCGGTGTGCCGAGGGTGAGGACGAGCAAGGTGTCGCCCGCCGCTCGCGTCGCCAGTGCCGCCAGTTGTCCTGCGTAAGCGGGCTCCGGCGCTGCCAGGAGGAGCAGAGTGCCAGGACCCGCATCCCCGTCGGCGGGTTGTTCCTGGCTGCCGTCGGGCTTCTCCGCCGGTTCCAGGACGGACTCGACTCGATGTTGCCAGTGGCGGGCGTGGGCGACGAGGTGTTCTTCGGCCAGCCTGATGGCCTCGGCGGTGTCGGCGGCCTGGGTGAGCGCGGTGAAGTCGGACGGCAGCCCGGGGATCAGGCGGTCGGCCAGCAACTCGGGTACGACGGCCCGTACGTGCGGTGCTGTGGGACGTTGCCGTTCGGCGGCGGTGAGGATGCCGCACAGCAGCGCGCGCAAGGCGGCGTCGACGCCGGGGCCGCTCCAGTCGCAGCCTCCGCCATGAGCCACCGCATCGAGGGCGACCTCCTCGCCGTCGGCATGGCCGATGGTGACCACGCTCACGGGTTGCGGCCGCCCAGGCGGAGTGCGACGGGAGACCAACGTCTCGGGGTCCACCGACCCGGACGGCAGCGATGCCTCGCGCGCCGCCCACGTGGCCTTCTCCACCACCGGACTCAGCCTCGGTTCGTGAACGTCCGTGCCGGGCCGGCGGGTTCGGCGGCGGTGGAAGCGGACATAGCGAAGCGCGGCCAGCAGTCCGGCCGCCGTGGTGATGCCGATCAGGCTCGCCTCCCCCACACTGACCACCGCCGGTCCGCGTTCGACCTGCCGCTGTTGCTCTCCATAGCCTCGCTCTGAGCGGGTCTCGCGCGAGTGGGTACGGTCCGTGTGCCCGTCACGGGCATGATCGGGGGAGTCCACGGAGGCTTCCGGGCGTGCTGAAGCGGATGGTGCGGATGGTGCGGGAGGGGTGGGCCGCGAGGTGGCCGTCCTTTCGACGGGCACGGTCAAGCGCCATCCGGGCCTGATCAGATCGGGGTCGGTCAGCCGTCCGCCATCCGGTTGAACTCGGTCCTTGTTCAACTTGTAGATCCGCGGCCACTTCAGAGCATCCCCCAGGTGGTTTGCCGCGATGTCCCACAAGGTGTCGCCCTCCAGCACCACGTACTCGACACGCTCGAACCGGGCGCCTCCTGCCGGGCCGAGCGCGGCGAACTCGCCGCCGGCCACCGATGAAGAACCCGCGTACGACGTCGCCGTCCGAGCCGGAGTCGGATGCAACGGTGCGGACGCGACCACCCGGCCCGCCGACTCGTCGGCTGCGAAGGCCGGTTGGGCGACAGCGGCATGCGGTCGCCACAGGCCGAGCAGGGCGACGACGAGGGTGCCGACGCACAGGGCGGCCAGCGAGCCCCGGACGGGCAGGGCGGCCACGTGCTGATGGTGTACGCCATGGTCACGCATCAGGTCCGGCAAATGCGTCACGTACCAGAAGACCTCCCGCGCCACCGACCACGCGAACGCGGCCCAGCACACCCAGCCGAACAGCGCGAGCAGTTCGACCATGAGCGGATCGCTGACGGGCTCCGCGATCCGGTCGGCGAGGTCCTGCCACGAGGAGACCCGCTCCGGCCACGGCACACCGGCCGCCCTCCACAGCACCCAGGGCATCCCCAGCAGCAGCGCGCACGTGGCAACGCCAGCTCCTGCGACGGTGGTCACGGCCCGGAGCCGTACGCGGGTGGAGTAGTAAGACGTCATCGCTGGGCCTCTTCCTCGCCGCTCACCCGTCCGGGCCACGGCATCACCAACACCGGACTGCGGGAGTTACGGGGTTACACGCTCGGCCTGGGCGGTGGCGGTCGCGGTGACGGTCAGCGTGCGGACGCCCACGAGTTGGAGGATCTGAGCGTGCTGGTGATGCGTCACGTGAACGGTCACCGTGTCGCCGCGCACCGTCGCCGTACCGCTGTCGCCCGTGGCGGCGACATAGCCCCGTGCCGCGGCGGCGGCCGAGGCCCTCGTCAACCTGACGTCGGCCGCGCCGCGCAACCGCCCGATGTCCAGTTCCTGCGCTCCCGTGCGGGCGGCTTCCTGCGCGGTGTCCAGGGCTCCGGCCTTGCCGGCCAAGGCCAGGCCGCCGTCCACGACGATCCCGGCGAACAGCCAGAGAGCCAGCACGGTCCCGACGACGAACGCCGTGACCTGACCACGGTCGTCCGCCCGCTCCCGGGCACGTTTCGGTCCCGGCATCTGGATCACGGCATGCTCCGGTAATGGTCGACGCCTGAATGAGCCGTGTCAGCCACGACGATGCGTCCCGGCATCCCGGTCACCGCAAGGTCCGCGAGGTCGGCGGTGCACGTGACCCGTGCGGACACGCTGCCACCCGGCATCAACCCGCCTGTTGCGACGGCGACTTGAGGATGCGTGCAGGCACTGTGCGCCGAGCGCAGCGCGTCACGCGCCGCTGTCTGCGCATCGGCCCGTGCCTGGGCCTCGGTCCGGGCCAGGGAGGCGGCGCGTGCGGCCTGGTGCGCGGCGTCCGCCACCTTGATCCGTGCGTCGGACAGACGCCCGAGCCCGACGACGACCAGCAGGATCAGCATGAGCAGCGGCGTCACCAAGACCAGCTCGACGGCCGCCGATCCCCGGTCTGTAGTCCGTCTTTCGAGGCCGACGGCTCCTCGCGTCACGGAGTGTCTCCTTGCGGGGTAGTGAGGCGTTCGACGGCTCCGGAGGCCGTGCCCGAGGCGTGCAGGCGAAGCCCGGGCACCACCGGGATCACGGTCCCCGTCACCCGCACGGTGGCCCGTGCGGCCGTACGCCGCACGGTCACGGAGGGAGCGGTCAGGACGTGGCCTCCGAGTTGGGAAACGCTGGTCCTGGCCTGTGTCTGCCCGTCGGCGGCCGTCGCGTCCTTCACGCGGGCGGCGGCCAGGGCGCGTTCGGCGGCGTACTGCGCGATGTGCTCGGCGTGCCAGGCCAGCGCGAACTGCACGATGAGCAGCATCAGCAGCAGTACGACCGGGACGACCAGGACCAGTTGGGTGGCTACGGCGCCGCGATCGTCGCCGAGACGGGGTGAGGCGTATCGCACGAGTCAGCCCATGTCGATGCCGTTGGCACGGGCGACGACCTTCGCGACGATGATGCCGACGACGGTCAGGCCGAGGACCGCGAGGAGCGCGGTGACCACTACCGTCTCGGTCGTGTAGCCCGCGTCCTCACGGACGGCATGTCGCACACGCGCGACCCGCGCACGTACGACTGCGGTCAGGTGGTCCAGGGGAGTACGGAACATACAGGTTGTTCTCCTGTCTATGGAAATCCGCACGGCGGACTGAACTGCGGCCTCCGTCAGAGGCTTCAGGCGGCCGTCAGCACATGGGCGAGGGCGGGGTAGCCGATCAGCAGTAGGAAGGCGGCGAAGAGGACGACCACCGGCAGGGACATCTGCTCGGTCGCGGCCTGCGCGGCACCGTCGGCGTCCGCGATACGACGCCGCCGCATCGCCCGGGCCTTCGCCGCGAGCGATCCCCGGACCTTCGCGCCCTCGGCTCCGGCGAGGTTGAGCGTGGCCGCCAGTTCGGTCAGGTCGCCGACGCTCAACTGCCGTCCGAGTTCGCCGAGATGGGGCCAGGGGCTGGTGCGGGTCAGCTGAGCGACGTGCAGGGCATGGCGGAGTTTGGCGGCGGCCCAGCCCGCGGGCGCCTGAACAGCGTGAGTGAGAGCCTGGTGGACTCCGGCACCGCCCGCGAGCCCGATCACCGTGAGATCGAGAACGAGGCTGAGGGTGTGCCGCATCTCGCGTCGCCGCTCGGCGGCTTGCCGACGAACGGCGAGGTCGGGCACGAAGAACAGCGCCACGGCGAGCGTGAGCGAGCCGCTGACCGGAATCCACCACCCGGTGCGGATCCCGGCCCCGAGGCCGGCCAACGCCAGGGCCAGCCACGGCGTGACAAGCCCGGCGATCGCGCAGGTCGCCTTGCCCGCAAGGTGTTTGTCCACGTCCTGCCCGCACACGGCCAGGTCGGCGCGCAGGGAGGTAGTGGGAAAGCCGAGCGCCCGAACCAGCGGAACGAACCGTCGGCCCAGCCGGGTCGCCCACTCGTCCGGCTCGGTTTCCCGCACGAGTGCGGGCGGCGGGGGCGGGGCGTTGAGCGCGGCCAGCACGTCGGCGAGCGCGGGTCTTGGCGAGCGCAGGCCGTGGGCGACGGCGGTCAGCCCGGCTCCGAACAGAGCCCCCAGCACCAGGATCGTGATCATCGGATTCCTCCCGACGCGGCGCCCGCGTCCGCTGCCGCGGGAACGTCCGGGTTCGCCGCGCCCATCAGGCGTACGGGGTCGTCGATACGGCCGATCGCGGTCAGCCAGGCAAAGGCGATCGCGAACAACACGCCCACCACGGCCAGGACCACCTGCCCGGCGACCGTGTCGAAGGGGTCCAGATACGGCCGGTTGAGGACAACCAGCCCCACCGCCATCCCGAGGGTGACGGTCACGGTGACCCGGACCCCGGTGCGGATGCTGGCCCTGCCCGCGTCGACCCGCTGTCGCATCGCGACCTGCTCGCGCACCGAGTCGGCCAACTCACCCAGCAGCGCGGACAGTTGGCTGGCCTGCTGCTCCGCCGCCATCACGAGCGCGGCCACCACCACGTCCGCCAAGGGATCGTTCACCTCATCGGCGAAGGCGCGCAGCGCCGCGGGGAGTGGGCGGCCCGCGCGTACGGACGCCGCCAGGTCTCCCAGCTCCCGTTCCAGCGCGGCGGGAGCGATGTCCGCGGTGACCAGTACGGCCTGCTCCAGGCCCGCCGCGGCGGACAGGGTGTCGCGGAGCATTTCCGTCCAGGTGGCGAGCGCCTCCATGCGCTCGGTCCGCCGCGCGGCCTGCCGGTCCGGGCCCAGCAGTCCGGGCAGGGTGAGCATCGCCGCCGTGGTGAGTACGGCCGCCACCGGCCAGGCCGTGAGCGCTCCCGCGACCACGCCCGCCACCAGCGACACGGTCACGCGGCGCGTGGTCCAGTTCGCGGGCAGTCGCTCGGCGGGGCGCCGCCCCGAACGCGTGCGTTCCTCAGCGGCAGGACGCCGTACGGCACCGTAGACGATCGCGACCAGCCCGACGCCGAAGGCGGTCCCGAGGATCGCCGCGACCGGCATCAAAGATCCACCCATGAGAGCCATGCCGCTCACGCTCCCCACGGGGAAAGGGAGGCCGCCTGCGTGTCCAGGCCGACCACGGTCAGATCGTGAAGTGTCTCCGCCCGCAACGAAGTTGCCAGCTCGGCACGCCCGTCCGGGCCGGGCCGGTAGACCTCGTTGGAGACGACCTGCGCCCCGTCCGCGTCGATGACCTCCCGCACCGAGTCGACCACCCGCCGCCCCTGGCCGTCCCAACCGAGGTGGACGACGAAGTGCACGGCGGAGGCCACCAGCAGGTTCGTCGCCTCCAGCGACAGCCGCTCGGGCGCCTGGGCCGCGTACGAGGCGAGTTTGGTGAACACCCCGCGCGAGGTGGAGGCGTGGATGGTCGAGAGCGAGCCGTCGTTGCCCTGGGACATGGCGTTGCACATCGGGATGACCTCGGCCCCGCGGATCTCCCCGACGATCACCCGGTCCGGAGACATGCGCAGCCCCCAACGCACCAGTTCCGCCTGGTCGATGCCGCCCTGGCCCTCGATGTTCGGCTCGCGGGCCTGCATCGCCACGACGTTGGGATGCCCGGCCGTATCCGCGTCCAGCCCCAGCTCGAAGGTGTCCTCGATGGTCACCAGCCGCTCCGCGGGCGGGATCTCGCTGGCGAACGCCCGCAGCACCGTCGTCTTGCCGACGTTCGTGCCGCCGCCGATGACGATGTTCTTGCGGGCCCGTACGAGCGCCGCGAGGAAGGCGGCCAGCCGCGGGTCGCACACCCCCAGCCGTACGAGTTCGGCCATCGAGGAGGCGGGGAAGCGGTGCCGACGGATCGTCAGCGACACCCGGCCCGTCACTGCCATCACCGCGAACAGGCGTGAACCGTCCGGGAGTTGAAGGTTCAGCCGGGGCATCCCCCGGTCGAATCGTCGCTCCTCGCCCTCCACACCCGCCGCGAGGTTCCGCACCAGGTCCACGAGTTCGGCGTCCGAGGCGGCCACCGGCTGCCGCCGGTGCCACTGCCCGTGCGCGTCCTTGACCCACACCACGTCGCATCCGTTGACGCAGATGTTCTCCAGGCTCTCGTCGGCGAGCAGCCGCTCCAGTCCGCCGGTGCCGAACAGCGCGTCCTCCACCGCCAGCACGATCCGCTCCTCGGCCCACGGGTCCAGCGCGCGACCACCTTCGGTCACGGTCTGCCGCCACTGAACGCCGAGTTCCTCGCCCAGCAGGCGCTTCACCGTGCGCCGTCGCGCCGTCTCGTCCTCCGGCGGCAGACCGGCGGCCTCGCGCTCGCCGGCGTACGACGCGAGCCGGGCCACCACACGCTGCTGGACCAGAGTCGCCAACTGCCGCTCCGGGCCACCGATCTGCTCCGGCACCACACCTGCGGAAGCATCCAACGAGGTCATGCGCCGCTCCCTTCACCCGGCGCCTGTACCAGAGCCGCCCGCATCTGCCCGACGACACCGGCCTGCTGCTGAGCGTCAGCCCGTGCGTCGCCGCCGCAGATCCGACGGCCGAGAAGATGCGCAGCCGCCATCAGCAACGGCGCGCGAAAGCCGGAGGTCCGCAAGGCCACCCGCCTCTGGCCGCGCATCACGGCAGCGGTCTTCACATCCCAGGGCAGGAAGGCGGCATGCTCGACGCCGAGTGCCTGGGTGATCTCTTCCGCCGGGTACGGGCACGGCCCCACCACGACAAGGAGGAACCGCCGGGCCGCGTCCCCGAGCCCGAGCAGGTGCGCGTAGACATGGGTCAGTGCCTCCGGGGAACCCCGGGTCACGAGCACCACCTGCTCTGCCGTGCCCAACAGTTCCTCGACGCCGTCACCGATCCGTCCGACGTCAAGAAGGACGGTTCCCCGGTCGTGTTCCTCACCTACGAGCACCCGCCGACCGCCCCCGGCCGCCAGCACGCGTACAGCCTCACCGCAAGCGCCCCGACCGGCCGGGGCCACCACCGCCCGTACGCCGAAAGGCAGTTCCGTCACGGCTCCCAGCAACGAGCCCGGGTGCGGCTGCCGAGCCGCGGCGGCGACATCCAGCAGGCCGGGCGTGTGCGGCACCCCGCACCGGGTGGCCAAATCGCCACCCCAGACACCCGCTTCCACCACCACGGGCCGTACGCCGCCGTCGGCCCCCTGGGGCCACGCCGCCGCCAACGCCAGCGCGGTCGTCGTCACCCCCGGCGCACCCGACACCGACCCCACCGCGATCAGCCGCCTCACGGGATCTCCCGCCCCTCGGCCGGAAGCACCGCGATCCGCGGATGCTCGAACTCCGAGGCCCGGCGCACCGCACCGGTCTCCACCAACACGGTCACCACCCGTACGCCACCAGCGGATTCGGGGTCTTTGACTCCGGCGACCGTCCCGACCACCGCGGCGGATACCTTCTCGTCCTCGGCTCCCTCCGCGACCGCCACGCCGGCCGCTCCCGGCAGCACTGCGACGCGATCTCCACGGGCGAGTTCCGGAGGCGCGCCGCCCGTCTCGACCGCGAGCGACACCTGCGACCATCCAGCGGGTGGGTAACCGGCCCGCTCCCCCACCTGCCCAGGAGAGAGCAACGACCCGGCCACCAAAGGAACAGTCGCCTGCCGACCCAGCACCCGCCCCCGACCGGCAGTCGGCACGACTCCCGCATCGGCCGCCACCTCGACGGATCGAAGATCGCGAGCGGTCAGCACGTGTCCGGCCGGTACGTCCCGGGCGAGCACCAACACGTCCGTACGACCGCCGAGTTCGACGGCGATCAGCGTGAACCCGACCGCCGACACCAGCACCGCCGAGACGCCGCCCCACAGCCACGCCGGTCTACGCCGAGCGCCACCCGCCAGATCGGACGGCCGCTGCTCCGGACCGGCTCGACGAGCGCCCGGCAGCCCGACTCCGGTCCCCTTGACCGACGAAGAAGACATGGAGGTACCCACGAACTCACCCCACAGAGAAAGAAGTTCCGACCGGCCCGCCGACGGCAGGCCGCCTGTCACCCGTCGCCGTCACCGCACGACGACGGCCTGCACCTCGTCCACCACCAGCTGCCGCCGCGCCTCAACCGCCAGTCCCGGCACGGCCCCGGTCTGGCCCCCACCCCGCCACTCCACGTCCCATGTCACGCGCACGGACACGGTGAACGCCTTGCCCGGCTCGGCCAGCGACGAGCGGTGATACGTGTAACCGCAATCCGGAGATCTCGCCTCCGGGCGATACTTCGAGGAGTACGGCGTCCCCGGCCCCGCGCACGAGACAGTCGACCCGTCGCCCATCGACCACACGGCCGTACGGGGGCGCGCCGTCGCGGTCACCGTCACGCCGGGAACCCGCGCCGTCTGGGACACCGGGCCCCAACTGCCCTTGTCCACCCACATCCAGGTAGGCACGTTCACCACCTGGACGAAGTCCTGGTCGGGGCTCGTACGAATCACCGGCTCGGGCAAACGGAGCCGCTCGACGGCCTGTTGAGCGACCGCGGCCACGGAGACCTGCTGCCCACCGGCCGGCTTGTCCGCCTTCTTCGGGGCCTTCTTGCCTCCGTCGAACGTCGGCAGAATGCCCATGCCGTTGCCCAGGTCGTACTCCCACCCGTCCGACGTGACCGTGGGCGACCCGGCCGGTCGACTCCCCCGGCTTCCGCCACCCCGCACACCGCCACCGCCACCGCCTACGCTCTGGTGAGCAGGAGCAGCCCTGTTGGGGTTGGAGCGGCGTGACGAACCCGAACGCGAAGTGGCTCTCAGATCACACCCCTTGCCCACACATCTCACACCCGTGCCGCTGCCGAACCCGTCGTCCGCCATCGCCGTCGGTGCGGCGAACAGACCGGCCTCCAAGGAGATCAGCACGACGACGGCCGACAGCAGTACACCGGTGCGAGTCACTCGACGCACGTCCCCACCTCGTCGATGAACAGGGAGTCGACCAACCATCGGCCACCGTGCTTGCCGACCGTCGCGTCCACGCGGTGGTGCCCACCGGGTACGGCGTCCTTGAGGGACCCGTCCTTGGCGTACTGCAACCACCGGGAGCCGTCAGCGCAGTCCTCGATGACGACCTTCGAGGGCCTGCCTTCCGTGACGACGGGTGCGAACTCCGGCTTCCCCTTGGTCACCACGACTTGTTTCCTGTTCTCCCGCATCATGTGACGCAGGAGCTGCAAAGCGCCGCCTTCGGCGTGATCCGCCAACCGCGGGTTGTCGGCGTCGGAGGTCCGGGCGGCGACCACGAGGTCGTTCCACATGGCCCGGTAGGCGACAACCGCATCCCGTCCAGGGGAGCGAGCATCCTCGGTCGCCGACCGGCTCGGCGTCACCGACCGCGACGGTAACGAGACCCCACCAGTTGACGAGCATGCTGCCGTAACCGGCAGGAGTAACAGCGCGACCGTCATCGCCGCGCCGCAGCGGCCACCTCTCGTCACAACGAACTCCCATCACGCATTGAACATGTATAGCAACTCTAAGTAGCTGAATGCGACTGGAGTTACCCGTCCGCGTGGGGATCAACCGCCATCCCATGGGTCAACTCGGATCTTTTACTGTCCCGTTACGCGTGGAATCCTGGACGCCGTCGGTGCCTTCACTCGGTTGAGCGAAGGCACCGACGGCAAACACCTCGAAGGGACCAACCCCCAGGCTTCGCTCCCGCTCAGGGCCGCACGAGGGCAACCGGAATCGCCAGCCAGGCGGTCTTCGTCCACTCCTGACTCCGGAACCCCCAGGCTCCCCCGGTGAGTTCGTGAACGATCCACAGCCCACGCCCCCGCTCGGACAGCAGCGCGCACAGCGCTTCCAAACCGCCCCCGCGATGCTCCTCCACCAGGGGATACGCAACCGCGCCCAAGTGGTCAGGGATTACCGGGACCCGGGGGTCATGATCCTCGACCTCACAGATGACCTCCGTGACGGTACGGCGCAGACGCAACTCGTACGGCCCCACCGCGTGTTCGACGGCATTGGCGACGAACTCGGAGACGGCCAGCACGGCGTCGCTGATCACCTCGCCGTCCAGACCGAGTTGATCGAGCGCACAGCGCAGAGCGACACGGGCCTGGGCCGGAGCGTTGGGCGTGCCGCTCGTCCAGCGCCACACGACATTCGGCGCGGCGTCCGGAGCGGAGGGTGTCGTCATCGCAGCCCTCCCCGAACCGCGTGGCGGCCGTGCACGACACGGCGATGCCGCCCCCGCCCGGGACGCACGTAGTCACGTGTTCCCGGAAGCGCGAGCGGGCAGAGAGCCGCCGCGAAGAGCAGCAACGACACGGCGGGCAAGAGATTCAGGTCCACGGCAGGGGCCTCCCCCGGTGATCGCGACTGGGTCGCGACCACGACACCGTGGGTCAGCGAAGAGCGGAAGCCCCCTCTGAACAGCGCTTTCGAGTACTTCTCACCACTCCGCAGGACTCTTTGACGACCTCATCCCACTCCCGATGGAGCAGCCACTCGGTCTGCGGTCGTGCGGTCGGCATGCTCTATAATGGATCTTGAGCCGGTCACCACAACTCCTGGTGCCTGGTTGTGCGTTGGTGGTCCAAGGAAAGACGCCCCGCTTCCTGCGGGGAGATGCAAGTGCAAGGCTTGCCCGGCGCTCAAAAACAGGAGGCCCACACCGCTTCGTGCGGCGTGGGCCTCCTGCGTTGTATGCCGTCTACCGGCTGGGGCGCGAAGAAACAGCAGACACTTCGCGGATGAGGACAGCCGGATCCCTGAATGGCGCCTGCCAGGTCTCTCGATGCGCACCCACCCTCGGGAAGCGATCGTAGGACATGGCTAGGAGAGCGCGACGCCGTAGATGAGGGCGGCGAGGAGAACGGCAACGGCGAGGACGTAAAGCACTTGTCCCGCCCGGGAGTTGGCCGAGATGACCAGGCGCCGGCTGCGCCGCTCGCGGCGTACCGGAGGCCGCGGTGTCGGCCCCGTCACCGTTCACCGTCCCGCAGCTCGGACCAGACGCGCTTCCCCCACGGGAGGCGGTCGGCGCCCCACCGCCAGGAGAGTACGTCGATCAGGGGCAGACCCCGGCCACGGACGTCGTCGGCTTCTGCCTTCCGGAGCTGGGGCGGTACGTCGCTCTTGTCTACGACGGCGAGGCGGACGGTGCGTTCGTCCAGGAGGACGATCGACACGCTGATCATGTCGCCCCGGGCATGTTGCGCGGCGTTGGCGACCAGCTCCGAGACGACGAGGGTGGCGTCCTCCGTGAACTCCTGGAGGTTCCAGTCGCGGAGCGCGGCCTCGACAAGGCGGCGGGCCGGCTCTGCCGACTCCGGCGCCCGGGGAATCGTCTTGCGGCGCGCCGTGGTCTTGGGCGCTTCGGATCGAGTCGTGGTGGTCATGAGAGCGTGCCCTCTTCGCTCGGTCCCCGTTGGGTTGCCGCCCAACGCGCCGAACCGCGCGTCGCCACTTGGAGGTCGGCGGCGGTCTGGGCGCTGTCACCAGTGCCGTCGGCAAGGCTGCCGGACCTTTCGCGTCGCAGAAGCGCTGCGCCGCCGGTCTTCGCCCAGTCCTGCGCGGTCTTCCCCTGGTCGTCGTCCGCCAGTAAGGACAGTCGCGCTATGGCGAGGGTTCGGCCCGCTCGTGTTGACACGTGTGATTCGGTCTGGCGCGCCTTCGTGTGGTTCACGATGTGGGCTCCCTCGGTGGCTCCCTCACGCCGATCGTGAGGGAGCGGACTGGCCATGGTTGGGGGGTGGAATGGGTGTTCTCGGCTCTTGGCGCCGACAGCGCGACGCGGCGGCGGTCTCAGACGGTCCGGATCTCCCGGCCGAGTGCTGCCGAGACTGCCCGGTGGTGGACGAGGCCCGTGCGGACGAGCCTCGCCTCCTCGGTGAAGCAGTCGACGACGGTCATGTGGTTCGCGGCGGGGCACACACCGCCGTCGACGATGACGGAGGCCGTCAGGCCGGAGGCCGCGAGGAAGGTGCGGACCTCCTCTACGGTGACGGCCGGGCCGGGGTCGTCGGGGCCGGTGTCCCCGGAGAGGTTGGCCGTGGTGGCCGCGACGGGCACCTTCGCCGCCGACGCCAGTGCCCTGAGGACGCCCGAGGCCATGGTGACCAGGGCTGGTGAGCCGACGGCCGCGTGGCGTAGGGCGTTCTGCGGGTTGCGCCACGGCAGGAGCAGGGCCAGGTCGCCGGGCCAGAGCCCGGTGGCGAGCCGCTCGGCCTCGATACCGAGGTCGAAGTACCGCTCGCAGGCGGCCGGCGAAGGAGCTACGTACGCCAGTGACTTGTGGCGGGGACGCTTCTTGCCCTGGAAGACGCTTGCGCACGCCTGTTCGTCGCTCGCGTCGGCGCAGATCATGTACCAGCGCCGGGTGGGGACGATGACGAGTTCTCCGGCTTCGAGCGCCCGGACGGCGGGGTCGAGGTCCTGGGTGTCAACGACGCGCATCGGTCTTCTCCTCGGCGACGGGGGCGGCAAGGGTTGACGCGAGGGGCGGGTAGTCGAGCCACGGGTCGCGGAGGGCTTCGAGGCGTCGGCGCGGGTGGTCCGGGTGGGAGATGCGGAAGTACGCCATCACTCTGGGGAAATGCGAGAGGTTCCGGCCGACGGCGTGCGGGACGAGGTGGTGCATGAGCAGTACGTCGCCGGGCACGCCGAGGAAGGGGACGCCGCTCTCGCGGTCGATCTCCGGCGGTACTTGTGCCGTCATCCCGATCGACCACTGGTCGGCGAACCATCTGGCCATGGTGTGGTGCCCGCCGGGCAGGTATCGCAGCGCTCCGCCTCGCGGGTCACTGATGTCGGACAGGACGACGCCGACCAGGAGGGAGAAGGTGCGCAGTTCCCGCGGGTCGAGGTGGGGGCAGGAGACTCCGTCCACGTGCATGGCCTTCTCCGGCTGGGTGCCGGGGAGTTCGACCTCGGGGACGCGGATCTGGATCTGGGCGGCGGTGACCGGCGCGCTCTCGCCGAGGAGATCGCGGGCGAGTGCGGCGGCCTCGGTCTCGCGGTAGAGGGCGAGGATGTCGGGGTGGCTTCCCAGTTCCGGGGCGAAGGTGCGCCGGGTGTAGGTGGGGATGTCCTCGGGATTCAAGTGCTCGCGGTACCAGGTGTCGAGGAGCGAGGTGGCGCGGGTGATGCGGTCGGGAACGGCGAGTCCTCGGCGGACGAGGATGCCGTCCCGTTTGAACGCGGCCTTCTCCTCAGTGGTGAGAGGCATGGTTCCTCCGTGAGGTGATCGTCAGGCGTGATTGCGTCGGCCGAGGCGGATGAGGAACTCGTTCTCCTCGGGGAACGTGTCGTCGTCGCTGAACCGGGCGAGCTGGTTCCTGACCTCCGTCTCGAACGCCGCCAGTCGGCCGCCGAAGAGATGGGGCGCGGCGAAGGAGGTGGAGTAGAGGTAGCCAAGGATGCTGTCGGTGGTCCAGGTACGCCGGACGGGTACGCGGACTTCCGCGACCTGCGGGAACGGCGACTCCTCCATGATCTCGCTGTAGGGGCGGTCGTGGTGCTGGAAGGTGCCGGAGCCTGCGCGGCGTTCCTCGCCGAGGAACGTCTTGATCACGTCTCGGACCGTTTCCTTCCACGGACTGCCCGCGGCCCAGAAGCTGTTGTCGCCGAAGATCGCGACGACGCCGTCCGGGGCGACCTGGCCGTCCAGGCGGTTCAGCACGGCGGCCTGGTCGAGCCAGTGGAACGCCCGGCAGATCGTGACGAGTTCGGCCTGCCAGCCGGTCGGCGGGACGAAGTCCTCGGCGGTGCTCCGCACGAGCGCCAGGTGGGAGCCGACGGGCAGCGTCGGGCGCAGCGCGGCCTCGGCGGCGGCGAGCATCTCGGTGTCGTTGTCGACGGCGATGATGTCGTCGAAGCGGTCCAGCAGTGCCTCGACGACGAGTCCGGTGCCGGTACCGACGTCCAGAAGTCGTCGCGGGCCGTCGGGCGATGCCGGGGCTGCCTGGTCCAGGACCGCGGCGACGGCCTCGGGGATGCCGGGGCGGAACTGGCGGTAGTAGGAAGCGGTTCCGGTGAAGAGACTCATGGGTTCGTACTCCGTGCTGTGAGGTGCTGGATGTGCGTGGCGGCCGTCGCGAGGTCGGGGGCGACGAAGACGCCGTGGTCAACGGCCAGGGAGTCGTCGGGAACCGTCCTCCCGCGCGATATCCATACAGCGCCGGCTCCCGCTTCGACGGCGCCGACGATGTCGCAGGCCCAGTCGTCGCCGATGTGGATCAGGCCACCGGGGGATGTGCCGAAGTGGTCGGCCACGGCGAGGAAGGCGCGCGGGTCGGGCTTGGCGTGGCCGATGCGGCAGGAGGGGAAGAAGTCGCTCACCCAGGGCGAGAGGAGAGCGCGCAACCCGTCGGTGTCGGCGTCGACGCAGGTGACGTTCGACAGCGTGACGACGGTCGCCACCGCACTGATCCGCCGCAGGGCTTCGATCGTGCCCGGGTAGAGGCTGAAGGGGGCCGGGCGAAGGTCGCGGGGGAAGGCTTCCGGCGGTACCCGCAGGGCGGCGCACATCTCGGTCACCACGGTCTCCGTCAGTGCGGAGCGGGTGTGGAGGCCGGACCGCATGATCTCCCGGGCCTGTGCCGGAGGCAGCGGGGACGCCTCGGCCAGCCGCATCGCGAGGCCGGGCCCGTCGGCCGTGCCGAGGGTGCCGCCGACGTCGACGGTGACCAGGAAGCCGGAGCGTTCGGTCACTGGGCACTCCCCGTGGCGGCCGGAAGCGCGGAGACGATGGCCCGGATACGGGCCCGGCGGACCGTGGGGGTCGTGGCCTCGGACAGGAAGGTGAGGACGTAGCGAAGTTCCGCCTCGTCCAGTGCGTCGAGGGACAGCCGCTCCCGGTCGCAGGCGGCTTCGAGGTCCGGCGGGGCGGTGCGCGGGCGCAGGCCGTGCGGCAGGTGGGGTGTGCCGCTCCACGGCGTACCGGCCGCCGGCGCCGGGAAGGTGTCCGTCGGCCGCAGTACGGTCACGTCGTCCAAGGTCAGGATGCGTACCGGGACGGTCGTTTCGGCGATGCCGGGGAGGTCGAGGTTCCCGGTGAGGAAGGTGTCGTGCCCGTCGAGTCGGTGGGAGAGGACCAGGAGCGGGCCCTCGGCGCTGTGGCTGACCGTGCCGTCGACGGGGACGTTCACCGGTGTGCCGGGCATGGCGTGCTCCTCGGGGTCGTGCCGAGACCTGGCGCGTCCGGCAGTCGGATGTGTCCGTTCTCGGGACGGAGGGGTACGTCGTACAAGTGCTGTCGTCCGGGCTCCCATTGGAGGCGGTACTCGACCGCGGGCACGGCGTCCGGGAAGGCGGCCGCGAGGTGGAGGCCGGGCAGGAGTGAGCGGCCGTGCGGGTATATCGGGATGCCCTGGGTGCGGGCCACGGTGAGGATCTGCGTGGCGCGGGTGAGGCCGCCGCAGCCGACCACGTCGAGCGTCAGGGCGCTGGGCCTGACGTACTGGATGAGCCCGGCGGGGTCCTCGTCGCTGTGCGCGCGTTCCCCGACAGCCAGTGGTACTCGGGTGGCCGCGAGGAGTTCGTACAGGTCCAGGTCGTGGTGCGGCAGCGGATCTTCCAGCCACCGCAGGTGGGAGGGCTCGCAGCTCTGCGCGAAGGCCATGGCGACCGCAGGAGTCCAGGTGCCGACCGCGTCGGCGGCGAGCGGGGAGCCGATGGCCCGGGAGCAGCGTTCCACCGCGCGCGCCATGCGGGCCGCCGCCGTCTCGGACGAGTCGGCCGGGTCACGGCGCAAGCCCCACTTGGTGAAGCACCAGCCGCCCGCCGCGACATCACGCAGCACGTCGAGGTCGTCGACACGGGTCAGGTCCTGGGACAGCCACGAGGCGTAGGCCGGGACGGGCGAGCGGAGTTCGGTCGTGGCCAGGAGGTCGGCCACGGAACGCGAGGCGAGCCGGCCGTGCAGGTCCCAGACCGCGCAGTCGACCGCGCCGACCGCCCAAGAGGCGATGTCCGACGGGGCCCGGCGGGCCGCGGCGCGCAGCCGGTTCAGCAGGCCCGCGTGGTCCGTGACCAGTGCGCCTTTCACCTCGGAGGCGAGCGTGTCCCGCGCGTAGTGTGCGATCTTGTCGCCGACCGGCCCGTACCAGCCGGTTTCTCCGGCACCCCGGACAGCCACGAAGAACGCGTCGTCCCCGGGGGCCACGGGTTGCCCCGTCTCCAGGATCCCCAGGCCGTGCACACTCCACTGGTTCATCGGGCCGCCTCCCGCGAGGCGAGCAACCGGCCGACCGCTCGTACGACGCCAGCCTGGTCCATCCCGAGGACACGGGCCAGTTCCCGCTGCGGCAGCGGCCCGGCCGGCTCGCGCCACCCGACGACATCGACAGGCCGACGAAGGCGACCGGCCAACAGGCCCCAGACCGCGGCCGGATGACCGAGCGTGAGGAAGAGAACGCAGGCATGCGTGCCGAAGTAGCCGTCGATTTCCTGATCGCTCAACCCTCGTGGCCACAGGACCGGGTCACCCAGGACCGTGAGGTCGAGGAGGTTGACGACGCGGACACGGCATCCGTGACGCTCGCGGATGTGGCCGACGGCTTCCACGGCCACGGCTGCGGGGATGTCCCCCGCCGTGACGACCGTGAGATCCGGTTCGCCTTCGTCACTGTGCGGCGGCCACACGGCGAGGCCGCGCCGTAGCTCCTCGCCGATCGTTCCCGGTGCGTGAGCGGTACGGCTGTGTTTGCCCGCGACGACAATGTTGATGCCGTTGGCCGAGTCGAGCACCTCGTCCAGTACGGCGGCGGTTCGCGGCGGATCGGCCGGGGTCAGCACGCGCACCCCGGGAGCGCCCAGGGCCAGGAGCGAGGTGGCGAGGGACGGGTCGCCGTGGGTGTGGACGTTGTGCCAACCGTAGGAGGTGAGCAGCAGGTTGAGGCTGGGCAGGCTCCTCGCGCCCGCGAGCCGCCGCTGTTTGACGTAGGCCACCAGGGCACTGGTGAGCAACGGCGCGAACGCCTCGTACGAGACCAGCACACCGCGCCGCCCGCTCGCGGTCCAGCCGGCGAGCCATTCCAACAGCACTTCCTTTGCGAGGAGTTCATGGACCCATCGCTCACCGGCGAGTTCCGGGAGCCGGTTGGAGGTCAGCTCGTCCGGGCTGAGAAGGAGGAAGTCTCCGCGTGCCGCGTGTTTCCTGACGACGCCGGTGACCGCTTCCGTGAACGTGTCCGTACGAGCGCCGAACGCGCCGGGCCGGCTTGCTGATTCCGGCAGCTCGGGTGGGACGAGAAAGCACCAGCGAGCCGCGGAGACGGCTTCCGCGAGCCCGCCGCACGCCCGCCCGTCGGCGTCGAACAGACCCGTCGGCTCATAGGAGTTGAGCCAGTAGGCCAGCCGCGTCAGCTGTTCCGGGTCGGTGCGCGGGGCGGTGAGCGGTGTCTTGTGCAGGCCGGGGGTGCCGACCAGAGGGCGTCCGCCGAGGGAGGCGGGGCCGCCCCACCCCTTCACGCACCGCATGACGAGCACGGTGGGCCGTTCGTCGAGCGTCGACTCGATCGCGTCCCGCAACGCCGTGTGGAAGGTGGTGTGCTCCGGCAGAGAGCCCGTCGTGATCCGTACGATCCTGGCGTCCCAGCCGAAGCCCCCGAAGTACGCCTTGAGCTCCTCGTCGTTCATCGCGCCGAGGAGCGAACGCCCGCCCATGCGGAAGCCGTTCACGTGCACCAAGGGCAGGACGAAGGCGTGAGACAGGGTCCGTTGGGCCGGCCAGCTCGCGGAGGTCGTCGGGGTCTCGCACTCGCCGTCCCCGATGACGGGCACGACGACCCGGCCGGGGGCATCGAGCGCGGCGCCCTGCGCGAACGGCAGACAGCCGCCGAGCCGACCGCCGAGAAACCCGCCGGCGGGCAGGGCCGGGTGAACCTCCGCCCCCAGTCCGTCCACGTCCGGGAATGCCCGGGCCAGCCGCCGCAGCCCGCCCTCGTCCGGGCCGAACTCGGCCCGGACTGCGCCGAGTTCGCCGGTCACCCAGGCGGCGGCGAGCTGCACGACACCGGCGTGCCCGGCGCCGAGGAGCGGCACCACGTCCACCCTCCGGTCCAACTCTCCGGCAGCGAGCACGACGTGGGAGAGGGCCCACGCCGTGCCCGGGACGGTGCCCCAGTGGCCGGACGGCTGCTCCTTCACGTCCTCGGCGCTCAGCGGACGACGGACAAGGACGTTGTCGCGCAGGTGGAGTTGGCACACCGACACGTAACAGACCGCTCTCCACAGGGAGTTGGCCAGAGCGGCAGCATCGGCGGCAGGGGTTGCGGTCCCGGCCATCACGCACTGACCAGGGCTTCGCCGGCGAACGTGAAGTACCACAACGGGCGGTAGCCCTCCCATGCCGCCGGGCGCAGCCCGGTCGGTCCGGTGATCTCCTCGATCGCGACTCGGGCGCGGAGGTAGTACTCCAGGTCTCGGGCCCCGGGGGCGCTCAGTCCCGCCATGACGGAGTTGTGGGCCTGGTAGACCTGGAAGTTGGGGAACTCGGTGGTGTAGGAGGTCAGTTGCGTGACGCCCGCGCGCAGGGTTTCCAAGTCGTCCAGCCCCACGATGTAGGTGAAGGACGTGCCGTGCCCGGCGGCCATCGCCCGCTTGAGGACCTCCGGCATCTGCGACACGGTGAGCGTGGCCTTGTCGGCCTTCAGCAACAAATCGCGCCGGGTGAAGCACTCCGCCGTCAGCCGCAGCACGAACGGTGCGACGTCGACGAGTTCCCCGAACGCCTCCTTCGACCGCAGGACCGAGGTGAGGAAGCCGATGCGCGCCCCGACACCGTACTCGGCGAGCACGGCCCGCAGAGCGCGCAGATGGCCGACGGCCGCCGCCTCGCGTTCGAAGCATCCGGTCGAGACGGTCACCTCGCGGACCTCCGTGAGGTCGCGCCTGGGATGCTGCTCGCGCAGCGCCGCGAGGAGTTCTCGAAGGTCCCCTTCCTCCGACAGCCTCGGATCGGCCGCCGCTTCAAGGGTGTTGGGGCAGAAGGCACAGCCCACGCACCGGCTTCGGGCGTTCGGGTTGAGCGTCGCGGCCGTACCGTCGTTGCGGAAGTACCCGCCGACGGCGTCGTCCGCGTCGACGCACTCCACGGTGCCGACCTGGGCTCCGCCCAGCAACAGCCGCTCCCCGACGAGCCGGAACGGGGAGTCCGTGGCGTTCAGAGGAACGATGAGCTGCCAGGCAACCGTCGGTGCGCTCGCCGGCCTCACCAGGACGCGGGCGCGGTGACGCGGCCGGTCGGCGTGCATGCCGTACAGGTTGACCGCGATGAGCAGCACGTCCTCGACCGGTACCCGGTACCGCTTCGCGAGGCGCTCCACCTCCACGAGCGTGCAGGTCGTCGCGTCTGCCTGTCCGCCGAGCAGAACTGTCACGCGCGTACTCCGTCCAGAAACCAGGAGGGATCGGATGGCGCGTCGGCGGCCCGGGCAGGAGCCCGGCGCCGACGGCATGAACGAGAGTGCCGTCGTACGCGGGGACGTCGAACCTCGTCCCGGGACTTCTCCGGGACGTCCTGGGACGTTTTCAGGCGAGGGCGTGCGTCAGCGATCGCAAGTGGCGCATCAGAGCAGGCACGTTGGCCAGATCGGGGAGTACGACAGTGGCTCCCGCCTCGCGCAGTTCCTCGGCGCTGTGGATGCCGGAGGCGACCGCGACGACGTGCGCGTGCGCGTCCAGCGCGGCCCGGACATCGCGGGGGGTGTCGCCGATCAGGACGACGGGCGTGTCCGCCGCCAGGCCGTGCGCCGCGCCGGCGCTTTCACGGGCGACGTCCACCAGGGCCGCGCGGTCCGTCGAGTCCGCGCCGTACGCCCCGCACTCCAGGTCGACGAGCGTGTCCAGGCCGAAGGCCCGCAGTTTCACCCGCGCGTTGGCGTGGATGTTCCCGGTCAGGACGGACGAGACCATGCCGGGCTCCGCCGCGACCGCCACGAGGGCCTCACGCGCACCGGGAAGAACACGGCCACGGCGAGCCAGCTCGGCTTCATGCCCCGCGCCGGCGCCTTCGAGCGCCGCCACGATCCGCTCCCACCCCGGCGCCTCCAATCCGTGCTCCTGGAACATCCCGGCAAGGATCAGACGATCGGTCCGGCCCTCCGTGCGCGCAGGCCGGACGGCGGCACGCCCGGCGGCAGCGGCGAAGGCGGCGGCGTAAATCTCCTTGCTGACGCCGGAGTTCTCGATGAGCGTGTGGTCGATGTCCCAGAGCACGATGAGCGGCACACAACCAGCCTAGGCGTACGGCTGATTCCGACCGGGCCCGGTCGGCGACGGCTGACGCACTTGCCACCTGATACTTCGGTCGGGTTGTCTTACCTGAGTGAATGACCGACTGCGTTCCGCACTCGTGCAACGCGGGCTGACCGTGGACGAAGTGGCCGAAGCCTGTTCCGTCGACCCCAAGACCGCCAGCCGCCGGCTGGGCGGCCGGGTCCCGCACCGCAGGCACCGCTGGACCGTCGCCAGTCTGCTACGGGTCGACGAAACCTACCTGTGGCCGCAGGCCGCACAGCGGACCTCCCAACTCGGCTCCCCTCACGCGGAACCCGTCGACACCTACCCCAACCGCGCGAGCGTCCCCCGCGACGTCTGGCTCTCCCTGCTCCTGGACGCGATGAAGCAGGTCGACGTCCTGGTCTTCTCAGGCACCTTCTTCGCACAGACCAACCCCCACATCGCCCGGATGCTCCAGGAACGCGCGCAGGCCGACGTACGCGTACGGCTCTGCTTCGGCGACCCCGACGGGAACGCGGTCCGCACCCGCGGCCAGGAGGAAGGCATCGGCAACACCCTCGCCGCCAAGATCCGGGCCCCGCTCACCTACTACCGCGACCTGGTCGACTCCCCGTCCTGCGAGGTACGCCTGCACGACACCACGCTCTACACCTCGATCTTCCGCTGCGACGACCACCTCATGGCCAACCCCCACATCTGGGGCCGGCCCGCCAGCGCCAACCCGCTCCTCCACCTCCGGCGCACGAACGACGGCGAGTGGTTCGAGCGCTACAGCGAGAGCTTCGAGGCCGTCTGGACCACCGCGCGCCCCTGGGCGCCCGACCGGCAGGAGTAGCACCACCATGGGCAGGACCGAGTACTACTACGACCCCAAGGCCCCCAAGGCCAACACCCTCATCCCCGCCAGCAACCTGCTCGTCGTCGACGACACGGGCGCCCTCCTCCTCCAACGCCGCCGCGACACCGGCCAGTGGGCCCTGCCCGGCGGCGCCCAGGACATCGGCGAAAGCCCCGCCCAGTGCGCCGTACGCGAATGCGAGGAAGAAACCGGCATCACCGCGGAAATCACCGGCTTCCTCGGCGTCTACTCCAACCCGAACCACATCGTCGCCTACACCGACGGCGAAATCCGCCAGCAGTACAAGGCCACCTACATCGGCCGCCCCATCGGCGGCGAACCCACCATCAACGACGAGGCCGACGGCGTCCGCTGGGTACACCCACAAGACCTCGGCGACCTCGACATCCACCCCAGCATGCACGAACAGATCGACCACTACCTGTCCGGCACCTACCCCCACCTCGGATAACACCGCTGCACGCGGGGGCCGCTTCAGAGCGCAAGACCCACCTCGACCGCCGCCGCCCGCACCCGCTCCACACTGCCGTGAATACGGGGCGCGGCACGCCGGACGAACCGCCCGACCACACTGTCCTCCCCGTACCGGCCGAGGATCTCCTCCGCCTCCAGCAACGCAAAGGAATGGTTCGCCACCAGCCGTACGACGCGGTCGTCCGCCGCGTGCGCGTCCCGCAAATACCGCGCCCCGTCGAGCGGGTGAAAGCCGGTATCGACGAGCGGCGGCGCATACCCGATGTCGTGCAACACCGCAGCCGCCTCCAGGATCCCGGCCCTCTCCCCCACCAACGGGGCGAGTCCCCTGGCGCACGCGGCCACGCCCTGGGTGTGCGCCCACCTGCGTGGCAGATCTTCCCGCAGCAGGTCACCCGCCAGCGCGTGGGCCCGGTCCACCTCAGCCATCATCACGTAGGAAGAATACGATCGAGACCGCACTGGATCGCCGACGTCTGCGCCGACAAGCTATGTGGCCTGGCTTCCTTCGCCGCAGGGCTGATCACCGGCCTCGACGCCGTGGTCTTCGGCGTGAGCACCGACTGGTTATCCGGCCCGGTCGAGGGCAGAGTCAACGATTTGGAGGCCCTCAAGCGCGGCATGTTCGGCCGTGCTCGCCTCCCCTCTTCTAAGCAAACGGCTCCTGCCGACCGCCGCCAGCCGTCGAGCACCGCGCGTGACCACCATTCAGCGCAAGTGATCCGCTTCACGAAATCCATGGCTGAACCCCCATGGCCCGGGGGCGACATCGAGCTCGTCGCGGCCTGACTGGCCGGGTGATCCACCGACGGTCACATCCCACATGACTGGGGTGGGACCACACCACGCTTGCGGCGACGACAGCCATTAGCTTGTCCTGGGTGGATCTGAGAAACCTCCGTCGAGACCTCGGCATGGACGCCTGGCGCGTCTTCGAGCACCTGTGCGTGCAGCTCTTTCCCGACATGCTGGCCGAGGACCGCTTCCGGAACGCGTACGGAGAGTTCGCGCAGAACTCGGTGCGAGCGCTACGTCCGCCCGACGGCGGGATCGAGTGCTACGCCCGGCTACTGGACGGGCGCATGGTGGGCATGCAGGCCAAGCGCCACTCCACGCTGTCAGCGGCGTTCGTCTCCGTCAAGAAGTCAGTGCGGTCCGTCCTGATGCATCATCCCGATCTCATAGTGCTTATCGTGTGCGTTCACCAGGATCCGACAGCGAGTGAAGTGCAGGCGTGGGACAAGGCGGAGGCCGAGTGGCAGGCCGTGGTCGAGGAACACAGGCCGGGAAGGCCGATGGAGTTCCACAGGTGCTCCAGAGAGAACATCGAATCTCTCCTGATGGGCAACGCGCCGGTGGCCTCCGCCTTTCTCGACCCGCCTCTGGCCCCGCTCGTTGACGTGCACCGGCACAGCCATGCCGTGGCGGTGGGAGTGCGGCAGCGGCACGGGCCGCTCGACGCGGCGACTCCTCTGTTGCGTACACCGCTGGCGGACGCGCTTGCTGAGCTCGATCAACCACGGCCGGCAGTCCAACGCATACGCGAGGCGGTGCGGGCGATAAGCCGTTGGGAGGGCTGGGAGCCGCGCACAGACGGCCTCGCGCCCGCGACGACGGAGGCCCTGACCGCCGCCTGGGTCCGCTGGTCCGCCCAGCGGGAGGCACGCTGCCACTGCACCGAGGCATGGGACCGGGCCGCCGGACTGCTGGAGAGCGACGGAGTGGGCGCAGTGCCCCAGCAACGGTCGGCGCTGCGCGCAGCCCTCGCGGCCACACGCACGGTCGTGGACGCTGTCGACCATCTCAGGCAGGATGCCCTCGACGCACTAAATCTCGCAGGCGCACCCGAGACACTCTCCCTCGACGAGCGGCGGGCTCTACAACGGACTGCGGTCGTCGTGCAAGACTTCCTCGCAAGTTGTGGCCTCTTGACCGGCCTCGGGGACGAACCCGCACTCTCGGCGCACGCGTACGGAGCGCTACTCGTGTCCGGAGGGTGGGGCACGGGTAAGTCGTACGGGCTGGCGGGCTGGGTGACATCACGCATCGCAGCCGGTGCGCCCACGGCGTTGGCCTGCGGTCACGAGTTCGACGGTCACCGCTCGTGGGAGTCACAGCTCCCGGGCTTGTGCGCCCCGGGAGGCCGGGATTCCTCGCTCAGATCCTTCCTCGCCGTACTCCAGGCACACGCTCAGATCACCGGCAGACACGCCGTCCTGGCCGTGGACGCGCTCAACGAAATCCCTGGACTCGCGGGAACCGAGTTCGAGGCGCTCACGTCGCTGGCGTCGCTGGTGCGTGAGTATCCTCTGGTCGTCCTCGTCGCCACCACACGTCTGAATCACGCCCGCGACCTTCCGGACTCCGAAACCGCGCGGTACGCGGCGTACTGGACCCGGGGCGTCGAGGATCCGATGGCAGCCTGGCGGGTCTTCCAGGACGTGTACGGTCTTCCACCGCTGGCCCTTCCGCCGGACGCCGGTGAGCTGCGACGCCCGTTGATGCTCGCGGTGCTGGCCCGGTGCCTGTACAAGTCAGCTTCCTCGGGCGAGCTACGGGATCCCGTGCCCGTCCCCACCGTCGGAGAACTCTTCGCCCAGTGGCTGGATGTACTCAACCGGGAGTACTGCGGCTCCCTGTGGCCTGGCGGCCGCACCGAGCCACAGCCACTGGTTACCCGGGCGTGCCATGCTCTGGCCCTCCGTATGGGACGCGAAGACCGTCTGGAACACGCCGTGGCGTGTCAAGTCCTCGACAACGAACCCGGGTTGCGGGACTCGGCCTCGCTCATCGAATGGCTGCGACGGGCGGGAGTGCTCGCCGTGGACAGAGAAGGCGGACAGGTCCGCTTCGCAGTACAGCGGCTCGCCGAGCACTTCTGGGCGCTGAACCTGCTGAATCGGCCGTTTCCCTCCCGTGCCATCACCCGCTTGGTAGTTGCTGCGGATCGCGAGAAGGGTATGGGCGACGCGACACGCCGTGTGTATGCGTTGGCCAGCGCTGCGCCCCAGGCCCGGCGTCACAACGAACTGACCCGTTACCTCCGTGTACGCCGCTCCCCGACCGCCGCCTTGGCCGTCCTGGATTCCTTGGAGGGGCGCTCCAAGGATGCCTCCGGGCACGCCACGGGCTTTCTGCGCCGTCAGGTCACCGACCGCCGTATCGCGCCCTGGACCTGGTACACGGTGTTCGTCAATTCAGCCAGCCCCGCTCATCCCGCGGGAGCGAGATTCCTGCACAAACGGCTGCGTCGCTGGGGACGGGCGCGCCGGGAACAGTGCTTCGTCACGGCCGTGCTGACCCTTATGCAGGACGAGGACGGCTTGCTGCTGCTCCGTCGATTCCTCCACTGGTGCCATACGTCCGGTGCCGGACGCCGGGACCTCGCCGAAGGGCTGTCCTACGTCCTGCTCTGGCTCGCGGCGGTCCCCAGCCAGCCTCTGCGCTCCCAGTGCGTGCGCACGCTGGCATCCCTCTGGCGCGATGATCCCTCCATCCCCGGTGGCCTCGCCGGATACTTCGCCGCTCACCCGGACGCGCTCGTCGCTGAGGCGTTCTGGCTGGCCATGCATGGAACGCTGAGCCGGATGCCGCAGCGCCCTGTTCCCGAGCCCTGGAAGGCGGCCCTGCGCCGGGCCGACGGCCGCGCCCACCTCGGCGTGCAGGCCGCGGCCGACAGTGTGCGTGAACTGCTCGGGATACCGCGCGACACCGCAGGCGGACAACGGCCACGTAGGCCAAGGACGTTGCCCATGCCACGGCGCTGGAACCTGCGGCGGGCGTCCTGGGTCGAGGGAATCGCAGGTGCCTGGACGCCATACCCGGAGGACGACCCCTCGCAGCGGCTCATGTGGGTGGCCCGACGCTCCCGCACCCTGGATCTCCTGCACCGGCCTCCTTGGCGCACCCGGGGCCGGGCGAAGGGCCGGTCCGACTTCCTTCGTCTCAAGGCCCTTGAGGCCAAGTCCGTCGAGACCGCGCTGATGGAGTGGTACGCCATGGCCGCTGGCGTCGAGCCGCCGTCACACGCACGGGGTGCTGCCGGCATCGGCACCGAAGGGGCGGAACAGGAGGCAATACCGGACGGGAGACCGCATCCCTACCGCGGCTACGGTATCGACCCGACCCTACCGCCCGAGTGGCCCTCGACCGTGGACACGACCTGCAGGCCGGACTCCTGGTGGTGCGTTCTTCCACCACGGCCTGCCCCGTCGGCGCCCCTGGGCCCCGGGGACATCGACGCCGGTCGCGCACTGACGGTCCGCGACACAGATGGTGAGGAGTGGTGCGTGATCCGTACGCAATACCACCTCCCCTGCCACGAACCCGCAGAGGGCGACGACGCCCGGCTTCCCATCTTGGAGGCGGCTCCCCACACGACCTCGCTCGCCGACCTCTGGCGGTGGGACTCACCGGCCGAGCGCGAGGACAACACACCCGAAGTCTTCGTGGATGTAAGGGCGTTCCTGGTACCCGCCGGGCAGAAGGAGAACGCGGCGCTCCGGCTCGCCTCGGAAGGCTGGCTCCGGGACCTCACAGAACAATGGCCCGCGCATCTGTGCTTCGCCGACTACTACAGGATCACGGACATCCGCCGGTCCAACACCGGCGAGAACGCGGTCCCACATCCGTGCCTGCCCATGAACCTCACGTACGAGCACACACTGCGTTCGCTCTCCCTGGGCTCCCTCATGGAAGGCCCTGCGGAAAGAGCGGTACCGACAAAGGCATTGGCAGACCTACTGGGTCTGCGATGGAGCGGTCAGTGCCTGGCCTTCGTCCGAGAGGACGACTCAGCGCCGGTTGTCATGGACCCGGCCCTGCGCTGCGCCGGGCCACCCGCGCTGCTTCTCAGGACGAGCACGGCAAAGGAGCTGGCCGCGCGCGGGCTGAGGGTCCTCTGGGAGGTCAACGTATCCGCGACGCGCAATCCCTACCCTCCTCGATCCCGGTACTTCGCCCTCGACGCCCTCAGCGGCACAGGGACCAGGCCGATCGAGGTGACGCTCCCTCACTTCGATGGTGACGCGGGCGACGCAGTCGAACCTCCCAAGCCTCCTGGGCACAGGTGACGGGCAAACTCAGGGTTAATCCTCCAACCGCCTCAGCCGGGGCTCCTCAGTGCCTCATGGCAGAACCTGTGCCGCTCGAAAAGTCATCGCCGCTGGTGGCAGGGGGACGGGTCGCCGGCTGGCAGCATGTCCGGATGATCGTGTCCCTGCTGTACAAGGTGACCCGGAAGCTGCTCTCCCTGCCGTCGGCGCTGCTTCGCGGGGATGCAGCAAAGGACGCGGAGCTTCTCGTGCTGCGCCACGAAAATGCGGTGCTGCGCCGACAGCTGGCCGGCCCGGTCCGCTACGAACCAGCGGATCGATTCTGGTTCGCTGCCCTCTCCGGCCTGATACCTCGGCGTCACTGGCACGACATCTTCCCGGTCCCCCCCGGCACCCTGCTCGGCTGGCACCGCCGATTCATCACCGCGAAGTGGGACTACAGCGCGCGCAGACGCACCGGTCGGCCGCCCACCGCAGCGGCGATCAAGAACCTCGCGCTTCGACTCGCCAGCGAGAATCCGCGATGGGGCCACCGGCGGATCCAGGGCGAGTTGGCTCGGCTCGGGCACCGGATCGCGGCCTCGACAGTGTGGGAGATCCTCCACGCGGCGGGCATCGACCCGGCGCCGCGTCGCTCCGGCCCCACCTGGCGCGAGTTCCTCACCGCCCAGGCCGAAGGCATCATCGCAGCGGACTTCTTCCACGTCGACACCGTGCTCGGCAGGCGGTTGTACGCGCTGGCCTTCTTCGAGCACGGCACCCGGCGCCTGCACATCAGCGGCGTCACCGCCCACCCGACGCGCGAATGGACGGTGCAGCAGGCGAGGAATCTCGCCGCCGGCCTCGGAGTACGCATGGAGTCCCTGCGCTTCCTGCTGCGCGATCGAGACGGCAAGTACGGCGACGCGTTCGACGCAGTCTTCGAGGCCGAGAAACTGGACGTGATCAAGAGTGCGCCGCGGGCACCTCGGATGAACGCCCACTGCGAGCGCGTCATCGGCAGCATCCGGCGCGAAGTTCTCGACCACGTCCTCATCCTCGGAGAGGCCCACGCGCGACAGGTCCTCGCGGCCTACCAGAATCACCACAACGAGCACCGGCCCCACCAGGCACGCAACCAGCTACCACCCGATGCTGAGAAGCAGCCTGCTGCGATGGACATCGACACCCATAGGCTGCTGCGCACCCGGATCCTCGGCGGCCTCATCAACGAGTACAGATACGCCGCGTGACGTGCGGCGACGACTTTTCAAGCGGCACAGGTCCTGGCCATCGCCGGATGCACGGTCTTTTCACGCATCTTGGTGACGGAGACGAGACTCAGCGTCCCACACAACATCTTCGGCAGGAGGGCCGTCACACTTGACCGACTGACCCGGGTCACGGCCATGCAGTGGACGGAGGCCAGGCAGGAACGTGACGCCCGGGGTAGGGGTTGGATGATCGTCCTCGACGACGCCGACGGCCGATCGATACGCTTCGGGCTCGACGGTGTGCGTGCCGTGCACAGGGAACGCCTACTCGCGTTGTCTCCCACTATGTGGACGAGACGATGGCTGAGAAGGTCGGTCCGGTGGACGAGCTCTTCGCCCTGAACCCCTGGTTTCCAGCTCCCCGCACCACTCCCACCGGACGCTGAACTCCATGCCGCCACAAGCGCCTGTGTGATCCGCAGGCGTTTGCGGCGACTCAAGCGCACCATCACCGATGAACCGATCCTGCGAGTCTGCTACGACGTGCGTATCTCGGTCCGGCGTCGTGCAGCTGGTTGAGGACCGAGAGTTCTGAGTTCATACTGCGGACTCCCATTGGCTGAGGGCTTCGGCATCGGCGGCCAGTTCGTCGTAACTGTGCTGTTCGGCAGGCAGTCCCAGTACGTCTCTTTGAAACCTCCCTGGCCACAGGCATCACCAGCTTCGAATCCTTGCCGTGGAGTGCTCGACGCTGTTGTCTCGCACTGTTTCTCCTGGTCAGCTGCACGGCTGCCGAGTGTCGATTTTGTCGGATCGATTGTTCGGACGGTTCACATGTCGGGTCCACAGAAGGTCGGCGGGGACCGCGACGTGGCCACGTCAGGCACAGAGCTCCACGCGTGCGTATGACCGTAGTCCGGGCACCGAACCATTGGAGTGGTGCGAACGGGGCGTTCACGTCGGGCTCCGGCATCTGGAACACCTCGAATTCTTCGGTTCGGCCGTATAGGCCGAGCGCGCTCCGGGTCCTCACTCTTCGGATGCCGTCTTCGTGCCCCCGCCATGTTTCGTCACCCTCGGACGGCATTGGATGCGCACAGCGCCGTAGGTGAATGCCGGGTCGGTGGCCTTGCTCGACCAGATGTACGCCTCGCCCGGTCGGAGTTGGGCGAGTTTTTCGGCGGTGAGGCCGGATAGGGCCGCGTTCGCTTTCTGCAGGTGCTTGAGCCAGGCCGGGGAGGTGAACTTGTGCAGGATGATGTGGTTGGAGAGTTCGATCAGCTGTACGGGGACGGACGGCGGGTCCTGGCTCGCGACCAGGACGCTCATGCCTTTGTGGCGCATTTCGCGGACGGACTCGACCAGGCCGGCCACGAGGTCGGGGCTGTCGATGTACTTGTGGGCTTCGTCGAAGACGACGAGTTTGTTGAAGCGGCGGTCGCCGTCGCGGGCGTCGGCGAAGAGCTGCATCAGGACGACGAACAGGCCGAGGGCATCGTCCTTTTGGATCAGGTTGTCGCGCAGGTCGACGATGATGAGACGGCCGGGGCGGATGAGGCTGGTGAGCCGGACGTTGTCGTCGATGTACTCCGCGGCCAGGTCCAGGCGGTCCTCGGCGAGGTCCTTGATGTTGTCCGGCATCCGGGAGCTGGTGAGTTCCTGACGGATCGCGTCAAGGGTCAGGTCGTCGCGGTGCTTGCGGATGGCCCTGGCGATCTGCTTGATGTACGTGGACCGGTTTCCGACGGCACCGAGCAGGAACGTCCAGTGCTCGGCCTTCAGTTCGGCGGAGGAGAACGCCAGGGGGTGCACCTCGATCCCCGGGTATTGCTTACGGCGTCTGTCGACCTGAGCCTCCGGCGTGAGCAGCACGACGTCGGTCAGCGCGTGCGGCTCGGCGCCGTAGCGTTCCTTGAGGGCCGCGAGTTGGGCGCGGTCGTCGTTGGGGTGCACCATCGAGGTGAACTCGGGCGCGTACTCCTCGGATCTGCTGTAGTGGAAGACCACCGTGGCCAGCGGGTTCGGCAGGACGTTGACGGGCGGGGCCGGGAGCGAGGCGGCCTCGATGATGCTGCCCAGTGTGTAGCTCTTGCCGCCGCCCTGGACGCCGAAAAGGCTGATGGTGTGGGTTTCGTCGAGGTCGAGGGAGACGGTGCGGCCGGCGGCCTTCCCCAGGACGCCGTGCTGAGGCGAGGGACGGGAGACACCCAGGTAGACGTCCGGCTGGTGGGAGCCGAGGGCGTCTGGGCCGGATGGCGGGGCGGTGTGGGCCGGAGCATCCGTGGTGGGGGCGTTGTGGAAGGCATGTGGGTCGGGTGCGCCGGCCTCGGGGGACGGTGCGTTGGGCACCGTTGCCTCCGGGGCTGCGGGAGCAGCGGGCGGTCCGGGGTTGTTCTCCTCGCCGACAGGGGAATTGAGAGTCGGCTGCGGTGGCGCCGGTGCCTGGCCCTTGCGCGGATCTGTTTCTTCCGCTTGTGTCGGCTGCTCCGGGGCCGCCGCTTGCAGGTCATCTGCGCGGAAGGCCGCGTCGGCGACTCGTGGGAGGGAGAGCGTGACCAGGGCCAGCGTCGGAGCGGTCGCGGCGTCGTCCGGTGCCGGGGTGTCCACGTCGCCCCCCGTGAGCTCTACGGGCTCGGCGTCGTCTGGCGGTTGCGGTCCGCCCGGTCGTACGGTCGGGATCGCGTCGATGAGTTCGGTGATGAGGTCGTGGCCGATGCGGTGGAACTCCACCTCGCCGTCGGTTTCCTGGTCGGTGCCGGGGCGGGCGAGGTCGAAGATCAGGCCGCTCTGGGTGAAGTGCAGCCGGTAGCCGTCGTCGAGGCTGTCGAGGAGCTGGTGTGCTGCCGTGCGGCTGCTCTGGTTCAGGGTGCCGTGGCGGGCGGCGCGCTCCAGGTAGAAGCGGAGCATGGAGGAGAGAGTGAGGTTTTTGACGGGGCGGTCGACACGATCGGGAGTGGTGAGGTTCGGGTCGAAAGACTCGGCGAGTACGGACTGGCTGCGGGCCAGCTGTTGGGTGACCTTGGCCTTGAGTCGCTCGTAAGCGCCGATGTCGTCCAGCGCGGTGTAGCACTTCACCTCCACGAGGCGGCAGGTGACGGTCCGTTGCCGCGGGTCGAGGTGAAACAGTGCGAGGTCGCTGCGCTGGAAGGAAAGGGAGTCGCCCAGTTCGCGGGCCTGGCGGCGGGCCTCCGCGTACAGCTCGGGGTGGGCGTCGAGGGGCACGACGATCTGGTTGTGCAGCACACCCTGGTAGTCGAGGTAGAGACGGGCCAGGGACAGGCCGAGGACTTCCGTGCGCTGGTTGGGGGCGGTGGACGCCAGTTTGAAGGCCAGGTTGCCAGAGAGTAGTCGGAGCTGGTCGAAGAAGGTGTTGAGGTGGCGTTCTGCGACGTCGAGCCCGTGCTGCTGCGCCGTCGGGCCGAGAAGGGCGCGCAGTTCGTCGACCGAATTGGAGCTCACCATCATCTGGTGGGCGAGTGCGCTGCCCGGCGCGGGCGTGTAGTCGATGACGTACTCGGGCCTGCCGTGGCGTCCGGCGTTGTCGAAGTACTCCAGTCCCAGCGTGCGGTCGATGGTGACGACCCAGTCGCCGGACTGGTGTGCTCGGTAGAGGAGATCACGGGCGTCGATGTCGAGGGACAGGACGGTGCAGGGGACGTTGCGCAGGGCCTGGCCGGCGGTGGCCACGCAGGCCGCGGCGGTGGCGAGCAGGGCGGGCAGACGGCCCATGAGGTTGGTGAGGTCTTCGGCGTCCTCTATGGCGAGGGCCGTGCCATGGCGTGGGGCGGTGCGCCAGACGATCTGCTGGTCGTCGTCCTCGTACGTGGAAGCAGTGGCCTGCACCAGGCCGTGGACCGGCGCGTGAGTGATGGGCCGCCGTGGTGCAGATGCGTGCTGTTCGCCGCCGAAGGCGTCGATGAGAACGGTCAGGTGGGCATCGAACTCCGTCGGCCGCCGGGTGAACTCCTCCACCGAGCGGACGGAGTGGACGAGCTTGGCGGTGCGCGCCGGGCCGGTGGTGTGCAGGAAGGCTTCGGCCTCGGCGGAGGAGATCTGACTCTGCGCGTTCTGCAGTTCCGTCAGGGCGGCGCCGGCCTCTGGCGCCTCGGGGTCGGTGACGCACAGGCGGATGTCGTAGGTGAGGTCCCGCGTCGCGGGTCGCCGCTGCAGTTCGAGCAGGGCGTTGGCGACGATCTCGGCTCGGCCCGCGTTGACGACGTTCATGACGAGGGTGGTGACGTACGGGTGCAGACGGACGTAGCGCTCCATGCGGTCGGCCAGTGCGACGCCGGACAGCGCCCCGCTGCCGTTAGTGGCGGCGTGGGCGCTTTCGGGAGGCAGGTTCAGGGCGGTGGCGAGTCGGCCGAGCATCCCGCGGGGATCAGCGGATTCACTGGGCAGGTACGCGCCCCAGTACGGCGTGAGGTTGTCGGCCGCGGCCATGAGCCGCCCGTCCTGGCGTGGGACGGCGAACGGGAAGCCGAGCGGTGCCAGCGAGGTGAGCAGGGATTCCCGTACCGACAGGACGGTCTTCCTGTCCCCCGCGGCGAGACGGTTTGTCCAGGCCAGGCCGAGGGCCGACCAAGTGGCCAGCCACAGGGCCCGCAGCGGGTGGGTGGGGGCGACGAGCAGAACGGTGTCACGTCGGCCTGTGCCGTCGGTGAGCGTCGCCGCCAGGCAGTCGATCTGCTGGATGCGGGCGAGTGCCTCCAGGGCGCTGCCCCTGGCGGTATCCGGTGCCCTTTCGACCTGGAGGGCCGCCGCGTCGACGAGTTCGGCGTACGCCTCGGCATAGGTGGCGAGCTCATCGCGCACCTGCTCGAAGTCGGCCGCCTCGCTGACCAGAAGTTCGGCGGTTTCGGTGGGGCCGGCCGCCGTGCCGGCGACGGCGCTGAAATACGCCTGCCGTGCGCAGACGAAAGCCTGGTACGCCTCGCTCACCTGGCCGCTCAGCGTGCGCCCGAGAGTCACGTCATCGCCGTCGAGCAGCTGCGCGCTGCCGTCCGGTTGCAGCAGCATCCGGCGCAAGCCGGTGTCCTGGGGGCGGGCGAGAAGGTCCTGCTGGGCCTGGACGAGCAGCGGGGACAACCGGATCTCACCGGTTCCCGCGGCGTGGACCTTTGCGCTGAGTGTGCGGTGCGGGCTGCGTGTGCTGGACGCCTTCCAGCGGATATCGGTGGCGGTGACGAGAGCCGGGTCGTCTCCTGCCGCGAGCGCGTCCAGTTGAAGGGAGCGCAGGGCCTGGGTGAGGCCGGGGAAACGCCCCGCGCTGCGCTCTGGGGGTTCCTCGGTTTCGGCGTCGGGGACGACGTAGAAGCGCTCGCTCTCGCCGCCGGGCAGGTCGTGCGCACCGGGGGCGACGCCGAGAGGCTCACCCTGGGCGTTCAGCGGGACGACACGGATGAAGTGCCATCCCTCCTCCCAGTCGATTCTGTTGAGGTGCCCCAGTGCCTTCTTGTACTCGGCCCTGGCGGTCTTTCCCTTGCCGATGTGGGCGGCCCGGCCGATCGGGCCGCCGCTCTCGGAGACCACCTCCACACGGAACTTCTCCAGCCCTTCCACCTTGCGGGGGTCGGGCCGCACGGCGAAGCGCGCGGTGATGTCGCGGACTCCCTTTTCCCCGGTGAGCAGGTAGGGCTGGCCTGCCATGGCGGCCAGCGCCGGATAGTCCTTGACGTGCTGGGGGTTGTCGCCCGCCGCGGGCAGGCCGAGCTCGCGGACGTCGATGGAGACGGTGGCGCGGCGACGCTCATCGATGCGCCAGTTGCCGAAGGACAGGCCCCAGTTCTCCTTGTCGACGACGATACGGCGCGTCCAGGCGGTGGGTTCTTCCAGACCGCACCGGCTGGCGAAGGCGGCGAGCCGGGCGGCGAAGGAGCTGTCGCTCAGGCCGAGGTCCAGGACGCGCTGCCGTTCGGATCGGGGCGAGTCGGTGAGCCTGCGCACCAGGCCGTGGTTCTTGGCGACCCGCTCCCGGACCAGGGCGGGGTCGGCGAACAGGTCGAAGTCCGGTACGAGACCGAAGTGGTAGACCGCGGCCCCGGCGACCTGGTCGCGGTAGGTGTTGGCCTGCAGGGTGAGGAGGTACTGGGCGACGGCGCGATCGCCCGTACCCCATTCGTCCGCATGATCGCGGACCGAGGCGAGCAGTTCGTCGACCGCGGGACGCAGTCGTTCGGGTACCTGGTCGAGGAGGTGGTCTGCGAGAGATGTGTACGCGTCACCGAGCGGGACTTCTTCGAACGTGGCGATTCCGAACGAGTCCTCGGCACTGACCCGGATGCCGGGCGGCACGAAGACCAGGAGCGGGCCGGGCAGGGCACCCTCGTCCTCACTGCGGTTACGCAGCTCGACCAGCTTGGTGCTGCTGACTCCCACCTCGTGCAGCGGACTGTCAGGGGCGAGGTCGTCGTCGGGGCAGAGCAGGCAGACTGTGGCTTCGGGGCCGAGCGCACCGCGCAGCCGCCGCACGAGAGAAGTGGCGAGCTCGGGTTCGACCTCGGTGACCCGCATGCAGTGTCCGGCGCCGCGCTCGCCGACGAGCTTGGTCAACCGGGGTACGAGGACACCTTCGAGGGCCTCCCGCAGGTCCTTGGCGGTGGTCTCGACCAGGCCCGTCGTGCCGGTCGGGGTGCTGGTCATCGGGTGCTGACTCCCGTCCGTGCGGTGGCGCCGATGGCATACCTGGGGGTGATGGTCTGCGTCAGGTAGGCATCGGACATGTCCTGGTAGTAGCCGATCTCGCGTAGCCGGTTTAGGAAGGCGGCGGAATTGGCACGCAGCGCCGCCTGGTCGTCCAGGTGAGCACCGGTGAAGCCGTCGCCGTCGGGCAGCCGGTCGATGTACAGCCCGTACCGGGTGCGCAGCAGCGCGAGGAACGTGTCCACCCGCATCGGGGCGGTGGTCAGATTGCCGCTGCCGTCGGTGCTTTCGCGCAGGAGCGACACCTGCAGCAGCACTTCGAGAAGCCGTCCGTCGAGGACGAACCGGCGGGCCGCGTCCGCGCCGCCGCCGCGTGGCTGGGCCAGCAGGGCGCCGGGACGGTGCTTGAGCAGCATCGAGTCGAGGCACTTCACGAACTGGCCCCGGTAGTAGCGGCCGCGATAGTGCATGAGCATCTCGGTGTACTCGTCGAACGGGTCGAGTCCGAGCTGGATGATCTGCTTGAGCTCGGGCGGGAGTTCCTCCTCCTCGTCCCGCACCCGGGTGACCCGCTGGAGGAAGAAGGCGTCACGATCCTTGCCGCGTTTCTTGTCCAGGAGCCGCAGCGCTTCTTCCGGGGTGAAGTAGTTCCGGCCGGCGGGTCGGCTCAGCGTGCCGGCCTTGGCCAGGGACTCGGCGAAGTCGTCGAGCTTCTTGACCTGGTAGGTCGCCTGGATGAAGCGGGGGATGCGCCGATACCAGATGTCCGCGCTGTGTTCGGCGAGGGCGGCGGACGCGGTGCCCGGCGTGCCGTCCGTGTCGAGGAAGAGCCGCACCCGGTACGGGCAGCGGTCCGCCGCGGCCTGCGAGCTGTGGCCGCTGCGGCAGGCGGCCGGCACTGCAGCCGCCTCCACGGCCGCGGGCAGCAGCTTCACCATCCGCAGGTGGTACAGGGCCAGGTGGAAGGCGAACAGTGTTTTGAGGTAGTCCACCAGCACGGTGCGCGGCATATGGTCCTGGTGGTAGAGAAGCCGCATCACGTCCTGGCAGAGCAGTTGTGCGGGCTCAGCGCAGAGTGGTGGATAGGGAGTTCGGGGTTTGCTCGTGTCCGCCTGGTCCCGGACCTTGCGGCCCGCGAGCTCGACCAGGTGCAGCAGCGCCTGCGTCTCCACGTCGGTGTCCGGCCCCGGGGCGATGGCGCCGGTGGCCCGGTCGACGTCAGAGAAGAAGAACTCGCGCAGTCCTTTCAGCGCGCCCTCATCCGCGCACAGCATCTCGTACAGCTGCTCGTCGGCCCCGTACGGACGGGATTTGCGGCTGTTGCGGAACCGGTAGGTGAAGCCGTGCAGCGGCCTGGGCGCGGCCACCGCTTCATCGGCCCGGCCGCGGTTGACCATGTCCATGAGGTGGGTGACGGTCCAGCGGGTGGTGGTCTCCCGGTCGAAGTCGGCGAACACCTCGGGGTGCTCCAGGAACAGCTTGACGAACACTTCGACGTCGAGTGTCGACGTACGGCTGATCTTGCTGGGCATGCCGTGGTGCCACAGCCGGGCGAGTAGCGCGGTCAGGACCCGGTCCATGTCCAGCGGTTTGTAGTCGATCCGGCTGACGCCGGGGTGGTGAAAGGTGCCGAGTGATCCTGTCAGCGCCATGCCGTCTCCTCCACCCCGTCGGCGTGCTCTTCGACGTCCGGCTCGTGCGCCGTGTCAGCCTCGTTCGGTGCTACGTAAGCCAGGTCCTCCATGTGCAGGACGCCGTCCTCAGTGCGGTGGACACGGCGCAGGTCATGCCCGTGCGTGGTGAGGAGCACCTCCTGGTACGGGACCGCGGCCAGCCGGTTCTTGAACACGGCCAAGGCGAGCTGCTGCCCCTGGATGTCGACCACCGACGGCCGGTACCCCTGGCCGAAGCGCTGCAGTAGCTCGAACAGATCGAGCCGGATGTCCAGCTCCGCCGTGCCCCCCTGTCGGCCCGCGGGGTCCCGGTAGCTCAGCCGCAGCGTCGAACGGCCGGACTCCACATAGGCAGAGGCGGGCGGATCCGCGGGCTTCAGCTGGAACCCTTCGGCGGGGAAGCGGCGGTAGCTGCGGATGAGACCGCCCGTCACCTCACGGACCTTCAGGGCAAGCCCCTTCCCGATGCGGTCCGGAGCCGTCAGTCCCTCACCCCGGTTGAAGGCATGCAGCACCATGTCGCGCGCGGCGTCGACAGAAGCGTCGGTACTTAGCAGTTCCATGAAACGCAGCACCGAGGGGTACGGCAGCATCCGCTGGGCCCGCTCCTCATCATGGAGCTCGAAGTACAGCAGGCGGCGCGCCGCGTTGAGGTAGCCGCGGTGGTCGGCCGCCTGGTCCGGCTGTCCTTGACCACCCCGGCTCGACCGGCCGAGCGCGGCGAACCGCTGTTCCAGCAGCAGCCGGTCCCGGTGTCCCCGCCCGTCCACGGTGACCAGCGCACCGTCCTCCAGCAGACCGGCATAGTCGAGGCGGCGATCGAGGCGCGGTTGCGGTACGGCGGCGACATCGGCCTCCCGCAGCAGGGACAGCAGCCGGTCGCGTTCCCGCGGACCACCGTCCTCGGCCGGGGGAGTGCCCAGGTGCGAGGAGAAGTAGAAGCCGTCCAGGACGCTCTGGGCGTCGCCGGCTGCGTACAGTTGGTGGATTTCGGCGCAGTCGCGGCCCGAGGTGAGCGTGTACGCCAGTGCCGAGCGCAGGTCGCGCAGCGTGATGTGCAACTTGCCGCGCAGCTGGGTGAGTTCGTAGAGCCGCCGCAGGCGCCGCATCGCCTGAGGACCGGCGGAAGGGTGCTGGAAGGTCTGTGCATTGTGCCGCGCGTAGCAGGTGGCGGCCAGGTCGCAGGACGCGCAGTCCTCCCAGAACCTCTCATGCGTCATCCGTGTGAGCATCCGCTCCAGCAGTGACTCACCGTCCCGCGGAACGCCGTCCTCACCTGTCGACCGGGCCGTCACGTCACGGGCGTTCAGGTTGACGACGGCGATGGTCTGCCCCGTGTCCCGCCCGTCCAGCCCCAGGTTGACGAGTCTGGCGAGGTGCGGATAGCGGTCGTGATGGTGGCTGAGGAAGTCGATCAGCCGCCCTTCGTTGACGGCGATCAGCCGCGTCTCGCCCCCGATACCTGCCCAGCCGGACTCGTCCGGCCCGGTGAACGGCGCGAAGAACTCCTCCAGGACGTCGTCCCCGCCCACCTCGCCCTCGTCCTGGCTGCCGTCGTGGTTCGTACGGAAGCGGCGGCCGTCCAGCGTGAAGTCGCTGCCGTTGGACCGCCGGGGCCCGAAGTCGGCGCCCAGTTCCCGGGCTTGGCGCTCGAACCGCTCCAGGAACGCGGTCTTACCGTCGCCCGCGTTCCCGGTGACGATGACAAGCGCGTGCTCCCCCCGCCGCAGCGCGGGCACGAGATCACTGTCGAGTGCGGTCTCGACGTATACCGACATGGCATGCGGGTCGAGGCCCCGCGTGCCGCGGTTGCTGCGCCGACTCTGGCTGTACAGCGTCTGCAGATGGGCGACGAACGGGTTGGTGTTGGCTTCCGGTGCGGGCGGCTCCTCGGGGCCGCCGCCGGACGGCGGCGCGGGCGGCGGCACCGGGAGTTCGGGCAGCGCAGGGGGCACCGGCACATCCCGCGCCGACTCCAGCGTCCGCAGTGCCTCCAGCAGTTCCTCGGCGGTGGTGAACCGCTCGCCGCGGTACGGGGAGATCAACCTGAGCAGGATCTCTGCGAACCCGGGGGCGAGATCGCCGAAGCCGCTGTATGCGATCCGGGGATCGATTGGCGGGACGCCGGGCAGCGGAGAGCTCGCATCCCACGGGTACTGCCCGCCGGTGAGCGCCTCGTACAGGGTGACCCCGAGTCCGAACAGATCACGGTCGACGTACCCGGAGGCGTTGGCCGGCACCTGGTCCAGGTCGGGCGGGCTGTAGCGGGCGCTGGTGTAGGTGTGGCCCTCGGAGGAATCGGCGGTCTTGGCGATGCCGAAGTCGATCAGTTTGACGCCGTCGTCGGTCCACAGCAGGTTGCTCGGCTTGATGTCGCAGTGCCACACCCCGAGATCGTGAATGTGCCGCAGCCCCCGCGCGGTGTCGACGGCCAGCCGCAACACGTCCGCCGCGCCCATCCGTCCACCGCGGATCACCTCGGCGACGTCCTTGCCGTCGACGAACTCGAAGACCAGATAGGGATACGGATCGGGCGCGGGCAGCCGATCCGCGTCCACCATGGACACCACGTTGGGGTGCGGCGCGCTGTGCAGCCGCTGCAGTACATCGGCCTCGCGCTTGAGCCGTTCAAGAACGGAGTCGCGGTCCCGGAGGACCAGCTTCACCGCGCGGTCGACGCTCCGTATCGTGTCGTACACCCGGTAGGCCACGCCGAACCCGCCGGGGCGGCCCAGCGGGTGGCGTACCAGGTACTTGGTGCCGAGCTGGAAGTCGGCGGGCAGGCGCTTGAAGAAGTCCGCCCCGCGTGGCGCGTCCGGCCCGCCGGGCTCGTCGGCGCCGGGCTGCTGCTGTGCCGGGCGCGCGGCCGAGGAGCCGATCCGCCGGGCCGGGGCCTGGCCCGCCCCGATCGTGAGGTCCAGCCGGCGCAGTGCCTCCAGGGCGCTCGGCCTGGCATCGGGATCCGTCCCACACAGCGTCCCCAGCCAGTGGGCCAGCTCCACCCGGACCCCGGCCTGCTCAAGACCGGCGGCAGGCAGTCGGCCGACGGCCCCGGCCTGTTCGGTCACCGAACCGAACGGCAGCTCCCCGGTGAGCAGTTGATAGCCGATCACACCGACCGCGTACACATCCGCGGCCATTCCCATGGCGGACGCGTCGACCTGGCACTCCGGGGCGAGATAGGCCGGGTCGGCGACCTGCCGGGCCTCCTCCAGCACCGTGTGCCCGCGCCGCTGCGCGGTCTTGGCGTACTCGAAGCCGGTCAGCATCGCCCGGCCGTTCTGCGCGATCAGGATCGTCGACGGATTCAGCTCGCGGTGCGCGATCTGTCGGCTGTGGGCGTGCGCGAGTCCCCGCAGGACATGCCGTACGACACGCAGCTTGGCATCGGCGGTCAGCGGGTCGGCGGCCCCGGTCAGGTGCAGTTTCAGCGCGTGCCCGGGGACATCGTCGAAGACCGTGACGTACATCCCCTGGTCCTCGACGGCGAAGAAATCCCGTACCCCCACGATGTTCGGGTGTGCGGGCAGTTTGCCTAGCGCCTCGTAGGCGATCCCGATCCGCTTCTGCTGCCGCAGCCGCTCCGCCTGCGGGGCATACGGGTCGGCCTGACGGACCTGGAGCCGGACTGTGCCCGAACCCTGCACGGCCAGGGCGTTCTTCGCCCGGTACTCGTCCAGTACGTCGGCGCCGTCGGCGTACTGGGACTCGCTGAGCCGCTCGATCACCTCCCAGCTGCCGAACCTCAACGGTCCGGAGGGGGCGCGGGAGGAGCCGCGTACCGTGTCCACGATCGCTTCGTGGTGTGCGGAGACATCCGTGTCGAACCTCCCGGACGATACGGGGACTCGGGTGGTGTCCGCCAACCGCCCGATCAGGCCGGGCAGGACGACGGTCGCCTTGGCGTCGCGCTGGGCGGGAGTTTCGTCCACCAGGACCGCGTCCGGGGCCGGGAGAACGACCAAGGCGTCCGTCCACAGCCGGGACAGTGCCAGGTGCGCGCTCTCCAGGATCGTCTTGAGCTGCTTGGCATGGCTCTGCAGCTTGGGCACCGGGCTGCGGAACGGGGCCCGTCGGGCTGGATACCAGCGGCTGCCGTCGACCTCGATACGGCCGTGGGTGCCCTTGACGTCGATGACGTACACCGCGTGCCCGGTGACCACGACGAGGTCGACCTCGAACAGGCGGTTCCCGTGCGGGATTCCGACGGAGTGCAGGACCGTCCAGTCGTCCGGCGCGTGATCTCGCAGGTGCGCGATCACGCGCCGCTCGGCATCGTTGACGGCCTCCCCAACAGCAACGATCCTGGCACCCATCAGCCAACGGCCTCCTCGACGGCAGCGGTGAGCAGCGCGAGCGCCTTGTCCTCCAGGACGTCGGCTCGGTCGCGGCATTGGTAGGCGGAGCGGACTGTGGTGGCGATGCGGTCGCGGTCGGCGGGGGGCGCGACTGGGATGTGCAGTGCGCGCAGGAAATGTGGGTGATACTCCTGCTGCTTGCCCCCAACGCTGAAGGAACGCAGTGCTCGGAAGGCCGCCTCAGATCTGAAGAAGGCGAACAAGTAGGCGCCGGACACTTCGGGGTCACCGCTGACAACGCGGACGTAGTCCTGGCTGTAGGCATGCTCCAGCCAGGATCCGGTGACGAAGACGGAGCGGCTGTAGACCTCGTTCTCGCCAAGGGTGCCACGAGCCGCGACCAGGATGGTCTCGTCCTCCAGCCGAATGTCGTCGGGAGCGTGTGCTTCGCTGATCCAGCGTCCCTCGGGCCGCAGCCAGAACGACTGCCGCTGACCGATCAGGCGCACGCCGTGGCCCGGGTCGCTATCGATGCGCTTGAACCGGGCTCCCGTCCGTAGGGTGCCGCCTTCGCAGATCGCGCCGAGCGAGCGGCCAGGCGCCGACCCTAGCTTCTCAATCAACCGCTGAGCCCTCGGCGTAAAGTTCAACGCCCGCAAGGAAATTGAGCTCGGGTTCGCGACCTCGAACCCGAGATCCCGTTCCTCCTGATGCCACCGCAGCTTGTTTAGCTCGGGCAGCCTGTTGCTGTCGAAGAAGTCCTCGGTCGCCGCGACGAGTTCGGCCTGATGCCGAGCCCGCAGTGCCGCGCTCTCCTCCACCAGCTCATGGATCTCGGTCTCCACCCGCTCACCGAACCGCGGCACCGGCAGCCCCGTGATGTGGTGCGGCTCGATGTGCTTGACGGCCGAGCCGTACACCGAACCGCGTACGAGTGCTTCGCCGAACCGGCTGAGCAGGAAGGCGTACAGGTACCCCGACTTGATCTTCTCCGGGTCGGGTTCGACCTTGAGCGTGTCCTGCGAAGACCAGATGCCGCCCATGTCCGGACGCACGTACGCCCGCCTGCCGGCGTTGAACCCCGAACACGAGATCAGCGTCATGCCCGGCTTGAGCCTCAGATACGACAGCGCCGCCGACTCGGCATCGGCCTTCCGTAGCCGAGGCAGACCGGTCAGGTCGGCCGCCATCATGTCCTTCGTCCCGAGGAACGGCACACTGTGCTCGGGGTCGGTGAGGTACACCCGGCGGAACATGGGGCCGTTGAAGATCCCCCCGTTGCGTCCTGCCGTCAGTCTCGCCAACGGCACCGTATCCGGCAGCCGTTCCAGCAGCTTCTTCACCTTCAGCGCACCGGAAACGTACGGCGAGGCATCAAGCCGCAGTCCCTGGTCCCGGAACCAGGCGGACGTCACCGGGTTCGACAGTTCGGCGATCTTCACGCGCCGGCCCCCGCCCCGGTACCGCTGCGCGGGTCGAAGCCCGGCACCGGGTACTTGGCCCGGAACTCCCGGTACTTCTCCGCGATCACCGGCAGGTCGTTGTCGATGACCGGCTTGCTGCGAGTCAGAGGACGTACGACCTCCTTGCCGCGGATACGCAGGCGCTCCTGCTCGACCGAGGTCTCCACCACGATCTTGCCGTCGGGCTCGCGCTTGAACAGGTCGTTCCCGCGCCGGTCGAAGCCGACCTTCTCGGCGACGGCCATGAAGACCGGGTAGTCCTTCTCCGTGCGGAGCCGGTGGTTGCGGATCTCCTGGTCCGTCTTGCGCTTGAGGAAGAGCAGAGTGGTGAGGATGTTGACGTTGGCGTCGACGACGAATGTCTCCACCGGAAGTTCGACGCTTGCCAGGACCCAGCAGTGCTCCAGGATGTAGCGGCGGATCGCCTCGTCGAAGGGGCCGGGGTTCGACAGGATGCCGTTGGGCAGGACGATGCCGATCCGGCCACCGGGCTTGACCCACTCGATGGCGCGCTGGATGAACAACTGCTCGGGCGCCATGCTGCCCGGCTTGCTGTTCGGGTTGTCCTTGACCTCGCCGGTTTCCTTGTCGCGGCTCCAGGACTTGGCGATGCCGTCATGGAAGGAGCCGAGCACCGACTCGTCACTGACCGGGATGTCTGCGCCGAACGGCGGGTTGGTCAGCAGTACGTCCACGGTCTTGCCGAGCGGGATCTTCTTCTTTGCCTCTTCGACGCCCGAGAGGTGCCCGCGAGGGAAGCCGAGGGAGTCCATGTGGAAGACGTTCCCGGTGGTCTCCGCGAGCGTCATGATCGCCATGGTGGTGGCGCGGACCAGGAAGGGGTCGAAGTCCGCCCCCATCAGGTGCTCATCCGCGTACTCCCTGAGCCGGTCACGATAGCGCTCCCGCTCCTCGTCGGTGTCCGGGAAGCCGTAGGTGCCGGCTTCCTTCTTCCAGGTGTCGCGCAGATGCCTGAGCGTGGCCTGGAGGAATCCGCCGGTGCCGCAGGTGGGGTCGAGGACGGTCTCGTCGTCCTTCGGGTCGAGGATCTCGACCATCAGATTGACCGCGCCGCGCGGGGTGAAGTACTGGCCGCGGTCGCCGCGCAGATTGGTGCCCACGAGTTCCTGGTAGGCGATGCCCTTGGCGTCGACGTCGGTGCCGCTGAGGTCGTACGAGGCGATCTCGCTGACGATGAAGGCCAGCGCACGGTCGGACAGGGTGATCTCGTCCGTGGGCTTGAAGACATCCTTGTACTCGCGCTTGACGTCGTCGAAGAGCTCCTTGACCCGGGTGCTGATCGCCGCACGGCCGTCCGGGTCGAACATCTCCTTCAGACCGGTGCGGAACCGGCCGTGGGCGGTGCCCCGGCTGATCCGCTCGTCGTACATCTTGGCGAAGAGCAGATAGAGGAACTGCCAGAACGCGGCGTCCTTCGGCATGCCCTCGTTGCCGTGGATGTAGTTGTGGCAGCGGCGGAACGCGATCTTGAGGCGCTCCGGCTCGGCTCGGCGCAGCCGCTGGTGCGAGGCGACGGTGCGGCTGCCGAGGGTGGCGTCGGTGACGGCCCAGTCACTGCGGTCCTCGAAGTCCGCGCCGAAGTCGCTGACCACCTTCTTGAGGAAGAAGTAGTCGACTCCGTCCGTCCACATCCCGTCGGCGCACAGCGGACGGTCCTCGTTGCCCATCAGCTCCTGAAGGGCTTCGAGGTCCGCCTGCGCCTGGGCCGGTTCACGGATCTTGACGACGTTCTTGCCCTTGCCCTTGGGCTCCGGCTTGCAGATCACCACGCGGCGCAGATTGGCGGTGGTGTGTACGGCACCGGATTCGAAGATCGCGATGTCGGCCGTCTTGGTCCGCTTCCGCTTGGCGCCCTCTTCGCTGACGGTGACGCGGAAGTCGCGCGCCATGTCGGCGGGGTCGATCCCATGCTCGTGGACGAGAGCGCGGACGGTGCGCTGGCGGACCTTCTCCTTCTCGGTCTCCCTGATCGCCTCACCGGTGATGTAGTCGACGATCTGACCCTCTTCCAGGGCCGTGACCTGGGTCTCGGTCTTCTCCGCCGACGCCACCGGATCTGCCCCGTCCCCGGTCTGCTGCGGGATGTCCAGGTCCAAGGTGAGTTCCTCCATCGGCGTACGGCTTCTTCCCTGTGCTCGGTGCTGTGTGCGACACCCGCGGTCCCGGAGGCCGCGTCGACTCCGCAGGCCCTCCCGTATCGGCTGCCACCTGCGATCCTACGGCTCCGGAACCGGTCGGCGAGGCTCCCTGGAGAAGGGCGCTCGACCGGCCGCGCGAGCGCCTCGACCGTACCGCCAGGCACTGACAATCACGGGATCCCTACAGTTACACGCGCGTCCGCGGCCCCTCGCCGGTCACTGTTCCTCAGGCCCGGTGTCGGTGTCGGTCCCCTCGCTCTGCCGCACCTCGTACGCCAGCTCCTCCAGCGAACCCTGGTCGGGTACGAACCACCGGATCGAGCCCTGCGCCGAGGTGTCCACACCGGAGGCTTCGGCACGCATCTTCCGGGCCAGACCGCTGGGCGAGTACCACTCTCCGTCCACGGCCCAGCGCAGGGGGTTCCTGGTGCCGTTCTCGTTGGACCAGGTGGCATGGGCACGATCCGGGTTCGCCGCGAGCCAGTCCGTCATCTCCCGCCGTTCTGGGCGGGAGGAGGGGCGGAACTCCAGATCCGTGCCCTCCGGGATCCGGCCGGCCGCGATGAGGGTCTTGACGGCGTTGACCTGCCGCCCGCGCTGCTCGGCTCCGGCGACCTGGTAGTCGTCCTGGAGGGCGGGAGCGGTGGTGTCGGAGTCGAGACCGCGCAGGGCGGCGCGCACCACACGCTGCATGCGTTCGGCGTTGCGGACTGCGGCGATGATGTGGCTGCTCTTGCCGTACTCGTCGTCGATCGCGCGCAGCACCCAGGCGAAGGTGTCCCGCACCAGCTGCGGCACCTTGGCGAGCTCGCCCGGCCAGTCGAAGTCCGGGCTCTCGATGGCCGTCGTGTTCAGCCGCCGGAACACGATGTGCGTGACCAGTAGGTCACCGTGCGAGGCGGCGGCGTCGGCACGCCAGAGCAGGCCGTCGCGGAGCGCCTGCAGCTCCGTGCGGACCGCGCGGAGCAGCTCGATCGAGCGCCACACCCGGTACACGTTCGGTGCCGTCCCGAAGACCTGCTCGTAGACGTCGTCCTCCCACAACCCCGCGAGATTCTGGTCGCGCTTGGCGACCGCCGCGAGCTGGGCATTGGGGTGGACGGCGGCCAGGGCCTCGGCGGCCTCCGTCATGGACGTGCCGTGCTGCGGATCGGGGACACGGTCGCCGCGCTTGATGACGTAGCTGCGGTGCAGCAGCAGGGAGAAGTCGTCGCGGAGCTGGATCTGTCCTTGATCCAGGGACTTGAAGTCACGCTCCTCGATCGGGTTCTGGGTGTTTGTCGTGGTGGTGACCTGGTCCCCGAAGCCTTCAGGGCAGTCCTCCAGCGAGATCAGCCGCACCATGACCCGGCCGATCTGCGCGATGTCGGGGTCCTTGACGAAGGCCCGGTGGATGGCGCTCACGGTCTGCGCGCCGTTGACCACGCTGATGCCGGTCAGCTTGAAGTCGCCAACCTTCCCTGGGACTGCACGCCCGATCGGCTTGACCGTCTCGCAGAGCATGGTGATGCCGTTGCTGAAGTACCAGAAATGCTCGGGCTGCTCCAGCAGTGTGTTCTGGATCTTGAGGTTGACGTCGGTCAGGTCGAGGGAGTCGCGGATGTTGCGGGCGAAGAGCCCTCGTCTGTGCTCGCCGTACAGGTCCGCGAGGTCGGGGACGGTCATGGTGCCGTAGAGCGCCTTGTACGGCGTCGACTCCTGTACAAACCCATCGAGTCTTACTGCGGCGTCGATCTTCGGTGTCGCTGCGTCACCGAGGATCGCCCGGTGGAAGTCACGCAGATCCATGACCTTGTAATCGACGATCTCGTCGACCAGGTTCTGCGCGTCGATCTTCTCCTCAAGGAGTTCCCGCACTTTGGCGTCGAGCGGCGCGGTCCGCATCAGCGCCAGGACGATGGTCACCTTCGGCAAACCCAGGTCGAACGCCTGTTGGAGTTCCGGTACGAGCGGCTGGAAGCGGCTGTTGAACTTCGAATATGCCCGGTCGAAGAGCAGGTCGAGGCCGCGGAACAGCTTGTGCACCGCCTCCTCGTCGAAGGCGCCCTTGCCTGCGTCGCTCCACTTTGCCTGCACCAGACAGATCCGCGGCTGAGGAGTGCTCAGTTCCACCGAGATCGCGTCGATGCCGCGGTCGTCCGCGCCGTCGAAGACGCACGCGGCGGCGGCCCGCGGGCTGACCTGATGCTCGTTCTGCACAGCGAGAGCCGCGATCCCACGGCTGAGGAATGCCTGTCGACGGCTCTGCTCGGAGGTCGACTTCGGCAGGTCTGATGTGTCCAACAGGCCGGTGTATCGCTCGTCTATGGCGTTGCGGATGTACTCGATGTGCAGCTTGCTCACGGCCTGCCCCTGTCCCCGTAATCCACGTATCGAACAAGGGTATAGGGCGAAGATCGCCCATGCGGTGCCCCTGCGGTGACTCTCAGCCACGACATGAAGGAGTCGGTGGACATATCAGCGTCAGGGGAGGACTCTCTCGAGCGATCCTCCGATGCGACCGGCTACTTCGTTTAGAAGCCGTATCTCAACCGAACGTGATCCGTTGGTTTCTGCTGGTCAGGCATGGTTTTGCTCGGGGTGAGGGAGGCATGCGGCGTCTTGTATCCGCTTCATGACCGAGGGGTGCGCGGTGGCGTCGGTGCTGGGAATGCTGGAGGAGCGGGAGACAGCGGCCCGGGTTCGGGTGGAGGGCCTGCGGGAGGAAGCCGCGCGGTTGGCTGGGATGTTGGAGGCCGCGGAGATCGAGCTGGATCGGCGGGTGATCGCGCGGGAGGAGCTGGTCGAGGCCCTGGCCGTGTCCGCCGCCGGGACGACTGCCGTGACCGAGGCGGAGCAGGAAGCGGTGCCCTCACCGGTGCCGGGATCGGTGGTGCCGCCCTGGCGGGACGGGCTGCCGGTGACCGTGCTCGCGCCCGACTACCAGCGGATTCTGGGCGTGTTGGAGGAGCGGCGGTCCGCGGGCGAGGGACCGGTGAAGGCCAGGGAGATCGCGGCGGAGTTGGGCCTTGGGACGACGCCGGCGAAGGTCGAGGGGGTGCGTTCGAAGGCCAGGCGCCTGGCGGAGCGCGGGTGGCTCCTCCTGGAGGCGTCGGGGATGTTCAGTGCCGGCCGGCGGCCCGTGGCCGTGCCAGACGCCGACTCATCCGCGTGACCATCGACCACCGGATCACCGCCTCGCTGCTGGCCGGCAACGTCTCGTAGTCCCGGGCCAGACGGCGGGAGTTCATCAACCACGCGAACGTGCGCTCTGCCACCCAGCGCCTGGGGAGTACCACGAACCCTGTTATGTCGTCGGTGCGCTTGACGATCTCCAAGGTCAGGGCGAGTTCGCCCCGGCACCAGTCGACGAGGGCGCCGGTGTAGCCGCCGTCGGCCCAGGCGAGGACGATGTCGCGGTGCAGACGGCGCAGCCGGGTGAGCAGGCCCGCCGCGGCGTCCCGATCGCCGATGTTCGCAGCGGTGACCGCGACGACCAGGAGCAGGCCCAGCGTGTCGGTCACGATGTGCCGTTTGCGGCCCTTATCTTGAGCTGGCCAGACTTGCAGCCTGCTGACCTGGGGTGATGTGTGGTGGACGGTGTCCTCAACGCTCCCGTCAGCAGGGCCCGATGACGGAGGAAGATTTCTTCGTCGGCGTGTCGCGGTGTCGTTCCGGCAGGTCGGCGGTGCGCCGTTCGCCGAGCGCGAGGGCGAGTGTCTCGCGCAACTCCCTGTTCTCGGCTTCCAGTTGCTGGTTGCGCTTGGTGGCCGCCTCCAGGCGTCGCAGCAGGGAGGCGTCGGAGGCTCGTTGCCGGTCGGGAACGGGCCTCGTCGCGGGGACGCGGTGCCGGGCCCGGAGGCGTTCGATCTCGGCTCGCAGGTCCGGCTGGTTGTAGAGCCAGGACCGGGAGACGCCCGCTTCGCGGGCGACGGTCTCGAAGGTGATCGCGGTGCCAGCGGCGTCCATGCGACGCAGGGCGGCGACCGCCCGTCGGCGGGTCGCCGTGGACCGGCGACGGGCCGCGGCGACGATGAGGTGGGAGTTGTCAGCCGGCATCCGCGGTCTCCTCTCCCTCGTCCCGGCCGTCTTCCAACTCGCCGATCATGCGGTCGAGGTTGTCGGCGACCTGCTGGTTCATCTCGGCGACGCGGGTGTGCCCGCAGCCGGTGGCGTTGTCGATCAGCGTCAGGGTGCGGGTGCGCTGTTCCATGAGTTCTGGCAGGAACTCGGGGCCAGTGAGGAAGACCGGGCAGGTCAGGCAGGCGTTCGCATGCGGGCAGGTCTTCTGGACGGGCAGCCCGCAGTAGCCGTTGGGCAGAGTTTGGGTGGCGACGCCGTAGCGGGTCTTGGCCCACTGGGCCTGACCGAGCGGCCCGTCTCCGTCGAGCGCGACGCGCTCGCCCTTGATGTTGACCTTCATCGCCGCTTCCCAGCGGCGCCGGACGGTCTGGTCGGTGATCCGCGCGTAATGGGCGGTCATCCGGGACGATTCGTGGTCGAGGAGAACGCGTACGACTTCCTGCGGGACGTCACGATTGATCAGTCGGCAGGCGAAGGTGTGCCGCCACTGATGGGGCGTCAAGGGGACGGGCCGGCCGTGCTCGTCGCGGATGTCGCAGGTCGCCAGCCAGCGGCGGAGCATCTGCCGGTAGCTGCCGTCGGACATCCGCAGCCGTCCCGAGGCGTTCGCGTGCGGTCGGGGGAAGAGGACTCCGGTGCTCTGGGGCCAGCGTTGAAGAACACGCTGCTGATGGTCACGGATGGCCTGCTCGAGCTCCTCGTCGATCGGAACGGCCGCCTCGCGCTTCATCTTGGTGTTGAAATACCGCAGGTAGGGGGCGCCTTGACCGTCGTGGAGGAGGCAGTCGAAGTCCAGGCAGATGACGCTGGAGATCCGCAGACCGCCGCGGATGAGGATGAGCGTGATCAGGCGACCGGACGGATTGTCCCAGCGATCCAGGTTCTCCTCGGACTCGATCTGGGCCATGACGTGCTCGGCCAGCCGTCGGGAGACCGTGGCGGCCGGCTCCGGCGGGATGTCGCCGGGATAGAACGCGGCGGTGCCCTGCAGGGAGTCGTCCCAGCGGTGTTGCCGGATGGTCTGGAAGAACAGGTTCAGGCTGCTGATCCGGCCCTTCTTCAGCCCGTGTCCGCCCGGTTGGGAGGCGACGTGGGCGAGGTGACGCTCCAGCAGCGGACGGTCGATGTCGGCGAGACGGTCGACGCCGACGTGCGCCAGGAAGCCGCCGAAGCAGACCAGCGCGTCCAGGCCGGTGTGTGCCGCGGTGGTGCTCAGCCCGCTGGTCAGCCTCAGCCGCAGCCACCGTTTGGCCAGGTCACGCAACCATGGCTGGTCGATCCGCTCGAAGTGCAGGCGAACGCGTGGTCGGGGGACGGTGGCGGTGGCCGGGGTGGTGATGCCCGGCAGTCGCTCCAGCCGCCACACATCCCGCGGATACTCGCTCTCCCAGCCCGCGCCGTCGCGCAGGACCTCGACGGCGTCGCGGACCTCGATCAGGAAGAGCACCGGCTCCCGGACCCGGCCCGAAGCCGCGTCGTGCCGCCATGCCTCTTCGGCGAGGTCAAGCAGGGAGGAGACGCCAGCGGCTCGGGCGAGCCGGATGGCCTGCATGACGATGCGGGGCGGTGTCGTGCGGCGGTGGGCGTCGGCCCGGCACTGCAGCCCGTACTGAAATTCCAGCGTCAGCTGGCGGGGCAGGTCACGCAGGTCGATGTGCGCGGTGCCGGTCAACTCGCAGTCTGTGGCGAACCGTTCAGGATCTGGGCAGCCGGCGCTCGCCCACCGCTCGTGGTGGCTGCGGCAGAAGATCTTCTGCGGGCCCTCCGCCCACAGGGTGCAGAACGACAGTCGGCACTCGGCCGGCGTGGCACCAGGCGCGACCAGATTCGGCGCATCCCAGACGTCCGGACTGGGCCGTCCGGCCCGAACCCACCGGTCGTAGTGCTTGCCGCAGACCCCTTTCCCGAAGTTCCCGTAGCGGCAACCGGCGATCGTGCAGACCGACAGGGCCTGGCGCCCGCGAACGGGAAGTCCGGGATCGGTGAGGAAGTCCTCCATCTTGGGGCGGCCGCGGTGGCGCCAGCGGATCACGTGCCCGTTGCAGAGCCCCCGCATGCTGACGATGCGGTCGCAGTCGGCAACGGCGCAGGCCGGGGCGACGAACACCGGGTCGTCGGGGGCCGGACGGTAGATCTCGGTGCGGAACTCGGCCCGGACTGCGGCCAGGAGCTTCTCCAGCAGTCCGGCCCGGCCGTGCCCGGCAGGCAGGCAGGCAGGCAGGCAGGCAGGCAGGGCATGAGATGTCACAGCCGCACCTCCCGTCCGGTGAACCAGCCCGCGTTCTCCAGGGCGCGCCGGGCGTCCTCGACGGTGAGGTGACCGTAGGTGTCGATCGTGGTGCTGATCGAGGCGTGTCCGAGGAGTTCCTTGACGTTCTCCATGCCGGCCCCGCGACGCAGCAGCCAGGTGGCATAGGTATGGCGGTATTGATGGGGCTCGAACGCGATGCCGGTAGTCTTCCGAAGCCGTCTGACCAGGTCATAGACGGCCGGGTAGGCCCAGGGGCGGCCGTGCGGCTCGGCGAAGAGGTTCACGAAGACGTAGTCGGAGTCCAGGGCGCCGTACTCGCGGTGCAAGTAGTCGGAGTACAACCGCATCAATTCCGCGCTGGCCGGGATGGCTCGCGTGCGGCCGGCCTTGGCGCGGGCCCGGTTGTCGTTCTGCCGCGGCACCACGATCACCTGCTTCTCGGCGATCGCGATGTCGTCGTGCCGCAGGCCCAGGGCCTCGCCGATGCGGACCCCGGTGTCCAGCAGCAGGGCGAACAGCAGCCGGTCTCGCAGATGCTCGCAGCCGTCCAGGATCTTCTGAGCCTGGACAGCGGTCAGGACACGGGGACGCTTCCGGCCGGACCTGAGCTTGATGGTCCTGGTCCGCTCAAGCCTGCCGGAGGCGATGTGCTGCAAGAACGGCTTGTAGGAGGTGGCCGCCGACCGGTGCCGACCGGCCGGACGCATCGTCACCAGAAGTTCGGCAACCTCGACGCCGCTGCGGGCATGGAACTCGTAGAACGTGCTGACCGCGGCGAGCTTGCGGTTCACGCTGGAGGCCGTGCAGTGATGCTCGACCGTCGGCAGCACCGCCACCGCCCCGCTCCGGGCCAAAGGCGGCAGCCGCAGCCAGGCCACGAAGGCGGCCACCGCCTCCAGGTCGACCGCTTTCCAGTCCAGGCTGCGGCCGTCGAGGTAGCTCCACCAGTCCTTCAGGTCGTGGGCGTACGCCTTGACGGTGTTCGGCGACCGCTCGATCGCCGTCAGGTAGGCCAGGAACGACTCCACCGGATCGACCGGCCGCAGATCATGCCCCAGCAGCGTCCACGACTCCGTCGTCGACCCGGATGTCAGCACCCTCTGTACGCGCATCGCGTATCCACCCCTTCCGTGTTGGACGGCGGCAGATAACCGCATCCACAACGGGAGTTGGGGGAACTTCAGAGTGCTTCACGCACATGAAGGACACACTCGCGCGGGCTCAAGATAACGGCCCGGCACCTTCTTTCCGCCGTCGTAGCCGCGTGAGGCGGCCGGCACGGTAGCGGCGGCCCGCACCGACTGGGCGTCGATGACCCCCGCAGTGGGCTCGGCCTCGCGGCCTTCGCGTTCACGGACCTTCCCGCGCAGCAGGTCGTGGAACTCGGCGATCAGCCCGTGCTCGCGCCAGCGGCGGAAGAAAGCGTAGACCCGGCCCCAGTCGGGGAAGTCCGCGGGCATCGCCCGCCAGGAGATCCCGCCCGCGACCAGGTAGCGGACCGCGTCCAGCAGTTGGCGGTGGCAGTAGCCCTCAGGGCGTCCACCCCGCCCATTCAGCCAGGCTGGCACCGGCAACAACGGCCGCACCGCCGCCCACTCCGCGTCCGTCATGTCCGACGGATACCTGCGCACCCGATCGGGATGGTCGGCCGCGTTGCCGTACACATGCGCGAGGCAATCACACGATGGAGCAGCCGAGTTGAACTGGACCGGCTCGGACACGTACAACAAGGACACCAGGGCCTCCCGGCACTGCTCGGTCAGATTCGCATCCCCGAGCTACCGAGAGGCCCTGTCTTCATGCGCGTACAACGGGAAGATCACCCCGGTGAGAAGCCTGTTCGAACCACACGTTCCATGATCGGTTGAGATACGGCTTCTAACCTCAGCTCTTCTGCTCGCCCAGTGCCGTACGGAGCCACTCCAGCGACCCCGTGTCCAGCACTGCGTCGGCGAGCGCCTGGCCCGTCTTGGTGACGATCCGGCCCCGGCTGTTGTCGATCCACCGTTGGGCATTGGCGTAGCCCTGGTCGCGATACTCGATGCCCTGGATCATGCACTCCAGCTTGTCGGCGTCCCGCGCGCAGATCGCTTCCGGGGATTCCTTGGCTTCGTACTCGGCGACCAGGTCGCGCACAGCCTCGGCCAGGAGTTCTGGCATGCCGGCGACTTGGTCGGCGGTGATGTCGCGGGGGTCGGCCTCTCCGCTGGTGTACTTCTTGCCGAGGTGGTTGACGTCGCCTGTTCGGGTCTCCTGGGAGTCGTGCCAGACGGCGAGGAACGCGGCCCGGGCCGGGTCGGCGCCCTCCAGTTTCGCGATGATCGTTGCGATGAGAGACGTACGCCAGGAGTGCTCGGCGACCGACTCGGGGTGCTGCACGCCGGCCATCCACCATCCGGTGCGAGCGGTGTTCTTCAGCGTTCCCGCCTCGTACAGGAAACGGGCTACCGCGGTCAGGTCCTCGGACACCGTGGGGCTCCTCTCACGCCTCGGTGAGGCGGATCGCATACCGGATGCTTTCCAACTCCCGTCGCCCGCGCGACGAGAGCTCCCGGCTATCCAACATCACGGGGAGCCGGCCGCGTAGGGCCAGGGCTGTTGCACCGGATCGCAGCAGGTTGGGGCGGATCTGTAGCAGCGCCCACAGGGAGTGGATGTTGAGGTCGACGTAGCCGTGGTGTGGCGCCAGGCCCTGGACGAGGTGCGACAGGAGCTTGTCGCCGGGCCAGGGCCGGGGCGTGGGGTCGGCGATGAAGTCGTCCGACAACTCCGTGTGCTGCATCTCGCCGACCCAGTACGCCCAGTAGTTCAGGTTGGCGGCCTCGCCGGCGTCGTTGTCCATGAGCGCGGTGTCGATGAAGTGGCTCATGCGGTCGCGGTCGCCCTGCCGGGTGGCGACGGCCGCAGCGCTGCGGGCGTTGAGCCACAGGGTCAGCCGGTCGTTCGGCCGTTCGGTGCGTTGCTGGTGGGCGAGCCACTCGACTGTGTCGGTCTGCGTGTCGTAGCCGGAGAGGTAGAGGGCTTGGCGCCGTAGTAAGAACTGTCCTTCGCCGCGGGCCTGCTCGGCGGTCTGGCGCATGGTGGAGAAGAACACCGCACGTTCCGGCTGGCTGAGCTGGGGGCCGGTCGGGGCGGGACCGCGTCGGGGGCGTGGTGGCTGAGGCAAGTCCCGGATGGGTTGCGGCGGTACGCCGTTGAGCGGCCACGCCAGGACCTCGCCGAGTTCGCGTTGCAGCACCATCGCGCCGAGCGGGCTTTTCTCGACTGTGGCGTCTTCGTCGGGCGCGGTCGCCAGGAGTACGTCTGCCTCCAGAGCGCGCTCAAGGGCCTGCAGGAGTGCGGACGGGGTGCTCAACTGCATGAGCCGGTGGCGGTGCATGAGCATCTGGCCGACCGGTACGGAGGTCAGCGGGCGGCGTCCTGTCTCCCAGCCGGCGATGGTGTCCGGGGAGACCTTCAGGTGCTCGGCGAACTCCTCCTGCGTGTAGCCCTGTTGCTCCCTGATGACGCGCAGGACGTACCCCGAGATGAGGCCAGTACGAGGCCGCTTCGGCGTTCCCGTACCGCCGGTCAGGGTTTGTCGTGAGCTTGGCCGCATGGGGTGTCCGTTCCCGGGGTTCGAGCGCAAACCACCTGTACTCACAGTCACTTCAAACTGTGACGCCTGATTTCTACCGTTGTCGCCATCCCTGATCGAGCCTAGTAGGGAGGCAGTTACTCATGCGCCCCGTTACTCATGCACATGGCCCGAACGTGTCACCTCCGGTGACGCCGCGCCTGGTCGCCAAGGCCCAGCAGTGAGGAGCGAGTCCCGACGCACGACGTCGGACCCGGAGGCCGGGACACTCGTGCACACCCGCGTCGATGACGAACTGGACGTCACTGAGTGGCTCCTGCAGGCCGCCGACGATCCCGCCCGGGCGCGCGCCGAGTGGCAGACCATGGACGTCGCCCTTCTGCGCTGCGGCGTTCACTTCTCCGCCATCCGCGCCCCCGCCGGCGTAGTGTTCGCCGTTGCTCGCAGTGAGGACCGTGTCCGAGTCAACGAGTACCTGGCCGCTGCGCTGCACGGTGGCCCGGTATTCGTCGATCGGCAATCAGGCTGGTACTACTTCCTGGTCCCGTCCGGCGCATGCGCCAGCTGGCGGGTGCCGGACACGGTCTGGCTTGGTGCGGACAGCTACCTCGGCGTGCCGCACCCGAGCATCGACTCAAGCCAGTGCCTGGCCCGCTCCTCCTGGTGCGTGGCGCCGGACCGCCCCGAAGCCGTCTGCCAGGCCGACGCGGTCGCACAGACCGTCAACCTGGGTCGGTTCCTCTTGGCCGGGGCGAGGGAGACCGACGATGTCTGACAGCCGGCCGCTCGACTTCGACCTGTTCCGACGGACCTGTACGGAAGCCTTGGAGCTGACTAACGGGCTCCCCACCACAGTCCCAGACCGCGCGGAGGTGGACAGACTGACCGGCTATCTACGCGGGCACGTGGAACTGCTGGTCGGCGAGCTGGAAGCGGCGATCGCAGGACAGCGGGAGGACACAAGCGACCGCGAGACCGCGCGCTGGCTCCTCATCCGCACCCGCAAAGCTCTCGACGAGGGGCACGGCCCAAACCACCGCACGGCCGCCGTCCACGTGGAAGACCTCGCACTGACCTGCCGGGCCCTGGCCACGCTGTGCCATCAGTTCTGCGCGCCGGCCGGAAGTAGTTAGCGCCCCGAGCCCCGGCAGAGGCCAGCCGTGAGTCTCTCTGGTGCCATTGAGCTCGGCCAAAAGCCCTCGAAAGAGCTGGTCAGAGAGGGGTTCCGCTCTTCGTGAGACCCACGGTGTCGTGGTCGCGTCCCAGCCGCGATCGCCGGGGAGGTCCCTGACGTGGTGCCAATTTTGTTCGCCGTTGCGTTGCTGCTGTGTATGACGGTGGCCAGTCCGTTCGCTCTGTGCGAGGCGCGCGACAACTTACGTCCCGGGCGCGGTCGCCACCGACGTGTTGTACGCGGCCGACACGCAGCACGTGGAGGGCGATGATGACCACGCATCCTGCCCTGACTGCAACACCGAGCATCTTGTGGCGCTGGACGAATCGCACGCCCAACGCCTCCGCGCAGGCTCGCACCGCCCTGCGCTGCGCTCTTGACCAACTCGGCTATGACGGCGACGCGATCGGTGATGCGCTGCTGGCCGTCTCCGAACTCGTCGACAACGCGATCGAGCACGCGGTGGGGCCGTACGAGATGCGGTTGCTCCGCACGTCTGCGGCGGTCATCTGCGAAGTCGAGGACCACGATCCCTGCATCCCGAAGATTCCCGAGCTTCCGGCGGAGCCTCCGTTCGCCCCCGCAGAGGAGGACCGTGGCGGTGGCCTTGAGGCGCTGTGCGCGTTGCTGTCCGAGCGGGGGCGCGGTTTCCGCATTGTTCACGAACTGACCCAAGGCGTATGGGGGTTCACGCAAGGGGAGAGAGCGACTAAGACGGCCTGGCTCGCCATCCCGACGGCATCGTGGCCTCACGCCGAGCCCGTTGAGCAGGTGGCCTGACGGCGGCCGTGGCAAAGTCCAGGTGTGCAGCCAGTTGAGTCCAGGCTGATGGCCACCGGAATTCCAGGTGGATGGCCGTCTGACCTGTGGTGTTCCTGATCGCTTCCTTATCTGAAGGAGACCTCTCCGTCCGGTTTGCTGGTGTTTGCGAGCATCAGCAGTCGGTCGGAGAGGTCCTGTGACGAAGTCTGACAGAGAGATCATGGAAATCCTTGAGGCGTACGACCTGACCGGGACGGTCTGGTCGGCGGCGACCTTGGCGGGACACGATCCGAAGACGGTCAAGCGGTATGTCGAGGCCCGCGCCAGCGGGCGAAATCCTTATGAACGAGAGCCGCGGCCGAAGATGATCGACGCGTTCCTGGAGAAGGTCGAGGAGTGGGTCGAGCAGTCGAAGGCGACGATCTGCGCCGACGTGGTCCACGACAAGCTGGTGAAGATGGGCTACCGGGGCAGCGCGCGCTCGACGAGGCGGGCGGTGAACGCGGCGAAGACGGCCTGGAAGGCGGGCAAGCGCCGCACCTACCGACCGTGGATTCCCGAGCCGGGTCGGTGGCTGCAGTTCGACTGGGGTGAGGGTCCGCGCATCGGCGGCCGGCGGACCTGGCTGTTCTGCGCATGGCTGTCCTGGTCCCGGTTCCGGGTGGTGATCCCGGTCTGGGACTGCACCCTGGGCACGCTGGTGGCCTGCCTGGACACCACGTTGCGCCGGATCGGCGGGGCACCGACATACGTACTGACGGACAACGCGAAAACGGTCACCGTCGAGCACATCGCCGGGATCCCGGTGCGACACCCGCAGATGGTCGCCGCCGGTCGGCATTACGGCTGCCAGGTGGTCAGTTGCGTGCCCTACGACCCCGAATCGAAGGGCGGCACGGAAGCCACGGTCCGCATCGCGAAGGCCGACCTGGTGCCCACGGACACGAACCTTCTTCCCGCCTACGACTCGTTCGCCGAGCTCGCAGATGCCTGCCGGACCTGGTGCGACACGGTGAACTCCCGCCGCCACCGGGCGACGGGGCAGATACCCGCCGACCGCCTGGACATCGAACGCACGACCTTGCACGTCCTGCCCATCGAGCCGCTCGCGCTCGCGCTGGGCGAAGAGAGACTGGTCGGCTCCGATCGCACCATCAGCTTCAACTCGGTGCGCTACTCGACCCCGCCCGGCTACACCGGCGTGAGGGTGTGGTGCCGGGTGGTCGGCGAGGAACTGTCCATCACCGCCCGCACCCACTCCGGCGACCTGTCGGAGATTTGGCGCCACCAGCTCTCCACCCCGGGTGTTCCGCAGATCATCCACGAGCACTACCCCGACCACCCTGACGGCCGCAGCGTCCACCAGCCCAGACTGCAACCGCGCTCGGAGGCCGAGATCGCGTTCGTGGGCATCGGCCCCGGAGCGGGCCGATGGCTCAAGGAAGCCGGACCCGCCGGCGCCACCCGCATCCGGGCAAAGATGGCCCGCGCGGTCGAGCTGGCCACCGTCCTGGGCAACGACCGAGTCGACCAGGCCCTGGGACTTGCGGCCACGGCCGGACGCTTCGCCGACGGAGACCTGCTCTCGATCCTGGGACACATCGCGGACAGCAAGCCCGCCGGCGAGGTCGTCCGCGCCGACGAGGCCCACTCCGTCCAGAACGGAACCATCGGCTGGCAGGCCCTGGGGAAGTGACCAACTCCCCGCCCCACACCCCTTTCTGACTGCACATCACCCACGAGAACGGCGCCTCCATGAGCTTTCCCAACCCGCCCGCCATCCCCGAGGAACTCGACAAGCTCATGCGCCGCATGCGCCTGCCCTATATGCGCAAAGCAGCCCCCGACGTGCTGGCCACCGCCCGCGCGCAACGCTGGGACCCGGCCGAGGTCCTGCGACTGCTCATCGCCGAGGAGGTCACCGGCCGCGACGCGGCCACCCGGCGGCTGCGACGGCACTCGGCGAACTTCCCCACCGGCAAGACCCTGGGCTCCTGGCGGGCCGAGGACTCCACCATCCCCGAGCCCACCCAGAACTCCCTGATCACCCTGGAATGGATCGGCCGCGCCGAGAACTTGGTGATCGCCGGCCCGTCGGGCACAGGGAAAAGCCACTTCACCGAGGGACTCGCCCAGGCCGCGATCGAGAAGGACCTGCGGGTGGCCTGGTTCACCCCGGAGACGCTCAGCGCCGCCATCGGGAAGTCGAAGGTCGACGGATCCACCGCCCGCACCGTCGCCCGGATCTGCCGGGCCGATTTGATCGTCATTGATGACATCGGCCTGCTGCCGGTCGGCGAGGACGCCGCCGAGGCGTTCTACCGCATCATCGATGCCGCCTACGAGCGTCGCTCCATCGCGGTGACCAGCAACATCCACCCCTCAGGCTTCGACACGATCATGCCGAAGACCCTCGCGGGCGCCAGCACCGACCGCCTCATGCACCACGCTCACCTTGTCACCACCACCGGCGACTCGCACCGCCTCGCCGAGGCACTCGCCGGGAAGGGAGTGGTCCCCTTGAACTGACCCCCACCCACAGGAACACCACTGGCCACACGCCTGGGTTTCTGCTGGCCACCAGCCTGGACACCCAACGGCCACCCACCTGGGCATCTCAATGACCGTTGACAAGCTACAAGAGAGAGGTGATCTGGGTGTGGCTCGCGACACCACGAGGACGAATCAGTGTCGGACAGTTCCGTTCACCGACCGCTATTCGTCCCTCAGCGTCTCTTCCATGCCCTCACCTTCTACGGCGCCCCGACATATCTCAGCGAGTCGCGATCGAAGCTTCTCGGAGCGACGCACCCTCAGCCCGGGAGGGGTTGGCGCTGATCGACAACAGGCACTATTTTTTTCAGCACCACACCGAGCTGAGTTCCACAACCGGAGGTCTGCTGCAAAAACGCATCGCGGATGCCCTGCTGGGCCGCGGGTGACCTGCAGCTTTACTCTCGGGTCCTCATCGCCCCTGCGAGGGGTAGCAACCCCCCGTCGTCAACGTCAGCAGCGTCCCCGCCGCGTGTCCTCATCGCCCCTGCGAGGGGTAGCAACCGTTGCGGGCGGCCGCGGACGCGAACCGCATCACCGGTCCTCATCGCCCCTGCGAGGGTAGTGATCTCACAGATCATCACCGAACAGTCCAACCCCGCGATATGCCACGCGTTCACCGACGCGATGAACCAGTACGGCTCACCGTCCGAGGTCTTCCCGGACCACGGCAAGCAGTTCACCAGGCGGTTCACCAAACCCCTCCCGGCCGAAGCGATGTTCGAGCGGATCGGCGAGGAGAACAGCATCACCACCAGGTTGAACAGGCAGAGGGTTCGAATCTCCGCAGCGCAAGCAGTTCAGAGAAGCGCGAATACCACGTCAACCGACCCGCGTCTTCGGTAGACGCACCGCCATGGTGACGATGAGCGAATCTCCGCGCTTCAAAGCGGGCACGGCACGACCAGCCCTTGACTGCGGCTCCTGCCGGGGGCGCCCCACCCATGCACCGCCTCCGCCCTCCCTCCGGGAGGGCGTTTTTGCTGGCCAGGGGCACTTTAGCGGGCATGGCGTCGCGCTGGCGTAAGGCCGAAGCGACTCCGCGGCGAAGAGGGCGGCAGTCCTGTCGGGAGCGGTTCCGCATGAGTTTTGACGGATGTTCTTCCCGAAGACTTCCCGAAGTTTTGGTGCGACCCGGCTGCCGCCGACAGGGCAGTACACCCGCCCCAAGCACGGCAAAACGGCATACAGGTTGAACGAGGGGAGTTCTCCACGCCGCTCGACCCGGAATGTCACCCGGGACCGGTGGAGGTGCGCGGATCCTGCGGGCTTCGCTGCGCGAGGCGGCTCGGCTCGATCTCCTCGCCGGCGGTGAGGAGGACCGCCGCATGAGCCGTATCACCGCCCTCGGACTCCCCGTGCGCGACGCGGACTGGCTCGCCTCCCGACCGTCATCGCTCCGGCCACGGCACGTGCCGTCCGGCCGACGGAGCCGCACGTGCTGCCGCGGGGCGGTGTCATCGACCTGCCCATGCCTTCCCGCGCACCCGCCCCCGAGTGGTACATCACCGCCGGCCGGGCTCCGCGGTCCGACTGCGAGATCGACGTCGTCGCCTTCGTCCTCGACGAGGACGAACAGGTCACCTTCGACGAGGACTTCATCTTCTACGGCGCCCCGGAGAGCCCCGCCGGCACCGTGCGGCTCCTCACCGGCGGTCCCGCCGAACAGAGCGTCGCCCTCGATCTCGCGGCCCTGCCGCCCGCGGCCCGCGGCCCGCAAGGTCGTCGTCGCCGCGGCCATCGACGGCCCGGCCACCTTCGCAACGGTCGGCGCGATCCAGATCGGCGCGGCTCCCGGCACCAGCGGATCGCCCCTCGCCCGGGCCACCCTTGACACCGCGACGACCGAACGCACCCGGCTCCTCGCGAAGATCTACCGCAGGGGCCCACTCTGGCGCCTGCGCGCCGTCGGCCAGGGCTACGACCACGGACTCGACGCCCTCGCACACGGATACGGCGTCGACATCTCCGACTGAACCCCGACCGCACTCCAGCCAAAGCCCGGTCACACTCCGGCTGCAGCCCGGCCACACTCCGGCCGCAGCCCGACTGAAGCCCGCCCCCGCCGGGGCGTCGCCCCACACCCCCCACTTCCCCCTTATGGCATGCTCAGGTCAAATCTGGCAGGCTTCCCGCAGCCGCAGACCCAACCCACAGGCCCCGCAGCCGACTGCCCGTCCCATCCCACCCCATCCCGTCCCATCCCAGCAATCGACCCACCAACCAATACGCGCAACCCCGACCGCCCCGGCCCACCAAGCCGACGGGGCGGTCACGGAGCAGGCCGGAATCCCGGCCGCCACAAAGGAGTTCCGTGTGAGACCGACCCCCCACAGCACACTCGCCGCGAGCGCCGTCGCCCTCGCCGCGCTGGCCGCGGTCACGCTGCCCGTCGCTCCGGCGACGGCCGCGCAGCCCGCGACCGCCCCGCTCGCCGCCGCCTGCACCCCGACCCAGGTGGTCGCGGGCGGCGACTTCGAGAGCGGGACCTCGTCCTGGACCCAGTCCTCGACCGGCGTCATCACCAGCCGCACCGGCCAGACCGCCCACGGCGGCGCCGCCTTCGCCTGGCTGGACGGCACCGGCGGCACGCACACCGACAGCCTGAGCCAGAGCGTCACCATCCCGTCCGGCTGCAGCAGCGCCACCCTCACCTTCTGGCTGCACATCGACACCGCCGAGACGACCTCGTCCACCGCGTACGACAAGCTCACGGCGAAGATCGGCGGTACGACGCTCGCGACGTACTCGAACCTGAACAAGGCCACCGGCTATGTCCAGAAGTCGTTCGACGTGTCGGCGTTCGCCGGGCAGACCGTGAGCCTCGCCTTCAGCGGCACCGAGGACTCCAGCCTCCAGACGAGCTTCGTCCTCGACGACGTCGCCCTCAGCACCTCCGGCGACACCGCCCCGCCGGCCGACACCACGCGCACGCCGGCCGCCCCGGCATACACCGTCAGCCTCACCAGCAACACCGCCGGCACCGTCTGGACCGGGCACGAGAGCACGACCTTCACCAACGCCTCGGCCACCCCGCTCACCGAGGTGTACCTACGGCTGTGGGACAACTACCACGGCACCTGCTCCGCGATGCCGATCGCGGTCAGCAATGTCACCGGCGGTACGGCGGGTGCCCTCTCGGTCGGCTGCACGGCCCTCCAGATCGCGCTGCCGACCCCGCTCGCCCAGGGTCAATCCACCACGATCGGCTTCGACTTGGGGATCACCGTCCCCAGCGGCGCCGACCGGTTCGGCTACGACGGCGCGTTCAGCATGATCGGCAACGCGCTGCCGGTCCTCGCGATCAAGGACGGCTCGGGCTGGCACCTGGACCCGTACACCAACAACGGCGAGTCCTTCTACTCCCTGGCCGCCGACTTCAAGGTCACCCTCGACCACCCGACCACCGTGCTGGTCCCGGCCACGGGCGCCTCGGTGGACACCCCCGGCACCAGCGGGCGCACGGTGACGACGGCCACCGCGTCCCAGGTCCGTGACTTCGCCTGGGCGGCGGGGCCGTTCACCAAGATCTCGGGTACGTCGACGGCGGGCACCCCGGTCAACATCTACTCGGTCTCGGGCATCAGTTCCGCCAACGCCCAGTCGATGCTCACCACCGCCAAGTCCGCGGTCGACGCCCACGCGGGCCGCTTCGGGGCCTACCCGTACGGCGAGTTGGACGCCGTCATCGACAACAACTTCTGGTTCGGCGGCATGGAGTACCCCGGCTTCGTCCTCGACCTGGTCAGCACCACGGCGCTCACCCACGAGATCGGGCACCAGTGGTTCTACGGCATCGTCGGCGACGACGAGTACAACAACCCCTGGCTGGACGAGGCGTTCACCGACTACGCCACCGACCTCGCGCAGGGGCTGACCGGCACCAACTGCTGGAACAACGTCTCCTGGGCCTCGACCGCGGAGAACATCACCAATTCCATGGCCTATTGGGACGCCCACTCCTCCCGCTACTCCACCGTCGTCTACGGCTACGGCAAGTGCGCCCTGCACGACCTGCGCCGCACCCTCGGTGACACCGCGATGGCCAAACTCCTGAAGGACTACGCCACTTCGCACTGGTACGGCGTCTCGACCACCGCCGAGTTCAAGGCCGCCGCTCAGGCCGCGACGACCACGGACCTGACCTCGTTCTGGACCACGCACCGCATCGTCGGCTGACCGTAAGGGCGTTCGCCGCGCCTGCCCGACCCGCGCGGCGAACGCCCCAGTCCCAGTCGTCAACTGGCGTCGAGCGTGCACTCGTTGTGCTCCGCCCGCGCCAACTCCGGTTCGATCCGGGCGCGTACGGCGGCGATGTCGGCGCCCGTGAAGTCGTCCACCGGCTGGTCGTGGGCGTTCGGGACGACGATCAGGAGGTGCTCGTCCGGCTGCCACGGGTCGGTGGCGCCGTCGGGCGCGGGGTCCGGGATGTCCAGCGCGAGCCGGTTGCCGCCCTGGCCCCGGCCGCCTTTCGGCCACAGCCAGTCCGTCACGTCGAAGGTCAGGACGGCCCGGCCCCCGGCCGCCTCGCTGACGGACACCACGTTCCCCTCGGCGATCACCCGGCTGCACGGGATCACGGCGGCCCAGGACGCCTTCGCCCAGGCCCCGGAACCCTGCCCGGCCTCGGAATCTTGCGCGGAAGAGGCCGAGGAACCGGAGTCCTGGGAGCCGACGGAGGGCTGCCACCACAGCCCGAGCGACACAACCGCCGCCACCACGGCCGCCGCCGCCGCCACCGCGGGCCACCGGCCGCGCCGGGCGGGACGGCGGCGGGGAGCGGGGCGAATACCTGGTGCGGGCTCCCGGAGCAGGCTGAGCAGACCCGGTTCGCCGGGGGGCTCGGCGGCCCGTTGTCCGGGTTGCGCCCCCGCCGCCGCCCCGCCGATCAGTTCCAGCGCCCGCCGGATGCGGTCCTCATCCGCGTCCGTCCACATACGGTCGTTCTCGTCCGTCCGCATCTCAGCCCACCTCCAACGCACTCAGCGGCACGCGCAGCGCGGACACCGCGGCGTGCAGTCGGCTCTTCACGGTGCCTTCGGGGACGTCGAGCAGTTCCGCTATCTCGCGTACCGGCAGGTCGGCGTAGAACCGCAGGGTCAGCACCTGGCGCTGGACGGACGTGAGGGCGTCCAGCGCCTCGGCGACCGTCAGCGCGAGCAACCGCTGCTCCTGCGGCGGATCCGGCTGGCGTTCCCAGCGCGCGGCCAGCCGGTCGCGCAGCCCGGCGTCCCGGCTGTGCGCCCGGTGCCAGTCGACCGCCACCCGCGACGCGACCACGCTCACCCACGCCGCCGGTTCCCGGATCGGCGGGCGGTCCGGGCGCGCGCATTCTTCGAGCAGTTTCAGCCGTACGACCTGTACGCCGTCGTCCAGGTCGTTCCAGGGCACTCCCCCCAGAACGAGCGTCCCGCGCACCCTGCCGACGTCCACGGCCGCCAACAGGCTCTCGGCGGACGCCAGTTCGGACATGGACAGCGCGGGTCGCCCCGGTCTGTGCCAGCGGACCATCCAGGGCTCCTTCCGTCCGTGGTGTGACGGGGGAAGAACCGGAAACGTTCGGTCGTCAACTCGTTACGTGCCCGGCAGGGCCGGAACCGGCCGCTCCGTGGTGCAGTCGAACGGTGACCCGGTGGGACAGAATCCGCAAGGCCATCCACAAGCGTCGGCGCGAGGGGCCGGACGACGCGGATCTCCCGGGCGTGCCCGCCGAGGCCGAGGACCGGCGCCCCTCGTGGCTGCTGGACATCACCGTCGCGCTGCTGCTGGCGGTCGCCGACGCCGGGGCGCTGGTGGGCGTGGCCCTGCTGCTGTTCCCGCTCGCGCTGCCGCACACCCCGCCGCCCGCGGGTTCGTCGCTGCGGAGCCAGTCCGTCTCGCTCCTCCCGCTGGCGATCATCTGGTTCCTGCCCGCGGTGTTCGCCCTGTCGGCTCTCACTCAGTCCCGGCTGCGGATGCCGTTCACCGCCACCGTCCAGGTCCTGTTCCTCGCCCTCGCCACCCTGTTCTCCATCGGGCTGACCCGCGCGCTGCTGTCGTCGCCGTAACGCCCAAGCACCCGCCAACGCCCAAACGCCCGCCACCGCCCGAGCACCCGACCCGTTAGCGCCCAACTGCCCGTCCCTGGCTACGATTCCGGGCGCGGCCAAGGGCTCCCGTGCAGTCGTTCGATGTCCGCGTTGAACCGCTTCAGGCAGTCCGCGAACACCGCGATCTCCTCGTCCGTCCACTCCGCCATGATCTCGGCGAGCGAGAGGACGTTGCCCTCCCGTTCCTCGTCGAGCCGCCGCTCCCCCTCCTTCGTGATGCGGAACTTGCGCGCGATCCCGCCGGCCGGGTCGGGGATGCGTTCGACCAGGTCCGAGCGGAGCGCGGCGGCGGTCTGGCGGTTGAGCGTGGAGGCGTCCAGGCCGAACGCCTCGCTCAACTCCCCGATGGACATGGGCCCCTGGACGCGGATGCGGCTGAGCAGGATGTACGCGCTGCGCTCCAGGGTGCCGCCCGGGCGCCGCCCGTTGGCCCTGCTCAGGTGCAGGTGACGGCCGAGCAGCATGTGCTCGTACTCGACCCGGCGGGTGGGCGTGTCCATGGGTGCTCGTTCTCCTCCGTACTCGTGCCGACGCTCGGGGACGCCTGCCGATGCCCATCATCGACCGGTCGTCGACGCGGCCGACCGACGTTTACCGGCCACCGCCCGACGGTCACCGGCGACGGCCATCGCCCCGTCAAGGATGCCCCCATCCCGACCCCGCCCACGCCCGGCACGAGCATGCCGCCCCCACACTCCCCGCACCCCACCCGCAACACCCACGACGCCCACACGTCGCATGCATGATGCATTCCATATGTATCATGCACATTCGCTGCGTCCCGTTCACCGCGCCAGCCCACCGCCTGTTCTCTGCGTCCGCTCACCGCAGGTCCACGCAAGCCCATCGCAACAGCCGTAGAAACAAAGAGGAGTTCCTCCATGGACGGCCCTCAGCCGACCACCGCCCGTCCGGGCGCGATCGTCGCGACGCTGGCATTCGCCGGTACCGTCGCGGCGATCATGCAGACCCTGGTGACGCCACTGATCTCCGAACTGCCGGAGATCCTGCACACCAGTTCCTCCAACGCGGCCTGGGTGATCACCGCCACCCTCCTGTCGGCCGCCGTGTTCGTCCCGGTCAGCGGACGCCTGGGCGACCTGTACGGCAAGAAGCGCATGCTGCTCCTGTCCACCGCGCCGCTGATCATCGGCTCGGTGATCTGCGCACTGTCCTCCTCCCTCGTCCCGATGGTCGTGGGCCGCGGCATGCAGGGCATGGGCATGGGCATCGTGCCCATCGGCATCAGCCTGCTGCGGGACGCGGTCCCCGCCGAGAAGCTGAGCGGCTCGATCGCCCTGGTCAGCGCCTCCATGGGCATCGGCGGCGGGCTCGGCCTGCCGATCGCGGCCGGGGTCGCGGAGTACGCGAGCTGGCGTGCGCTCTTCTGGGGCGCGGCCGTGCTCGCGACCGCCATCGCCGCCCTGATCTGGTTCCTGCTGCCCACCACCGAACCGGGCGCCAAGGGCCAGAAGTTCGACTTCGTCGGGGCCGTCGGGCTCGGCGCCGGTCTGGTCTCACTGCTGCTCGCGGTCTCCAAGGGCGCGGACTGGGGCTGGGGTTCGGGCACCACGCTCGGCCTGTTCGCCGCCGCGATCGTGTTCCTCGGCGCCTGGGGCCTCTGGGAGCTGCGCACCGCCGACCCGCTGGTCGACCTGCGCACCACCCGCAAGCCGCGCGTCCTGATCACCAACGCCGCCTCGGTGCTGGTCGGCTTCGGCATGTACGCCTCGATGCTGATCGTCCCGCAGCTCATGCAGTACCCGAAGGCGACCGGCTACGGCCTCGGCCAGTCGATGCTCGCCATGGGCCTGTGGATGGCCCCCGGTGGCCTGATGATGATGGTCGTCTCGCCGATCGGCGGCAAGATCAGCACCGCGCGCGGCCCCAAGTTCACCCTGATCCTGGGCGCGTTGGTGATCGCGCTCGGCTACGGCCTCTCGATGGCGCTGATGGGTTCGGCGGCCGGTCTGCTGATCGTCAGCATGGTGTGCAACTCGGGTGTCGGCCTGGCGTACGGCGCCATGCCCGCGCTGATCCTGTCCTCCGTACCGCCGTCGGAGTCGGCCGCCGCCAACAGCTTCAACACGCTGATGCGTTCGCTGGGCACGTCGTTCGCCTCCGCCGTCATCGGCCTGGTGCTCTCGCAGATGACCACCACCAAGGGCGGCTACACCTTCGCCTCGGAGAACGGCTTCCGCACGGGCCTGCTGATCGGCTGCGGCGTCGCGCTGGTCGCGGCGGCGGTCGCCACCCTCATCCCGGGCGTGGACGCCGGCCCGGCCGAGGCCAGGACGGACGAGCCGACGGCCGACGCCTCCGATGCCTCCGATGCCTCCGATGCCTCCGATGCCTCCGACACGGATGCCACCGCCGAGGACTCCAGCACGGAATCCGACTCGGACGCCGACACCGACGTCAAGGCCGCCACCGAGGGAGCCCCCGCCTCGGCCTGATCCACCGGCCCAAGCCCAGGCCCCCCTCACCCCCCACAACCACCAGGTGCGTTCCCCACCGCCACAATCCGGCGGCCCGGGAACGCACCTGTCCGGCTTTCCGGAGAGCGGAAAGGAAATCGCCCCGCCGAAACGGTTCTGCTCCCGCCTCACCGCCATTCCACCGGAGGATTTCTCGAACTATTGAGTTACCTGTGATATGCGCCACCCAACAGCACACCTTTACGCCGTAGAAGACCGCAGAAGACCGCAGAAGACCGTCTCGTCCCGACCTCCACCCCGGGCCCACCCCCGGCCGCGCCCCGGCCCCGCCCCCGAGGCGCACCCCCACAACCGGAACTCCGCCCTCACTCTCCGCACCCACCTCCACGCCCCGCATCACCCCAAACGGAATGCGACCGAAACACGACACCCCGTGACAATCGACCCCGCCGGGCCCAACCCCACGCCCGTATCCATGCGTTACGCCAATTTCGCGCCGATCACGCCTTTGTGCACGGAGCATGACGGAGCACCCGCCGCCGCCCCGCCGCCGTACCCGTGAGTACGCAATTCCTTCACCGCCGCCCGCGGACCCGTACGCAAAACATGCGTGAAGGTCTTCAAGTGGGCTCGCCCGAGACAGGTTTGAACGGGACCGCGCTGATAAGATCAGCCCACTTTCAGTAGGCTGACGGCGCGTCATGCAGTCATGCACGCGACCGGGGGACAGCCACCAGTGCACCGTCACGAAGGAGTGGCTGTTGGTCCGCCGGTAAGACCCACGGTCGCGCGGGGCCCGTGACCCCGGGTGGGCCTCCGCGGACTTGCCGTCGCATCCGCATCCCTCGCGAGGCGACTTGAAGAGAGTCACATGACGTCATTCATCCAGGATCCGTTGCTGTGGATCTTGCTAGTGGTACTGATCGCCGCGGTGTTCGCGGTGATGAGCGCGCGGAGAACCAACATGGCGCTCCGCCGGAAGAACCGTGATCTGCACAGCGCACGGGACGGCCTCCAGACAGAACGGAACCAGCTCTATTCGGAATACGCGTCGCTGCGCACGCAGCACGCCGAGGCGCTCGACGAGGTGCGCCGGGACGCCGAGGCGGAGACCAAGGACGTCCTGAAGTCCGCGATGCGCACGCTCCAGGTCCTCGCCGAGGAGCAGCAGCACGTCGTCGACAGTGCGCAGCAGAAGTACGGCAACGACCCGGAGATGCTCGGCGACCTGATGCGGGTGGACCACACCACCAGCCAGTTCACCCGCCGCGCCCAGGGCATCGCCGTCCTGTGCGGCGGCTGGCTCGGCCGCCGTGAGACGGTCGCCTCGGTGTACGACGTGGCGCGCAGCGCGCAGGGCCGCATCAAGCACTACGACCGGGTGCAGATCCACTCCCAGGTGAACGTGTCGGTGGCCTCCAAGGCCGTCGAGCCGGTCGCGGTCGTGCTGGCCGAGCTGCTGGCCAACGCCACCAACTACAGCGCCCCGGGCACCCCGGTCGAGATCAACATCCAGTCCGTGCCGACGGGTGTCTGCCTGATCGTGGACGACGCCGGTCTCGGCATGAGCCAAGAGGAGAAGGACCGCGCCTCCGCGCTGCTCTCCCCGCAGGGGCCGGTCGCCATCACCGGTCTCGGCAACCCGCCGAGGTTCGGTTTCGCCGTGTCCGGGATGCTCGCCACCCGCTACGGCTTCAAGGTCTCGGTCGATTCCGTGTCCCCCTACGGCGGCGTTCGAGCGGTGATTCTTCTGCCTGAGAACCTCCTGTCCACCGAAGTCCCCGAGCCCGAAGAGGGGGGAGCAGGGGCGGGTGCCGGCGACACCGCCGATCTGACGGCCGTGCCGCAGACGCCCCGTCTGACCCCGATGCCCAGCGCGGCGCCCGCCCGCCCGCTCGGCACCACGCCCGGCGGCCTGCCCAAGCGCCGCCGGATCAGCCCGGTGTCAGTGGTGCCCTCCCTGGACACTCCGGTGCCGGAGCCCGTGCACGACGGGGAGATCACGGCCTCGCGGATCGGGGCGTTCGCCCGCGGAACGCAGCTCGGCCGTGACACGACCACCACGGAAGGACCTCAGAACCAGTGAATCCCGATCTGTCCTGGGTGTTGAACGACGTGCTCCAGGTGCGCGGCGCCCGGCACGCGATCCTCGTCTCGGCCGACGGCCTGCTCCTCGAACGCTCCAGTGACATCGGCCGTGCGGACGCCGAGACCAACGCGGCCGCGATGAGTTCGATGCAGTCCCTCAGCCGCGCGGTCGCCCCGTTCGTGGCCGGCGGGCGGGGCATCTGGAAGCAGACGCTGATCGAGTACGACGGCGGCTGGATCTTCCTGATCGCGGCGGGCAGCGGCGCGTACCTCGCCGTGTCCGCGGCGCTGGACGTCGACATGGAGGCCATGTCGTTCCGTATGCAGCAGCAGGTGGCCGCGCTCGGCAAGGCGATGACCACGCCGCCGCGCCAGAACGCCGGCGCGGACGCATGAACACCCCCGGCGAAGGGCGTTCGCGTACGCCCGGTGAGGACGGCGGAGCGGTCACCAGCCACTTCGTCCGTTCCTACGTCATCACCGGTGGCCGCAGCCTGCCGTCCTCGGACGAGTTGTCCCTGCACACCCTGGTCACGCTGGCGCCCGACCGTGAGCTGCCGCTGAAGGCCGGACCCGAGGTGCGTGCCATCTGGGAGCTGTGCTCCGGCGGTTACCTGTCGGTCGCCGAGGTCTCCGCCCACCTGGAACTTCCGGTGGGGGTGGCCCGGCTGCTGCTCACCGATTTATTCGAACAAGGGCACCTCCTGCGCCGAGCCGCTCCCCCCCGCGCCCAGTCCGTCGACCGAGCAACCATCGAAAAGGTGCTGCATGGACTCACATCCCTCTACGGCTGACACCTCGGCCCGACCGGCTGACCCACCGGCCCGGTCCATCTACGTCTCGGACGGCGTGACCACGACGGTGAAGATCCTCATCGTCGGTCACTTCGCCGTGGGCAAGACCACGCTCGTCGGTTCCCTCTCGGAGATCACCCCGCTCCGCACCGAGGAGAAGATGACCCAGGCGTCGGTGGCCGTGGACGACCTCAAGGGGGCGCAGGACAAGACGACCACCACGGTCGCCCTGGACTTCGGCCGGCTCACCCTCAGCGACGAACTGGTCCTGTACCTGTTCGGCACCCCCGGCCAGCAGCGCTTCATGCAGCTGTGGGAGGACATGGCCCGCGGCGCGATGGGCGCGCTGCTGCTGGTCGACCCCTCCCGGCTCGCCGACTCCTTCCCCGTCATCGACCTGATCGAGAAGTACGGCCTGGAGTACGCCATCGCCGTCAACTCCTTCAGCCCGGCGTCGGTGTTCGAGGAGGCCGAGATCCGCGAGGCGCTCGACCTGCTCCCGGACACCCCCGTGGTGTACTGCGACGCCCGCGACCGCTCGTCCTCCGCCAAGGCGCTCATCGCACTCGTACGACACCTGCTCGCCCACGCGGCCTAGTCCCTGCCGTCACCGTCATGTGTGACGGCAGGGCTCGGCCCCGTCGCTCGGACCACGCCCGGCCGCGGGGCCCGGCACGCACGCTCTCCGTCCAGTACGGGCGGCGGGACTCTCCTCCCGTGTGTCGTCGAACCACCGCGTACCAGGCGGCAGTTCGACGACTGGGCCTGGCCCAACCGTTCCCCTGACCCCCAGGAAACGGTCCCAGCCCCACCGCACGAGGAACCACTCATGGACACACAGCACACGGCCACCGCGCCGGGCACCCCCGGTGGCAGATGCCCCCTGCACGGCGCGGACTTCGCCGCCGATCCGCAGGGCGTCTACGACAAGCTGCGCGCCGAAGGCCCGGCCGCCGCCGTGGAGTTGGCACCCGGCGTGCCCGCCACCCTGGTCATCGAGCACGAGACGGCACTGCGCGTGCTCCAGAACACCACGGTGTTCTCGCGCGACGCGCGCCGCTGGAAGGATCTCGTCGGCGGCCGGATCGGCCTGGACAGCCCGGTCCTGCCGATGATGGCCTACCGGCCCAACTGCCTGTTCACCGACGGGACCGTGCACCTGCGGCTGCGCAAGGCCGTCACCGAGAGCCTGGACCGGCTCAACATCCCGCGCATCCGCCGGGACATCGAGCCCATCGCCGCCTACCTGATCGACCAGTTCAGCGAGCGCGGCCGGGCCGACCTGATCAACGAGTACGCCAAACTGCTGCCGTTGCTGCTGTTCAACAAGTTGTTCGGCTGCCCGGCGGACATCGGCGACCGGGTCACCACCTCGATGTCGGCGCTCTTCGACGGCCAGGACGTGCTGCGCGCCAACGACGAACTCACCGCCGCGCTCATGGAGTTGATCGCGGTCAAGCGGCGCGAGCCCGCCGACGACATCACCTCGTGGCTGATCGAGCACCCGGCGGACCTGGGCGACGAGGAACTCAAGGACCAGTTGGTGATGCTGATCGGCGCCGGTGTCGAGCCTGAGCGCAATCTCATCGGCAACGGCCTGCTCGTGCTGCTCTCCGGCACCGGCCGCGCGGGCATGGTGATCGAGGAGGCCCTGGACCAGGTCCTGTGGGAGAACCCGCCGATCGCCAACTACGCGACCCACTACCCGCTCCAGGACATCGACCTGGGCGGTGTCCCCGTCGACGCCGGCACCCCGCTGATGATCAGCTTCGCCGCGGCCAACAGCGACCCCGCGCTGACCGAGGCCCGCCGCGCCCGCAGCCGGGGCGCGCACCTGGCCTGGGGCGCGGGCCCGCACGGCTGCCCGGCCAAGTCGCCCGCGACGGTGATCGCCGTCACCGCGATCGAGACGCTGCTGAACGCGCTGCCCGACCTGCGCCTCGCGGTGCCCGAGGAGAGCCTGGTGTGGCGGCCGGGCCCCTTCCACCGGGCGCTGGCCGCGCTGCCGGTGCGGTTCAGCACCTCGCCCGCCACCCGGGTGGCGACCGCGCTCGGCACCCCGCAGCGCTCCGCCGCCGAGCCTGGCGGACGGGGCAAAGCGGCCACGTCCTCGCCGACGCACCAGGTCCACCAGCCGCACAGGGCGGACCAGCGGACCGCGCCGAAGAAGGGCCTGTGGTCCTCGATCGTGGACCTGTTCCGGGTCTGACCGCCCGGCCGCGCGAAAAGCCACGCAAAAGACCGCGTAAAAAATCGGGCAGGCAACCCCGACCAGTAAGAATTCATCCAGCGGAGAACTGTGCACTGACGTCGAGAATCTTCTGTGATTATTCAGAGCAACATCCATAAACCTTGCACGGAATGTGATGGGAGCAACACGGGACGGCGCTTGGCGGGCGGATTCGGACGGGTAGGTTCCGCCGGTATCGGTTGACGCCAAGCGACAAAGGAGCTCCGCGTGACCGCCGTTGACGACATAAGCGGTACAAGCGCCTTGAGCGGCACGAGTGTTGTAAGCGCCACCAGCGGCACACCCAGTGCCCCCGACCGCCGATCCGTCATCTCCGTGCTACGACGCCTGCGTTCACCCGAGGGGCAGCGCGACCCGGGGCCCCTGTGGGCGGAACTGCGCGCGATGGGCGACGTCGTACCCGCCCCCTGGGGCGGGTACTTCGTCACCGGTTACGAGGCGTGCAGCCAGGTCCTGCGCGGCAGGAACTGGCTGGCCCCCGACTTCGCCTGGCAGGCCCGCCAGCCCGACCCCGACGCCTTCCGCGCCCTCGCCACCCAGGAGATGTGGCGCACCCTGTCCCGGCTCAACGCACCCGCTCACACGTGTCAACGCCGAGCACTCGGCAACCTCTTCGACCGCGGGACCATCGAGGACATGCGCCCCCAGGTCACCGACCACGTCGGCCATCTCCTGGACGACCTGGCCGCGCAGTTGGCGGCGCACGGCGAGGCCGACTTCGTCGCGACCGTCGGCGAACGGCTGCCCATCCACACCGTGGGCCGCTGGCTGGACCTCCCGCCGGAGGACCACGCACGCATCCTCAGCTTCACCCACCGCCAGGTGCACGCCCAGGAACTGCTGCCCACCAAGAGCCAGTTGCAGATCTCCGCCGCGGCCACCCTGGACATGCGGGACTACTTCACCCAGCTGATCGGCCGCCGCCGCGAGAAGCCCGGCGGTGACGTGCTCTCCTCCTGGATCCGCCACTGGGACGCGCAGTTCCCGGGCGACCGGGAGAGCGCCGACCAACTCCTCTACGACCTCACGATGTTCATCACGATCGCCTCCCTGGAGACGACCGCGACCCTGCTCACGAACGTCGCCTGGCTGCTGACGCGCGAGCCCGCGCAGTGGAACTGGCTGCGCGAGCACCCCGAACACGTCACCGACGCCGTCGACGAGGCGCTGCGCTACGATCCGCCGATCCACCTCAACTCCCGTATCGCCGCGGACGACACCGTGCTGGCCGGGGTGCCGATCGCCAAGGACACGATGGTCCACGTCCTGTACGGGGCCGCCAACCACGATCCGCGGGTCAACCCCGACCCGGGCAGGTTCGACGTGCTGCGCGGCGGCGCCCATCTCACCTTCGGCGGCGGCGCCCACTACTGCCTGGGCGCGGCCCTGGCCCGCCTCGAAGCGCACACCCTGCTGACCGAACTCCTCAACCGGTTCCCCACGTTGCGACCGGCCGCCGCCCCCGAGTACGAGACCCGGATGGTCTTCCGGCGCGTGACCTCCCTGAAAGTGACCGCATGACGAACCCGCCGAACCCGGCGCCCCCGCAGGGCTCCAGCACCGTACTCAAGACCCTGCGGGCGGACCGGCAGGGCCCCGTCCAGCACATCACGCTGAACGTGCCCGAACAGGGCAACGCCGTCACCGAGGCGATGCTCGACGACCTGCTGACCGTGCTCGACGACCAGGACAGCGCCGTCCGGGTCGTCGTCCTCGCGGGCGCCGGCCCCGACTTCTGCCTGGGCGGCGACCGCACGGAGTACGCCGACCACCTGGCGCACGACCCCACCGGCGGCGGCATCCGCACCTCGGGCGCGAAGGCCCGCCGGGTGTGCGACGCGCTGACCTCGAACCCGGCGGTCACCATCGCCCGCGTCCAGGGCCGCGCGGTCGGCGCGGGCCTGGCCCTGGCGCTCGCCTGCGACCTGCGCACGGCCGCCGAAACGGCCACCTTCCGCCTCCCGGAACTGGCCCTCGGCCTCCCCACCGCCTGGGGCGGCCTCCTCCCCCGCCTCCTCGCCGAGGTCGGCGCGGCCCGAGTCCGCGAACTGATCCTGACGGGCCGCGCGTTCACCGCGACGGAGGCGTTGCACCTGTCGGTCCTCCAGTCCGTCGTAAGGGAGGAGGACTTGGACACCCAGGTGGCGGCGTGGACGAAGCCGGTGCTGCGGCGGTCGCCGACGGCGCTGCGGGTGACGAAGACCCTGCTGAACTCGTATGCGGCACCGGCGAGGTTGGCGGACGTGTCCCTGTTCGACGGCGAGTTGATGGCGTCGGTGCTGGCGGCAGAGCAATACGCACGGCAACCAGTAACCCCGGGCACGCCCGCTTAGGGGCGCGGGGCTGTGACATTGTGCGGCTCCGCCGCGTGGGCGCGACAAGCCACGACGAACCCGCACCCGCGAACGCTCCGACACCCCCGAGCTATAAGGCGCGCACTTTCCAACACCCCCGCGGCGCAATGTAAGGTTAGGCTTACCTAATTCAACTGATCCCGGAGGTCGCGGATGCCAGACCAGACCGCCAAGGGCGAGCCAACTCCCGCCGAACACGCCCGCACCATCCTCGCCGGAGCGACCTCCCTAACTGTCACCACCCCGGCCCACTGCATCGAACTCCTCGGCCTGCACACCGCGGACGACACGGGCAACCTCGTCCTGGAGGACCCCCCGGGCGACCACCTCACCCACGAACTCCGCCTGACGGCAAGCGACGGCCTCCCCGCAGTGGTCGAACTGACCGACATCGCCCCCGTACCCGTACGGGACCGGGTCCGCGCCCGCCTGGCCCTGGGCGGCAGGCTGACGCCGTACGGCAAGACCGGCCGCCTGGTCTTCCGCACCACGCACGCCGCGCTGGCGACCGCCGCCGAGGGCACGACCCACCTGGACGGCGCCGAGTTCACCGCCGCCCTGCCCGACCCGCTGACCGCGTGCGAGGCCGAGTTGCTGATGCTGCTCGACGCCACCCGCGACCAGACCGTCGCCTCGCTGGCCCGGCTCGCCCCGCCCGGACTGCCGCGCGCCGACGACACCGTGCACGCGCTGCGCCTGGACCGGTACGGCCTCGTCCTGCGCCTCGAACACACCGACCGCACGCACCACGACGTCCGCCTCCCCTTCCCCGAACCGGCCCGCACCCGCCAGGAGGCCGTCGAACACGTCGGCGTGCTCTCCGTCCGCGCGTCGACCAGGGGCACGCGCCACGGGGGCCGTTGACGTCCGGCACCGCGTTACGACGCCGAAGGGCGCCCCGCGATCGACGGGGCGCCCTTCTCCCATGGACGACTGCCTACGACTCCGGGTCAGCCCTCCGCCCCAACGGCCCGAGCCCGCCGGTGTACGACCAGCCCGGCCACCGTGAGCAACACCGCCAGTGCGGCCACCGCCCCGACGGTCGCACCGGTCGAAGCGAGGCTGCCACCGGAGGAGGAGCCTGTGGCACTCGTACCGGACCCGCCGGTCGTGGCGGCGCCGCCGGCCGTCGAACTCCCGCCGGAGGTACCGGAGTTGCCCGAGCCGCCCGAGGTACCGGAGTCGTCCGGCGTCCCCGGATCGTCGTCCGTGTCCACCGGATCCTGCCCGACGAAGCTCACCGGCACCTTGACGTCCTGCGAGCGGTCGCCCGAGAGCGTGTGGTCGGTGCGCGTGGCCAGGACGCAGGTCGACTCGGAGCAGTCGGTGTACTCGTCCTTCGCGTCGACGGTCAACTCGACCTCGAACGTGCCGCCTTCGCCGTAGGGGACGGCCAACTCCGCGCCGTAGTCGGGCGGGTTGGAGGAGATCCAGGCGGAGGAGTGCGAGGTGCCGGTCATGTCGACGCCGCCGACACAGGGCGTGGGGAGTTCGCCGTCGCCGTTGTCGACGCACAGGGCGACGTAGATGCCCTTGTCGGTGTCGTAGCCGGAGCCGGTGACGGTGAGGGTCTGGCCCTCGGTGGCGAGGTTGTTGACGGGGGTGACGGTGAGCTTCTGCCCCGCGCCGCCGGTGCCGGTCCTGGTGCCGGAGGGCTCGCCGCTCTCCTCGCCGGTGCCGCCGCCGGTACTGCCTCCGGTATCGCCGCCCGCCGCCGTCACCGTCAGGGTGATGGGTGAAGTCCGGGTCGTCCCGGCCGAGTTGGTGAACTCGGCGCGGTACTCGTAGCCGTCCTGCGCGGCCTTCGCGGTGAAGGAGTACGTCTGCGCGGTCGCGCCCTCGACCGCCGACCAGGTCTGGCCGCCGTCGGGGCTGACCTGCCAGCGGACGGTGGGTTCGGGGGCGCCCTCGGCCGCCGCGACGAAGGTGACCTGGTCACCGGGGGCGACCGACTGGTCCGTCGGGGACTGGACGACCTTCGGGGACATCCGCCGGTCCAGCTTGGTGACCTTGCCCTCGGCCGGGCTGGTGACGTAGACGGTGCCGCCGCCGGGTGCGACGGCGATGGTGGCGTTGCCCAACTGGCCCTGGTTGCCCGGGAGTTCGGTGGCCTCGGCGGCCGGCTCGAAGGTCGTGGTGTCGTAGACGCCCAACGAGCCGTCGTTGTCACCGCCGTTGCTGGTGTCGCCGCTGTCCTGCCGGACGACGAAGGCGCGGCCGGTGGCGGTGTCGATCGCGGCGTCGACCGCCCGGTCGGCGCCCTCGACGGTCTTCAGCAGCTTGGCGTCCTTGTCGTAGACGAGGACGGAGTTCTCGACGCCCGCCCAGACGTTCCCGGTCGCGAGGTCGACGGTGACGAACCACAGGCTCCCGGCGGGGAGTTGGGCGCTGGCGGTGACGTCCAGGGTGCCGGTGTCGACGCGGCTGAGCAGTCCGCCGGAGGAGCCGGACCAGGCGGTGGCGCGGGCGGTGTCCACGCCGAGCCGGGTGCCGCCGTCGAGCGTCGCGGTGTCCTTGACGGCGCCGGTGGCGGTCTCGACCACGGACAGCGTGGCCCCCTGCTGGACCAGGACGGTGCCCGCGGCCGGTCCCGGACCGGCCTCGGTGACGGTCGCGCCCGCCAGCCAGGCGCCCTGCGCGACGGTGTCGCCGTCCTTGGCGGTGCCGATGCCGCGCAGCGGGTAGTGGAAGACGACCCCGTCCCCGGCCAGCGGCGCGACGATCTGCGCGGCCCGGCGGGAGGCCAACGCCCCGGCGGAGCCCGGGGCTTGGGTGATGTGACTGCGCACGGTGCCGTCGGCGGCGTCGAGGACGTACAGGCCCTGCTCGTTGACGTCGGCGGTGTCGGCGATGTTGTCGGCGCCGACGTAGAGCTTCCCGGAGTCGGGGTGCACGAGGACGTCCAACGGCTTGCCCGCGTCGGTGAATTGGGCCGTCGGCAGGTAACCGACCGTACCCGCGGGCACGTCCACGCCGTCGCCGCCGTCGTCCCCGCCGCCGGGGTCCTGGCCCTCGAAGGTGACGGGGATGCGGACGTCCTGGGAACGGTCGCCGGCCGCCCGGTGGTCGACGCGGGTGACGACCGAGCAGGCGACCGCGGTGCAATCCAGGCCGCTGTCCTTGGACTTGACCGCGATCTCCACGTCGAAGGTGCCGCCGTCGCCGTAACTGCTCGCGAGTTCCCCCTCGTTGGGGTCGCCGGGCGGGACGATCCACCGCGAGGCGCTGCCCGCACCGGTCTGGTCGGCGCCGCCGAGGCAGGGGGTGGGGATGCGGTTGTCGCCGTTGTCCTTGCACAGCGCGACGTAGATGCCCTTGGTGGCGTCGTAGCCGGAGCCGGTGACGCGGAGCGTGTCGCCGTCGGGGTCGAGGTTCGCGGAGGCCGACACGGTGAGCTTCTGCCCGTCCTTGCCGAGCGCGGTCCGCGGCGTGTCGGCGGCCCGCGCGGCCGTCCCGACGGCGACGGAGCCCACGGCGGCGGAGACGGCCACGAGGACGGCGGCGCCGAGGAGGGCCGCCGGGCGTCTGCGCCGCGGCACGGCGACTTCCGTGGATTTCATGGGGAGTTCCTCAGCTCTCGGACAACTCTCGGGCGGGGTTCGGGTGTTCGGCACCCCCTGGGGACACCGGGAGCCGGGCCCCGGCAACACGGCGTTGCGGGACCCGGCCTGACGGTCGGTCAACTACCGCTCACTGGAAGGTGATCGGCACGTGCACGTCGTAGTTGCGGTCGTTGGTGTCGGTGTGGTCGGCGCGGGTGACCACCGCGCAGGTGACGTCCTCGCCGCAGACCTGCCCGCCGTCGAGCGTGGCCTTCACGTAGATCTGCACGCTGAAGCTGCCCCCGGTGCCGAAGGCCGAGCTGTTCGCGACGGTGCCGCCACCGAGGTTGGACACCCAGTGCGAGGCCCCGGTCGAGCCGGTCTCGTCCTGCCCGCCGAGACACGGCGTCGGCTTCGCGGAACCCGCGGTCCCGGTCACCACGCACAGCCCGACGTAGATGCCCTGGCCCGTGTTGTAACCGGACCCGGAGACGGTGACGACCTGACCGGCCGCGGCGGCGGTGTCCGGCGAGGTCAGCGACAGGTTGTAGGCGGTACCGGAGTCGGTGACGGTCCGGGTCGCGGTCGCGGCCGACGCGGAACCGGCAAGTCCCAGCGTCAGCGCGGTGGTCGCGACGACGGCGAGGGAGGCGCGGGCGGCGGTGCGGACGAGTCTCTTGGAGTCGCTCATGGCGTGGGGAGGACCTTTCCTGGTCAACAGCTTCAACTTAGGTAAGGCAAACCTAAATACGACTTCCAGCCACTTGTCAACGGCTCACCAACACACGGCAAGGAACCCCAACTACCGCTGCCCGCAAGGGATTTGGGCACGTCGAAGGGCGGGCCCCCACGGACCCGCGCCTCGCCCCCCACTCCCCACCCCTCGATGCGCCGCTCCCGCCGACGCGGCCGTCAGCTCACGGCCCGGACCCCGAACCGCGCGACGCCTCCCTCCCCCGGTTTCCCCTCGACGAAGTGCAGCTCGACGACATGCCCACCCTCAACCGCCGTGCCACACACAGGAAAAGCCCGCACGACCCACCCCTCGGCATCGGCCACCGCCTGGTACCGGTTGTCCCCGTCGATCGCGACGAGCGCGACGTCACCCGCCTGGAACCCCTCGCCGGTGACCTGTCGCTCACCACCGGCGGTGAGGGCCGGGTGCGCGACGGCGGCGGAGAGCGGCGCGGAGGCCGCGGGTTCCTCCTCGGCCGGGCCCTGGGCCTGGGTCCCCTCCGACTCGGTCGCCTCCATGTCCGCGTCCGCGTCCGCGGCGGGCGCCCCCGAGACCTCGGCCCCCTCGGCGGATCCACCGCCCATCGCACCCGAGCCGGTACCCGTACCCACGGTCAGATCCAACTCCCCAAGCCCCTCCCCCACCGCGAACGACTCCCCGCTCCACCCGGACAACAGCCGCGCCCCCGCATCCGCGAGGGACGCCCGCAGCCCGGTCCAGGTCACCCCGCTCGCCCGTACGACGGGGGCGGCGCCGTCCGCCGTGTCCAGCTCGGCCAGGGCCAATTCCCGCGCACTGCCGTCGAGTTCGGTACGGACGCGGAGGGTGCCCGTGCCGCCGTCCAACTCCAGCCGCAGGGCGTGGAGGACGAGGGGGTGGGCCGCGTCGGCGGGTTCGGCGAGGCGGGCGGTGCCGTCCAACTCGACGGCCGCGCCGCCGGTTTCGGGGTCCGTACCGCCGCCGGTGGCCGGGAACCAGGTGCGGTCCGCCGCCCCCCCATACGGCGGGCCGCCCCGGGGTCAACGCCACGTCGTGGCGGGTGAGTTCGGCCGTCTCGGTGCTCCAGCTCGCGTATCCGCCGGTCACCTCGCGCGGCAACGCCGTCCCGCCGTCCTGCGCGACCGCCGCGCAGGCATCTTGCCGTAATCACGGAACACCCCCATCCGACACAACTAAGGGAAGGCTAACCTAAATTATTGGTCAACTGCGCGCCAGGAGAAAGGAAAGGGGAAGCAATGCGTATGCCCGGGAGCCCCCCACCGGAGACCCGACCCCCGGCGGGCCCTCCGTCGACGAGGGGCCACAACAGCCCTGCTCATCACCCTCACACTCCCGACCGCCGCCTGCACCGACTCCTCCACCACCGCCGGCTCCGCCGCGACCCCCACCCCCACCTCCGCGAGCGCCCGCGCCGCCGCGGCCGAGAAGCAGCTGGCCGCGAACACCGTCATACCGCTCGCGGGGAAAACACCCACGCCACAGTTCCCCGTCACCGTCGACTCCTCCGACGGCCACCGGGCCACCGTCACGGACGCGTCCCGCGCCCTCCCCGTCCCCGCGGTCGTCCTCGACCCGGCCACCAAGCCGGCCGACACGACCACCCGCACCACCCGCGTCGCCGAGGCCCTCGCCGTCCCGGCCGCGGGCAAGGCGCTCAACCGGCGGATGAGCGAGGAACTCACCGCCGCCCGCGCGGCCGTGCCCGCCGGCAGCAGGCCGAAGGTCGCCTTCCTCCACCTGCGCGGCAGCGCGGCGGTCTACCTGATCGGCGGCAGGGGCTCCGGCGCGGACTCGCCGATCGAGGCCGCGGGCGCGGTGGACGCGGGCAAGGAGGCCGGGCTCGACCGGCCGTTCACCCCGCTCACCAGCGAGGCCCTGGTCACCGCCGCCCCGGACGTCATCCCGCTCGGCTACGGCCCGCGCACACCGCTGGTCATCGACATCCTGGTGGACCGGATCCACGCGGCCCGAGCCCGCCCCGGCGCCGTCACTCAACCGTTCACAAACGCCAACCCCACCATCACCCCATCAAACTTGCTTGACTCAAGTAACCCGAATATGGTTGCCTGACTCAAGCAAGCCGAAGTGCAGCACCCCCATCCCGCCTCCACCAAGACTGCCCGAATACCACCAAAGACCCCCCAGACCGAGGTCGCCGAACAACGGCGGCGGCCTCGCGCCCCGGACCCGTGGGGACGGAATCCGGGGCGGTCCCGGGCCCGGCCGCGGATTACTCCCCCCAGCCGCAGCCGGGCCCGTGGACACCAGCCCTTCACCACAGGTCAACCTCAAAGCCACTCACCCCGCACCCCCAACCACGACAATTCGCTATTACACCCAAGTAAGTGAAATTTCAAATGATCATCGGCCCTGTCGAACCCTAGCCCCTCGAACCGCGCGCAAACGCCCCTCCGCGCGTGGCCACGACAGTGGACCGAAATCGCCCGAGGCCCGTCGCCCCGCCCGCCGAAAGAGCCACCATGCACATCCCCCAGGCTGCTCCCACCCCCTCCCCGGCGTCCCCTCTCCTCCCGCCCCTCCTCGTCCTCCGCGAAGCGCTCCGCTCCGGTGACCCCGAGCTGATAACCGCCGCCCTCGGGCCGAGCGCGGCGGCGCATCTGCCGGACGACGAGTACCGCCGGGCCGTGGTCGACTGTGCGCGGCACGGCGTCCCGTTGGACCACATCGCCTCGCTCGCCGAGCGGGCCGACGCCGAACTCGCTCTGATGCTGGTCGACTTCGCGTACGAGCTGGTCGCCGCGGGGCAGGACGTGCCCGAGGACGTCTGGCCCGTGGTGCGCGCCTTCCCGGGCCCGGCCACCGCCCGGCTCGCCGCCGAGACGCAGTCGCCGGTCGCCGGCCGCCGTCGGGCCGCCGCCCGCGCGCTCGCCGCGTTCGCCACCGCCCAGCCGCTGCGTACGGCTGCCCGCCGCTCCGCCGTACCGCCGGTGCGTCCGGCGCACCCAACCGGGGTCTGACCCGTGCGCCACCACCGGCAACTGCACCAACACCCCAAGATCCAGCGCCGGTTGGCCCACCCCAGGCTCAAGGAGGAGCACGCGTGACCACCCCCCACACTCCCCGTACCAACCGTCTCGTCGTCCTCGACATCACCGGGCTGACCCCGGCCCTGCTGAAGCACATGCCCGCCCTGTCCGCCCTCGGCGAGCGCGGTTTCCGGGCCCGGCTCGGGGCCACCCTGCCCCCGGCCACGCCCACCGCCCAGGCCACCTTCCTGACCGGTGAACTCCCCTCCGGGCACGGCATCGTGGGCAACGGCTGGTACTTTCGCGAACTCGGCGAAGTGCGCTTCTGGCAGCAGCACCACGGTCTCATCGACGGCGAACGGATCTGGCAGACGGCCCGCCGCCAGGTCCCCTCCTACAAGGTCGCCAACATCTGCTGGTGGTACGCGCTGGGCTCCGACGTCGACCTGACCGTGGCCCCCCGGCCCGTCTACTACGCCGACGGCCGCCGGGAGACCGGCTGTTACACCTACCCGCCGTACCTGTACGACGAACTGGCCAGCAGGCTGGGCCCGTTCCCGCTGCACAACATGTGGGGACCGGAGGCCGGGATGCCGCTCACGCAGTGGAACCTGGCCGCCGCCCGCAAGATATTCGACGAGCACAGCCCGGACCTGACCCTGGTCGTCGCCCCCCAACTCGCCTACGAGCCGCAGAAGTCGGGCCCCGACTCGCGCCAGACCATCCGGGTCGCCCGCCGTCTCGACGCGGTCCTGCGGCCCTATCTCGACCACTGGCTGCGCGCCGGTGCCACGGTGGTGGCCCTGAGCCCGTTCGGCATCACGCCGGTGTCCCGGCCCGTCGACATCAACCGGGTGCTGCGCCGCGCCGGACTCCTGGAGGTCTACCGCCAGGACGCCATGGAGTACCTGGACCCGTGGACCTCGCGCGCCTTCGCGGTCGCCGACCACCAACTCGCCCACGTGTACGTCCGCGACCCCGCCGACATCCCGCGCACGGCGAAGATCCTCGCCGAACTCGACGGTGTGTCACAGGTGTTGGGCGAGGCGGAGAAGAAGGCGTACGGCCTCGACCACGAGCGCTCCGGTGAACTGGTCGCCGTGGCCTGCCCGGACTCCTGGTTCACGTACTACTACTGGATGTGCGACGCCCGCGCCCCGGACTTCGCCCGCCAGATCGACCTCCAGCACAAGCCCGGCTACGACCCCGCCGAGCTGCTCTACGACAGCTCCGTCCCGTGGATGCGCGCCCGCGTCCTGGGTCAACTGGCCCGCAAGAAGCTCGGGTTCCGCTACCGCATGGAGACCGTGCCGCTGGCCCCGACCGGCATTCGCGGCAGCTACGGCCGCCTGCCCGACGACCCCGCGCACGGCCCGGTCCTGGTGTGCTCGAACGCCGCCCAGGCGCGCCCCGAGTACGCCGCCACCGAGGTCAAGTCCCTGCTGCTGCGCCTGGCGGGCCTCGAACCCGACGACCCGGAAGGTCCGGACGGCCCGTATGCCTCCGACGGCTTCGGGGGGCACCGCCGGTAGCCACGGGGCGGGTGCGGCGGGTGGCCGGGGGCCCTCGGGTAGGGTGCGCGAGAGTTCACGAAAGGGGATGGACGTGCGGCTTCGCTGTGCTGTGCTGGACGATTTCCAGGCCGTCGCGACCACCGCGGCCGACTGGTCGCCGGTCGCGGACACCGTCGAGGTGGTGTCCTTCGCCGAGCACTTCGCCGACGAGGACCAACTCGCCGCCGCACTCGCGGAGTTCGACATCGTCGTCACCCTGCGGGAGCGGGTGCCCTTCCCCGGCTCGCTGCTGGACCGGCTGCCCCGGCTGCGGCTGCTGATCGCCTCCGGGATGCGCAACTCGGTCATCGACTACGCGACCGCGAAGGCGAACGGCGTCACCGTGTGCGGCACCGCCAGTTCCCTCACCCCGCCCGTCGAACTGACCTGGGCGCTGCTGCTGGGCCTGGCCCGCGGTCTGGTCACCGAGACCGGCAACCTCCGTACGGGCGGCCCCTGGCAGTCCACCGTCGGCGCCGACCTGCACGGAAGGAACCTCGGCCTGCTGGGGCTTGGCCGCATCGGCAGCCAAGTCGCCAGGGTCGGGCTCGCGTTCGGGATGCGGGTCACCGCCTGGAGCCGACACCTCACCAAGGAGCGCACGGACGAGGTCGGTGTCGAACTCGCCGCGTCCAAGGAGGAGTTGCTGACCGGCAGCGACTTCGTCTCGGTCCACCTGGCGCTCAGCGACCGCACCCGCGGCCTGCTCGGCCCCGCCGAACTCGCCCTGCTGAAGCCGACGGCGTACCTCGTCAACACCTCCCGCGCGGCCATCGTCGACCAGGACGCCCTGCTCGCCGCGCTGCACGAGGAGCGGATCGCGGGCGCGGGCGTCGACGTCTTCGACGTGGAGCCCCTCCCCGCCGACCACCCGATGCGCACCGCCCCGCGCCTGCTGGCCACCCCGCACCTCGGCTATGTCTCCCAGTCCAACTACGCCACGTACTACACGCACGCGGTGCAGGACATCGAGGCGTACCTCGCGGGCCGACCCGTCCGCGAACTGGGCTGAACCGCAAGGGAGTTGCCCCGCAAGGACGGGCTACGACGCCTGCGGCAGCGCCCGGTACACCCCGTACTGCCGCTTCAGGAACAGCAGGTCGACCAGGTACCGCCGTAGCGTCACATGGTCGACCGGGGTGTCGTCGCACCACGCGCGCAGCTTCTGGTTGACCGCGCGTTCCGGGTACTCGACGCCCGGCTCGAAGGTGCGCTCCGCGATGTGCTTGAGCACGATCAGCTTGCGCTCCCACTGGGCCGGCAGCCGCAGCAGTTGCCCGTCCCGCACGAAGGTCCGCAGCACCGCCTCGGTCCGCTCGTCCCCGGAGCCGTACGACGGCGGGGGCGGCGCCGTCTCGCGCCTGGTCCGCGCCTGCTGCCGGAACCGGTCGTAGGCGACGCTCAGTCCGGTGGCGTCGTCCGTGATCAGCCCGTTCTCCTCCAGCCGGCGCAGCGCCGTGACGGCCTCCTTCACGGAGACACCGGCCATCTCCCGCACCTTGGCGGGCGTGTCGGCGCCCAGCGCGACGGCGGCGAAGGCGCGCACGCGGGTCTCGTCGGCGAGGAGGCGGGTGAGGGGGTCGCCGGAAGCGGTGCGGGGGTCGCCGGAAGCGGCGGTCGAAGTCGAAGCCGGGTCGGCCGCGCGGGCCGGGTCAGCGTTGTCAGCCATATGGGGAGGCTAGGCCGGACCCGCCGGACACGAAAGCGATTTTCCGGGCGGGCGGCGCCGCGGATTGCCCGGCTATGCCCGCATCCGTACCCCATCCGCGCCCCTCCCCCGCCCTCGTCGGCTCAAAGCCCTGTTCGGAAGGGGTGATACCGCCGGGAACGCCGTGACCCGGGATGCGCGGGCGCGTTGTAGGGGAAGTGCGGAGGCGGTCGTGTCGCCGCACGGGAAAACAGCTTGGCCCCGGTGGGGCCGGGCACTTGTCGAACCTTAAGGAGAACGTGATGTCTCGCATCGCGAAGGCAACCGTCGTCGCTCTCGGCACGGGCGCCGTGGTGCTCGGCGGGGCCGGTCTGGCCATGGCGGACGCGGGCGCCCAGGGCACCGCCGTCGAGTCGCCCGGCGTCATCTCGGGCAACGTCATCCAGGTCCCCGTGAACGTCCCGGTCAACGTGTGCGGGAACACGATCAACGTCATCGGTCTGCTGAACCCCGCCTTCGGCAACACCTGCGTCAACGGTGGCGACGGCGTCAAGGGCCACCCCGGCCCGCAGCACGGCGGCTACGGCTACGGCAAGTAACCCGAGCCGAGCGGCGGTTCGGCCGCGGCGCGGCTGAACAGCGACACCCGAAGGCCCCCGGCGGTATCCGACCGCCGGGGGCCTCGTCGTGCGCGCCGGAGCCCAACCGCCGTTACGCGTAACGGTAGATGTCGCTGACGTCCTCCAGCTGAGCCGGTGTCACGTCCCACGGCGGCAGCCGCTCGTTGCGGGACACCACCCGGCCGCGCTGCGCGTCGCCGGGGCCCAGTGCGCGGGCGGGCACGTAGCGGGCGCCCGCGTGCCGTTGCTGCCAGCGGGTCCACTGGAGGTCGACGAAGGCGTGGTGGAGGAAGAAGACCGGGTCGTTGACGGAGGCGCCGCCGAGCATGTGCCCGCCGACCCAGCGGTGCACCCGGTTGTGGGTGCGCCAGGACGCGCTGCCCGCGCCGGTCCCCCAGCCCTCCAGCTTGTTGCGGAACCCCTTCGTGGACGTCGAGTCCCAGGGCGCGACGTCGTAGGTCCGCTCGCTCAGGGCGTCGTCGAGGTCGGCGGCGGTGGGCAGCGCGATCGGGGCCTGGGGGCGGCCGAACTCCCGCATGAGGTAGTCGGCGTCGGTGACGCTCTCGCGGATGGTCCAGTTCCCGGTGGCGTACGCGAACGGCCCGGTGGTCACCCGGTGGTCGGAGGCGCGCCCGTCGCCGCCGAGCAGATCCTCGCCCCACGGCGTCGACCTGGTACTACGGTCACGGGTCCAGTCCCAGTACGGCACGGTCACCGAGTCGTCCACGCGGCGCAGCGCCCGTTCCAGGTCGAGCACGAACTGCCGGTGCCAGGGCAGGAAGGAGGGCGTCATGTGGGCGGTGCGCAGCCCGGTGTCGCCGTCCGCCACGTAGTGGTCGATGTGGACGCGGACGAATTCGTCGTACTCGCCCCGGAGTTTGACCTGGAGCAGCGCGTCCACGAACCGCCGCCGCTCGGTGCGGGTCAGCGCGGTGACGTTCTTACGCGTGTACGGCGCCACGGTGGCCCCCCATGTCCATGTCCGGGTCCATGCCCGGCCTGCCCGCCGGGTGCATGTCCAACAGGTGCTGCGACGGGGCGAGTTCGTCGACCGCGCCACGGGCGGCGGCGAGCGGGGTCGGGTACGACTGGTAGTGGTCGACCATGGACAGCCAGCTGCCGTCCGCACGGCGCATCAGGTGCAACGGCCGTTCGTCGACGGTGACTTGCCACGGGGCCCCGGCCGCCACCCGTACCCCCCGGATCCGGCGACCGCGGTAGACCTCGCTGAACTCGCCCTCGCGGGACGGCTGTTGGCGGCCGTGGCCCCGGGCGGCGGCCACCGCCGAGGCCACGGCCGCCACCCCCGCCGCCGCGAGCAGCGTGCGCAGCAGGTCCCGCCGCGATCCGCCGCCCGCTCCGAACGGGTCCACCGGCACTCTGGTCACGAACACGCGCTGCCTCCTCGGTCGTCCTGGGCTGAACCCTGTGAACGACACGGCCCGGGGTCGGTCACCCGCCCCGGGCCGCACGGCGTGGACGTACGCGTGGAGTCGATGGAGTTACCCGTAGTTACTCTGAGTTGCTCGGGGTCATGCGCCCCCGCCCGCCTCCAGCAGCGCCCCCGGCACCGTCTGGAGCAGCGGCGTGAGGACGGCGGCCTGGGGCAGCTTCGGGTCGGGCATGCCCATGTGGTCCGCGTCGGGCAGGGTCAGCGGGGTGTCCACGGACGCGCCCGGGGTGAGCGTGCGCAGGTCGGAGGCGGGGGCGTCCACGTCGACGTGGTCGAACCCCGGGCCGAGGACGTGTGCGAGCGGCGCGTGCAGGCTCGCGCCGGGCAGCGCGCCGCCGATCGGCACCTGCGGCAGCGCGTGCGCCGGCACCATGCACCCCTCGACGTACTGCGGCCCGGTCGGCACTCCGGGCGTGAGCAGCGGCAACTCCCCGCCGACCTTGGGGAGTTGGACGTTGAGGGACTTCTCCACGCCGTCCAGCGGGACGGGCACGGGGACCGTACCGGCCGCGGCGGCCGGGGTCGCGGCGGCGCCCGCCGCGGCCGCCACACAGGTGACGACGGCGGCGAGGGTTCCTCGGGTGGTCGACTTCATCTCGGGTACGGTCCTTTTCGGAATTCGGGGGCTGTGCGTGCGTACCGAGTAACGAGACGGCGAACGCCTTCAGCGCACAATTCCCCCGAGTGCCGCATTAATAGGACGGGCCCAGGAACGCGTCATACGACTGCCGGAACGACTGCCGAGACGTTTGCCGAAACGACTGCCGTCAGCAGCCGGCCGCCCCCGCCGGCTTCCCTCAGCCGCGCAGGCTGCGCGCCGGGAGCAGTACGTGGGCCGCACCGTTGAGGGTGTCCGCGTCGCCCGCGAAGGCGGCGAGGGCCTCCGGCTCGACCGGCTTGCCCGGCTCGGCCTCGGGCCAGGCGCGGGTGGCGAACAGGAAGTAGGCGAAGCCGCGCTCGCCGACCGCGGCGAGCCACTCCGGCGGGGCGGGGCACTGGGCGTTGAGGTAGGGCATGTTCACGACGGCCTGGCCCGCCTCGACCAGGAGGGTGAGGGGCAGGCTCGGGTGCTGGGAACCGTCGACGATCTCCTCGCCGATGTTCAGGCCGTTGTTGCGCAGCAGCGCTTCGATCGCGGCCGAGGAGCCCTCGGGACCGCCCTCGCCGTCGCCGAGCGAGTAGGCCAGGAGGTAGGGCATGTCGCCGTCGGGGGCTTCACCGCTCCAGGCCATCACGACGAGCGTGCCGAGGTCTGCGGCGTGGAAGGGGCGCGTTTCGCTGGTGGTTGAGGTCACCGCGGCACCGTATCGACGCACCGGAACCCGGCCGGCCGCCCGCTCACCCAACCGGGCGACCCCCGGGGACCCGACCACCCTTACGGGGGACGCGCACGCGGGGCGCGTACGACGGCGCACAGCGACAGCGCTCCCACGAACGGCGAACGGCGAGGGGCCGGTCCCGCGGTCGTACGCGCGGGACCGGCCCCTCGACAACCGGGGGTGTGCCGGTTCAGTGGCCCAGGGGGAGCCCACCGAGGAGCTGGCCGGCGCCACCCTGCTGGTTGAGGGCGCCCACGGCGTTCTTCACCGTGCTCAGCGTCGAGCCCTTGTTCTCGGTGTCGAGCGCGTCCGACTGGTGCTGGAGGGGGCTCGCGTCGAGCGTCTGCTGGCTGGTGATGGTCTCCAGGGCGCCGTTGAGGCTGGTGGGGGTGAGGTTGGAGGCATCGGCGGCGAAGGCGGGCACGGCGGCACCGGCGACGACCAGGGACCCGGCAACGACAGCAGCGGCCTTGAGGGACTTCATCGTGTTCCTTTCTTCGGCAACTCGCGTCGCCAGAGGGGATTTTCACTGTGCCCGGCCTAACGATCCCCGGTGGCGACGGAAACCCCACGCGCAGAAACTTTCTGCACCCCACCCGAATGAACGGCGCGTCGCATTCTCATACAATCCGCTGCCTCATATAAGACACGGCGCGCATTCGCCGTACAGAAAGAAAAGAGACGAGAAAAGCCGCCGCACCGGCCGGGGGGGGATCGGTCGGTGCGACGGCGGTATACGGACGGCCTCACGAACGGCCACGGCCACGAACGGCCACGGCCCCGGCCGACTGCGGCCGGGCGCGGGCTCAGCCGACGGGCAGCGCCGGCAGGCTCGGCGTCGCGGGCAGCGACGGGGTCGCCGGGAGCGACGGCGTGGCCGGGAGGGCCGGGGTCGCGGGCAGGGCACCGGTCGGCAGCGCGGGCAGCGCCGGCAGGCCCGGCAGGTTCGCCGCGGGCAGGCCACCGCCGAGGACGACGGCCACCAGGACGTTGACCAGGCCGGTCACCACGCCCGTGACCGCGGGCACCACCTTGCTCGCGTCCCCGGAGGTGACCGCCGCGAGCAGGGTGTCGACCGCCTTCTGGAGCGCGGTGAGCGCGTCGCCCGCGAGGTCCGCCCGGGCCAGGGTGCGCGGCGCCTTGCCGTCCTCGACGACGCCGGACTCGGCCGCACCGGACTTGGTCGTCGGCAGCGCGGGCAGCGACGGCGCGGCCGGGAGGGACGGGGTCGCCGGGAGCGACGGGGTCGCGGGCAGCGACGGGGTGGCCGGCAGGCTCGGCGTCGCGGGCACGGCCGGAACCGACGGGGCCGCCGGAACCGCGGGGGCGGCCGGGGCCGCGGCGGAGACCTTGGCGATGGCGTCCTTGACCGCCTGGCCGAGCTTGTCCGCGTCGGCGGCGGGGAGTTGGCCGTTGTCCGCCTTGAGGACGGCGTTGAGCAGGTCGGTGACGGGGGTCAGCACACCGCCGAGGTCGCCCAGGGCCTTGACCTGGCCGAGGAGCGCGTCCGCGCCCGGGACCGGCGCCGCCGCGTGGGTGCGGCCACGCGCCGAGTCGTGGTCGGCGGCGACGGCTGCCGGTGTGATGATCCCGGCCAGCAGCGTGGCGCAGAGTACGGAGGACGCGAGGCGCCGTGCGGACAGAGCACGCATGGATGTTCCCTTCGAGAACGGTCGTGTGGGCATCGGATGCCTGTCCCCACCGTGAAAGCGCCCCTCGCGCCCTGCAACCAGACGGCCACCGCACGTAGCCGCCAGGCGCCGCTATCACACACGTCACCGCTGGTGAGGCACCCTGCCCGGCCCCGTAACCCCACTCCGCCCATTCGGGGCAACGGCCGCCGCGGCCCCGGCCCCGCACACACCGAACCGGCCGCCCTCCCCAGGACGGGGAGGACGGCCGGTCGAAGGGTCCGCGCCGACGTCAGTCGTTGACGCAGGTGTTGCCGAAGGCGGGGTTCAGCAGACCGATGACGTCCACGGAGTTGCCGCAGACGTTGACCGGAACGTGGACCGGAACCTGGATGACGTTGCCCGACACGACGCCCGGGGAGTGGGCGGCAGCGCCGTGCGCGTCGCTGTCGGCGGCGGCGATACCGGCGGTGCCCGCCACGGCCGCGGCGGCAACGGAGGTCAGGGCCAGGCCCTTCGCGATACGCGACATGGAGAAATGCTCCTTGAGTTGTCACAACAGCCGGGCGGAATGCCCGACGCGTGAATCAACGCCCGTGCCGCGCAGGGGTTGTGCGTCCGATGGAGTGAAGTACCGAGCGCACGCCCGGCGGCGCGCCCGAACGCCCGGCGAAAACGCCGAAATTCACAATTCCGACACCAATGGGCAATTCACCAATAAATAGGGATAGCGGGCTAGAGTGGCGCACCGCCCGCACCCCCACTCCCGCCCGCATTCGCGTCGTCACGCCCGCTTTCCCCTTCCCCATCTCCCCCGTCCCCCCCCTCCCCCTCCCCCGTCCCTTCCCGTACGTCGAAAGGGCATCGCCGGTCATGCGTCACTCCTCGGGTCCCCTGCTGCGGCGCGCGCTGTTGTGCGCCTGCGCCCTCTCCGCGCTCTGCGCCCCCGGCACCCCCGCGACGGCCGCCGCTCCCCCGCCCGTCACCCCGGCCGCCGCGCCTCTCGCCGCCGAGGCGGACCAGGTCCCCTTCGCGCGGCGCTACGGCGCGGTGCGGCACGGCGGCATCGTGCGCGCGGCCAACACCTCGATCACCTGCCGTACGACGGCGCCGGGGTGCTCGTCGGCCCAGGACGGCAAGGTCGTGCGCGGGGGCCGGGCGGCGGCCAACGGGGACTTCGACATGTTCTACGTCGACGTCGACTCCGACCCGAACACCTACAACTCCAGCCGCGCCGAGGTCCGGGTGCCGCAGGGGGCGCACGTTTCGTACGCGCGCCTGTACTGGGGCGGGAACCTGCGCGTCGGGGAGCAGAAGCCGCCGAAGGACAACGGCCGGGTGCTGGTCGCGGAGCCGGGCGGGCAGTACAAGGCGGTGCTCGCGGACAGCGTGGTCGGGCACCGCACGGCGTTCGGCGCGGACGCGTACCAGGCGTCGGCGGACGTCACGCGGCTGGTGCGGGACAGCGGTTCGGGGCTGTACACGGTGGCTCAGGTGAACGTGGCGATGGGCCGTTCGGCGGCCGGGGCCTGGGGCGGCTGGACGCTGGTGGTGGCGTACGAACACCCGGACGAGCCGCTGCGCCACCTCGAACTGTGGGACGGATTCGACGCGCTCGCCCCGCCCGGCGGCCGGACCGAACGGCCGTTCGTGAAGCCCGGCGCACCGGGTGAATTCCTCCTACGACTGCATGATCTGACCATCCCTCAGACTGCGCACGGCACCGTGGGCTTGATCGCGTACAACGGCGACCGCGACCGTACGGGCGACTCACTCACCGTAACCGCGGGGCGGGGCCCGGCGACCGCGCTCGCCGATGCCGCCAACCCCCGTGACGACGTGCTGAATTCGACGATCAGCGAGCCGGCCAGCACCACCCGGGCACAGCGCACACCTTCCTACACCAACACGCTCGGCTACGACTCCGACGTGTTCGACCTGGACAGAGCAGTGCGTGGCGGGGGTGACCAGTTGGCACTCCGGCTCGTTTCGCACCGGGACGCGGCCTGGATCGGGGCGCTCTTCGTCGCCGTCGACGCCAAGCAGTGACGCGCGCTCCGGCGCCGTCGTGACCGAGGAACCGCGATGCACCTGCCAGCAACCGAACCGGGGCCGCGGGTCCTGCACATCACCCAGCCGGTGGACGGCGGGGTCGCCCGCGTCGTGCGGGACCTGACCGCGGCCCAGCTCGCGGCCGGGCTGCACGTCACGGTCGCCTGCCCGGCCGACAGTGAACTGGCTTCCAGGCTGAGGGAGTTGGGCGCCGAGGTGGCGGACTGGCAGGCCACCCGCTCGCCCGGCCCGACGCTCCTTTCGGAGGTACGACGGCTGCGGCGCGTGCTGGCCGCCGTACGGCCGGCCCTGGTGCACGCGCACAGCGCGAAGGCCGGTCTTGCCGGGCGGCTGGCGGTGCGGGGGCGGGTGCCGACGGTGTTCCAGCCGCACGCGTGGTCCTTCGAGGCGGTCGGCGGGGTCACCGAGACGCTGGCTCTGCGCTGGGAACGGTGGGGCGCGCGCTGGGCCGACCGGGTGGTGTGCGTGAGCGAGGGGGAGCGCGAACGGGGCGTACGCGCCGGAGTGCGCGCCACGTGGTCGGTGGTGCCGAACGGGGTGGACACGGCGCGGTTCCGCCCGGCGCCGGACGCGCGGGCGGTCCGGGCGGCGCTGCCGCAACTCTCTTCCTTGTCCGGTACCGGCTCGGCCCCGCTGGTCGTCTGCGTCGGGCGGCTGTGCCGGCAGAAGGGCCAGGACGTGCTCCTCGACGCCTGGCCCGCGGTCGTCCGGCGGGTGCCGGACGCCCGGCTGGTCCTGGTCGGGGACGGCCCGGAGGCCGCGCGGCTGCGGGCGGCGGCCCCCGAGGGCGTGCTGTTCGCCGGTGCCGCCCCCGACGCCGTCCCCTGGTACGAGGCCGCGGACCTGGTGGTCCTGCCGTCCCGCTGGGAGGGCATGGCGCTGGCCCCGCTGGAGGCGATGGCGTGCGGCCGGGCGGTCGTCCTGACGGAGGTCGACGGGGCGCGGGAGTGTCTGCCGCCGCGGGCACCGGAGTTGGCGCCGGTACCGGTGGGGCGGCCGGAGCCGCTGGCGGACCGGATCGCGGCACTGCTGCTCGACCCGGCCGCGCGCGACGCCTTCGGCGCCGAGTGCCGCGCCCACGCCCTGACCGCACACGACGTGGGCCGCGCGACCCGGGCGGTCACCGAGCTGTACGGCGAACTGCTGGGCGGGGGTGGGTGGTTGAGCACCGAGGCCACCGGGCCCGGGCCCGCCGAAGCCGTCGTGCCCGCGCCCGCCCCGCCCTCCGTCGTCGAGGCCGCGGGCGCCACCACCGAGGCCACCACCAAGGCCGCTGAAGCCACCGGCACCACCACCGAGGCCGTTGAGGCCGCCGAGGCACCCGCAGGCGCCGTCACCGAGAACAGGGAGTCCATCCACACGTGAGCGCGGAAAGCACCGTTCCCTCTCCCGGCGGGCAGCCGCGGGAGTACGGATTCTCGTCCGTCTCGGTCGTCCCGCAGCGGGGGGCCGCCGACGGGTTCAGGTTCCCGGCCGGGCGGCCGGCCGCCGTGCGGCGTGTCCCGCGGCTGCCGCTGCTCGCCGTGGACGGCTGCGCCGCGCTGCTCGCCACCCTGGTGCTCACCCAGGCCCAACGGCACCCGCTGATCGTGGTGTTACTGCTGTGCACCGCGCTCACCCTGAACGCCCGCGGCGGTCTGTACCGGCCCGCCGCCGTACCGGCCGTGCTGGACGAACTGCCCGCCCTGTGCGCCCGGACCGTGGCGACCTGGTGTGCGCTCGGTGCGTTCGAAGCGGCGTTCGCCCCGGCGCACGCGCTCTCCGTCCGTGCCCTCGTCCTCGGCTGTCTCGTGCAGGCGGCGGTGAGTTGTGCGGGCCGGGGCGCGGTGCACCGCCACCGCCGCCGGGCGCTGCTGCGGCATCCGGGCGCGGCCCTGGTCGTCGGCCCGGCGGAGTCCGCCCGCAGGGTGTCCGCGGCCTTCCTGCGCGACCCGCGCTGCGGGCTGCGTCCGGTGGGCATCGTCGACAGCCAGGCGGCGAGCGGTGGCGAGGGGCCGCCGGTGCTGACCACCGGCGAGGAGGTGCACCGCGCGCTCATCCAGAACGCCGTGCGGGCCGTGCTGGTGGTCAGCGACGCCCGGCGCACCGAACATGCCCCGCTGCTGCGGGCGTTGGCCGAGTCGGGCTGCGCCCTGTGGGAGGTGGACACCAACTCGCCCTCGTACGGCGGCGGTTCGGCACCCCGCGGGGAACGCGTCGAACGCCTCGCCGGGTTCGCGTGCCGGCGGCTGGACCGCGGTGGCCGTCGCCACGGCCTCGCGGGCGCCGCCAAGCGGGCGCTCGACATCGCCGTCGCCGCCGTACTGCTGCTCCTGGTCAGCCCGTTGCTGCTGCTGTGCGCGACCGTGCTGCGGCTGACCGGCGGGCGTGGCGTGGTCTTCAGACAGGAGCGGATCGGCAAGGACGGGCGGCCGTTCACCTTGCTGAAGTTCCGCACCCACCGGCCGGCCAACCTCCTTGAGGCGGCGACGCGTTGGAGCGTGGCGGGCGAGGAGGAGATGAGCCGTTTCTGCCGCTTTTTGCGCCGCTCCTCGCTGGACGAGCTGCTCCAGCTCTGGAACGTGCTGCGCGGCGACATGAGCCTGGTCGGCCCGCGCCCCGAACGCCCGCACTTCGTGGGCAAGTTCAGCCAGACCTACCCGGGCTACGCGGCCCGCCACCGGATGCGGACCGGCATCACGGGGCTCGCCCAGGTGCACGGGCTGCGCGGCGACACCTCCATCGAGGACCGGGCCCGGTTCGACAACGCGTACATCGACGACTGGTCGCTCTGGCAGGACGTGTGCATCCTGCTGCGCACGGCCGCGGCGCTGGTCCGCCCGACGGGAAGCTGACCATGCCACGACTGACGGTCCGTCAACTGCTGCACGACTACGGCCCCTTGCTCCCCGTCCTCGCGGTGGTCGCGCTGATCGCCCTGCCCGTGGCCCCCGGCGGCGACGGGGGCGCGACCCCGGCCGACGCCGCCTCCGGCCTGCTGGTCGGCCACGCCGTGCTCCATCTCGTACGACGGCGGCGGCGCCCCCTGACCCGGACGGCGGCCACGGTGCTGGCGCTGCCGGTGGTGGGACTCGCGGTGGCGGCGGCCGGGGCGGCCTCGGCGGGCGCGGGTGTCACCGGCTTCGGCCGCTACCTCCAGATCTTCGTGCTGGTCCCGGCGTCCGTGGTGGTGCTGCTCCGCGACCGGGCCGATCTGCGGGTGCTGGCCTGGGCGTTGGTGGGGCTCGCGCTGTGGCAGGGCGGCATCGGCGTCAACCAGTTCGCCACCGGGACGGGTGCCTCGTACATGGGCGAGGACATCCGGGCCGTGGGCACCTTCGGCGCCACCGACGTGATGGGCATGGCGACGGTGGTGGCCTTCGGCCTGGTGTGCGCGGTGGGGCTGGCGCTCGGCTCGACTGCCGGACGGCAGCGGGCCGTTGCCGTGACCTGCGCCCTGGCGCTGTGCGTGCCGCTGGCGGTGTCGTTCAGCCGGGGCGCCTGGATCGCGACCGCGGTGGCCTGCGGGGCGCAACTCGCGCTGGCCGGGCTGCGGCGGGCGGTGCGGGTGCTCGCGGTGGTGATCGCGGCGGGCGTGGTGCTCGTCGGCGGTCTCGGCGTCGGCTCGGCCATGCTCCAGGAGCGGCTGAGCAGCATCGGCCAGGTCACGGACGCGCCGGACCAGTCGGTGACCGACCGCTACACGATGTGGGCGGCGGCCGTCGACATGTGGAGCGACCATCCGCTGACCGGCGTCGGCCTGAAGGGTTTTCCCGAACAGCGCGACGGCCACGCCTCGTTGGCGCTGTCCTCGGGCAGCGACACGGAGGGCGCGGGCGCGGCCTTCCGCAAGCAGCCGCTGCTGTCCCCGCACAACATGTACCTGCTGGTCCTCGCCGAACAGGGCCTGATCGGCGTACTCGCCCTGGTCGGCAGCTGGTTGGGGCTGCTGGTGTGCGGGCTGCGGGGGCTGGTGCGGGTCCGGCGCGCCGCCGACGGCCCCGGGCTGGACTGCGCGCTCGCCGCCTGCGGGCTGCTGGTCTGGCAGTTGGTCGACTTCGTGTACGCCGACATCGGCGGGCCCTCGACCGTGCTGACCGCGGTGTGCTTCGGGCTGGTGGCGTGGTGGGCGCTGGCCGACCGGGCCTCCGCCGCCGAGGTCGCGGTCCGGGTGCCGGCGCCCGCGGTGCGACCGCGCGAGGAGGCCGTGGCGCGATGACGGTGACCCCGCCCGACGAGACCCGCGCCGCCGCCGCGGTGCCCCCGGCGCCGGAGGCGGCCGTGCCCTCCGCGCGCACGGCCGCCGCCCCCGACGGCGCCTCCTCCCCCGAACTCGCGCCCCCCACACGGCGGTTCCTCGCCAAGGCCACGCTCATCACCGTCGTGCTGTCGCTCGCCGGTGCGCTGCTCGGGCTCGGCCGGGACCAGTCGCTGGCGCGGCTGTTCGGGGCCGGGAGCGAAACGGACGCCTTCCTGGTCGCCTGGACCGTGCCGGAGTTCGCCGCGACCCTGCTGATCGAGGACGGGCTGGCCTTCGTGCTGGTCCCGGCGTTCAGCGCGGCGGTGGCCCGGCGGGCGCGCGGCGCCGAGGGCGACCCCGTACGCGCGCTGCTCGGCACCACCCTGCCCCGCCTCTGCCTCGGGTTCGTCGCCGCGTCCGCGCTGCTGATCGCCGGGGCGCCCTACCTGGTCGAGGCGCTCGCCCCCGGCCTGCCCGACCCCCAACTCGCCGTCGACTGCACCCGGTTGACCTCCACCTGCGTCCTGAGCTTCGGCCTGGCGGGCTACTGCAGCGCGGCCCTGCGCGCCCACCGCCGGTTCGTGGCACCGGCGGCGATCTACGTGGCGTACAACGTCGGCATCATCACGGCGATGTTCACCCTCGGCGGGCACTGGGGGGTGCGCTCGGCGGCGCTGGGGGTGGCGTTCGGCGGTGTGCTGATGGTGCTGACGCAACTTCCGTCACTGTGGCGGGAGTTGCGGGCGGGGCGGCGGGGGGTACGGGCTCGGGCGACGGCCACCGCGAAGGCCCCGGCCACCGCGATCACCGTAAAGGCGCCGGCCGCCACGAAGGCTTCGGGAGCCTCGGCGGCTTCGGGGACGGCGGCGGCTTCGGAGACCGGTGCCGCCAAGGAGCCCCCAACTGCCGCATCACCCAAGCCACTTGAACTCACCCCGGACCCCGAACCCCACCGCCCCGTGGACCTGGCCCTCATCGCCCCCGTCCTCCTCTTCGCACTCACCCGCCAGTCCCAGGTGCTCGTCGAGCGGTTCCTCGCCTCCTCCCTCCCCGCCGGTGCCATCTCGCATCTCAACTACGCCCAAAAAGTGGCCCAGATGCCGATGACGCTGTCGCTGATGCTGTGCACGGTGACCTTCCCGGTGGTGGCCCGGGCGCTCGCCGAGGGGGACGTGGAGCGGGCCCGCACCCGGGTGGAGCGGGACCTCGCGCTGGTGTCCTGCACGGTGCTGCTGGGCACCGCGGTGGTCATCGCGTGTGCCCCGGAGGCCGTTCGACTCCTCTTCCAGCGCGGTGCGTTCACCGCGCACGACACCGCCGCCACCGCCACCGTGATGCGGGTGTACGCGCTCGGGCTGCTCGGCCAGACGCTGGTGGGCGCGCTGGTGCGCTCGTACTTCTCCGGCGGACGGCCCACCTGGTACCCGCTGTTCGCGATCACCACCGGGGTCGTCACCACCTCCTGCATCGCCACCCTGAGCGTCGGCTCGTTCGGGGTTCTCGGCATCGCCGCCGCCAACGCCGTCGGGATCACGCTCAGCGCCGTCATCCTGCTGGTCGGCATGGGGACGCGCAGTGTGCCGATCCGGACCCGCGCGGTGGTCACCGAGATCGGAAAACCCGTGCGCGCGGCGGCGGTTGCCGCGTTGGTGGGCGCGTGGTGCGCGAGCCGGACCGGTTCGCCGTCGCTCGGTCTGGCCGTCGGGATCGCGTCCGTGACCGCCGTCTTCCTCCTGCTCGCCCGGCTGTTCGGCATCCCCGTGCCGGGTCCGCTCGCCTCCGTCCTCCGCTCCGCGACCCGAAGGCTGCCGCATGTCCGTTTCCGCTGTCGCCGCCCGTGCCCGGGGCGAGGGCCGCGATCTGGTGGGGCTCACCTTCGACGACGGCTACACCGACTTCACCGCGAACGCGATGCCGCTGCTGCGCCAACACGGCTTCGGGGCAACGCTGTTCGTGCTGCCGGGCCGGCTCGGCGGGGAGAACGCGTGGGATCCGCTCGGCCCGCGCAGACCGCTGCTGGACGCGGACGGCATCCGCCGGGCCGCCGCCACCGAGGGCATCGAGATCGGCTCGCACGGCCTGACCCACGTGGACCTGACCGCCGCGGACGACGCGACCCTGCGCGCCGAGACCGCCGAAAGCCGGGCGGTGCTCGCGGAGTTGACCGGCGCTCCGGTGCCCGGCTTCTGCTACCCCTACGGCACCCTCGACGCCCGCGCCGTCGAAGCCGTCCGCGCCGCCGGTTACGGGTACGCCTGCGCCATCGACCCCGGCCCCCTGACCGGCCCGCACGCCCTGCCCCGGCTGCACATCGGCGAGAACGACACCGCCGTACGGCTGTTCCTCAAACACCGGCTGCACCGGGTCCGCCGCCGCGCCGCCGAAGGGGTGTGAACCAACCGATGCCGCTCCCGCGCGACACGAGAGTCCTGCACATCATCACCGGCCTCGGGGTCGGTGGCGCCGAGCAGCAACTACGGCTGCTGCTGCGGCACTTGCCCGTCGACTGCGACGTCGTCACGCTCACCAACCCGGGCGCCGTCGCCGACGGGCTGCGCGCCGACGGCGTCCGCGTCTTCCACCTCGGCATGGGCGGCAACCGCGACCTCGCCGTCCTGCCCCGCCTGGTCCGGCTGATCCGCGCGGGCGGCTACGGCCTCGTCCACACCCACCTCTACCGCGCCAACCTCTACGGCCGCCTCGCCGCCCGCCTCGCCGGGGTGAGGGCGGTGGTCGCCACCGAACACTCCCTGGGCGCCACCCAGATGGAGGGACGACCGCTCAACTCCGGTGTCCGCGCCCTGTACCTGGCGAGCGAACGGCTGGGCCGTACGACGGTGGCGGTCTCCCCCACGGTCGCCGAACGGCTGCGCCGCTGGGGGGTGCCGGACCCGCGCATCGCGGTCGTCCCGAACGGCATCGACCTCGGCCGGTTCCGCTTCGACCCGCTGGTGCGCGACCGTGCCCGGCACCAACTCGGGCTGCCCGAGGGGGCGTTCGTGGTCGGCGGGGTGGGGCGGCTGGCGGCGGGCAAGCGGTTCGACGTCCTCATCGACGCCCTCGCTCAACTCCCCGACGATGTCTGGCTGTTGCTGGTCGGCGGCGGCAACGCCGAGACCACGCTACGGCGTCGGGCGCACCGGGTGGGCGTGCACGAGCGGGTGCTGTTCGCCGGGGAGCGGCCGTATCTGCCGGACGACAGCCCCGGGCCCGACCTGCCCGCGCTGACGGCCGCGATGGACGTGCTCGCCTCGCCGAGCCCCGAGGAGGCGTTCGGCCTCGCGGTCGTCGAGGGCCTCGCCGCCGGGCTGCCGGTCCGCTACGTCTCCTGCCCGGCCGTCGAGGACCTGCCCCCGGAGACGGCCGCCGGCGCGGAACGGATCGAGGGCACCCCGGAGTCCTTCGCCGCCGCGATCACCGCGCTGCGCCAGGCGGGCCCCGGCCCCCGCACCGCCCCGGACGCGGCCCACCACTACGGCATCACGCGCAGCGCGGCCCGCCTCATGGAGGTGTACGCGGCCGCCGTGTCCGCCGCTCCCGCCACCACCGTGCACACCCCCACGCCCTCCCGATGACAGGAACCCGCACATGAACAGAGCAACCGCGACCCCGCCCCTGGCCACCACCCCCGAGGCACCAACCCGCCCGCAGCGCCAGCAGAGTTCACTGCTCGGCCGGGCCCGCACCCTCCCGCCGTGGGCGCTGCTCGCGGCCGGGGTCCTGCTCGGCGGGGCGGTGGGCGGCGGCTACGGGGCGCTGCGCACGCCGACGTACACGGCCACGAGTTACGTCATCGCCGTACCGACCGACAAGTCCGACCCCGCCTCGGCGAACGGCTTCGCGCAGGCGTACGGGCGGGTCGCGACGCAGCTCGCGGTGCTCGGGGACGCGCAGGTCTGGGCCGGGGTGCCGGTGCGGACGCTGCGCGAGAGCGTGCAGACGGCGACCTCGCCGGACGCGCCGATGGTCGCCATCTCGGCCACCTCCGCGCACGGCGACACGGCGGCCGACATGGCCAACGCGGTGGCCCGCTCGCTGACCCGGCACGCGAACGACACGAAGGCCGACACCCACGTCGAACTCCTGCAATTTTCCCGGGCGGTTCGGCCCACCGAGCCGTCCTCGACGCCCGCCACGGTGACCGGCCTGGTGGGCGCGAGCGCGGGCGGTCTGCTCGCCGGGCTGGTCCTGCTGGTCCGCCCGCGCCGCCCGGAGGAGACCGCCCGCGCGGCCTCCGTACCGGGCCCGGCCACCTCCGCCGACCTGCACGGGAAGCTGTGAGCGACACCGCACGGGCCGACGCGCCCGCCACCAGCACGAGCCCGGCACCGCTCACCGTCGAACTCCTCACCGAGGAGGCCGAGTTCGCCGCCCTGGCCACCGACTGGGCGCGGCTGTACCGCAGTTGCCCGTCCGCGACCCCCTTCCAGTCGCACGCCTGGCTGCACTCGTGGTGGCTGTCGTACGGCAGACCCGGGCGGCTGCGGGTCGTGCTCGTGCGGGACGGCGGTCAACTGCGCGCCGCCGCCCCGCTGATGAGGGTCAACCGGCCGGGTCCCGCGCTGGTGCCGCTTGGCGGCGCCATCTCCGACTACGGCGATGTCCTCCTCGACGACGAGCACGCCGCACCCGCCGCCGCCGCACTCACCGAGGGCCTGGCCGCCGCCGCCCGCACCGCGCTGATCGACTTCCGCGAGGTGCGGCCCGGCGCCGCCGTGGAGCAGGTGTACGAGCGGTGGTCCGGGCCGCGCCGCCGGGTGCCCGACTCGGTGTGCCTGGAGCTGCCCGCGCGCCCGCTCGACGAACTCCTCGGCCGGCTGCCCGCCCAGCGTGCCCAGCGGGTGCGGGCCAAGCTGCGCAAGCTGGACGCGCTCGGCGTCGAACACCGCGCGGTACCGCCCGACGAGATCGGCGCCGCGCTCCAAACCCTCCTGGATCTGCACCGGTTGCAGTGGCAGGACCGCCGGGTGACCAGCGAGCACCTGCGGCCCCGGTTCCGTGAGCACCTGGTGCGGGCGGTGGGCGGAATGGTCGACGCCGGGGACGCCGTCGTCACCGAGTTCCAGCTGGAGGGGGCCGTGGTCGCCGTGGACGTCACGCTCATGTCGCCGAGCCTGGCGGGTGGTTACCTCTACGGCGCCGATCCCCGGCTGCGCGAGCACAAGGCGGACGTGGCGACGATGCTGCTGCACGCCTGCGCCGACCAGCCGGGCGTACGCGAACGGCAGGTGCTGAGCCTGCTGCGCGGCGCCGAGCCGTACAAGTACCGCTGGCGCCCCGAGACGGTCGTCAACCAGCGGCTGCTGCTGGCGAGTTGGGCCACTGCCCCGCTGATGACGGCGGTCGCGTGCGACGTGGCCGCGCGTCGCCGGGGCAAGGCGCTGCTGCTGCGCTGGAAGGAGCGCGGTGATGGCCGGACCTGACCGGACCACCACCGCGCTCCCCGGGAACTCACCGGTTGCGCGAGAACCAGTCGAGCCGGACGCACAGCTTGCCGCCGAGCCAGAACTCGACCCAGTCGCCGAGGTCCAGCGGCGAGCAGTTGGGCGGAGGCACGGGCACGGTCGGAGTGGGCTTGGGCGTCGGGGTGGGTGTCGGAGTCGGGGTCGGGGTCACCGGCGTGACCGGGGCGGTGGGTGTCGTCGGCGCGGGCGTCGGGTCGAGCTGGCTCGACAGCATCGAGCGGAACACCGCCGACGCCCGGGGGTTCTCACCGCACTGCCACACCCCGTGCGGGCAGTAGTCGGTGAGCGTGTTGTACAGCGGCTTGTGCTCGTCCATCCATTCGAGCATGCGCTTCATGTACGTCGCGTTGTCGCCGTTGCGGAAAAGGCCCCATTCCGGATACGAGATCGGCTTCCCGTGCGCCTTCGCGAAGTCGACGTGGTCCTGAAGTCCCTGGGGTTCCTTGATCTGTTGGTCGAATGAGAGTCCGGTCGGCTGGTCGTAGGAGTCCATGCCGATGATGTCGACCGTGGCGTCGCCCGGATAGCACTGGGTCCACGGAATGGCGTCCCGACCGCGGTTCGGCGTGAAGTCGAACCGGAATTTCTGGCCCGGTACCGAACGCATGGTGGTGACGATTCTGTTCCAGTACTTCTTCCAGCTCTCCGGGTCCGGCCCGCAACGGCTGGTGTACGTGGTGCCGTTCATCTCCCAGCCGAGCACGATCACCGTGTCCGGCACCTTCAGGTCGACCAGCCGCTGGGCGAGTCTGCGGAAGTGCCCGTCGAACTCGCCCGCCGCGCCCCGGCGCAGCAGCGAGCGGACCTCCCAGTCGGAGACGCCGTCCTCGTTGCGCTCCATCATCGGCACGTTCAGGACGAGCATCCGGTCGTCCCGCTCGCGCCGCCAGTCCGCCCACACGTCGAGGAAACCGGGCGGGCCCTCGATGTTGCTCCACCGGTCGCCGGGCAGATACGTGTGTCCGACGCGCAGGTCGGCGCCGCCCAGCCACTTGCTCAGCTCGGCGATCCGGGCCACCCCGCGGGCGCCGTAGTCGAGGTAGGCGCCGTAGGCGGGCACCGGCCCCGCGGCGGGCGGCACCGGAGCGGGGGTCCCCGACGGCGTCGCCGGCAGCGGGGACGGGACGGCCGGTTCGACGCCGGCCGGGACCTGGGCCGCCGGGTTCTGGACCACCGGGTTCTGGGCCGCCGGTACCAGAACCGGGGTCTGGGCGGCCGGGACGACCGCCGTCGGGGCCGGTGGGTCGGCCAGTGGTCGCGCCCCCGGCACCACGGCGTATCCCGGGCCGGTGGCCAGGGTGACCGACGCGACCACCGCGGCCGCGACGATCGCCAGCCGTGCTGCCCGGGGCCGTTGCTGTTGTGCGGCCATGCCCGCTCCTTTCTCTTTCTGTCTTTTCTTCTTCGCTTACCGGCGGGGCTTTCCCAAGGAAATGCGACCGCCTACTGGCTGACACTCAGTCATACATATGCCCATTCCGCCAACCGAGTCCCCGGCCTGTTTCCACCCAAGTCCCTCGCACGGGTGAACAGGCCCGAAGGAAAACGCCGTGTCGCTGCTCGATCTCCGGGTTCCCGCCGTCCTGCTGCGGACCGACCCGAACCCCTTCCACCACGGAACGCTGGGCGCCGTCCGCTCGCTGGGCCGGGCCGGCGTGGAGGTGCACGTCGTCGCCGACGCCGTCCCAACTCCCGTACGCCGCTCGCGTTTCGTGACCGCCCTGCATCCCCCGCCGCCGCCCGGCGCCACCCCCGAGGCCGTCGCCGAGACCCTGCGCCGGGTCGCCGCCCGCATCACCCGTCCGGCCGTACTCGTCCCGCTCGACGACGCCAGCGCCCTCGCGGTGGGCCGAATGCGCGAGGAACTCTCGTACGGTTATCTGCTTCCGGAGCAGCCGGGCACCTTGCCCGAACAGGTGGCCGACAAGGCGGAGCTGGCCGAACTGTGCGCCCGCATCGGCGTGCCGCACCCGCTGACGCTGCTGCCGGACAGCTCCGACCAGGCCGCGGCGGCGGTACGGCGGCTCGGCCTGCCGGTGGTGGCCAAGTGGTCCCGCCCCTGGCTGCTGCCGCCCGGCAGCGGGCTGCGCTCCACCGCCGTGATCCGCTCCGCGCAGCAGGCCCGCGAACTCTTCGGCCGCAGCACCGAGGCGGGCAGCCGCCTGCTGCTCCAGGCGTTCCTGCCGCCGGGGCCCGGCCGCGACTGGTTCTGCCACGGGTACGCCGACCGCACCGGCACCCTGCGCGCGGGCGGCACCGGCCGCAAACAGCTCGCCTGGCCGCGCGGCGCCGGACTGACCGCCGTCGGCGAGTGGGCGCCCGACCCGGCGGTACGGGCACTGGCCGAACGGCTGGTGACCGCGCTCGGCTACCGCGGCATCCTCGACCTGGACTTCCGGCGCGACGGCGCGGGCGGTGAACACCACCTGCTGGACTTCAACCCGCGCCCCGGCGCCCAGTTCCGGCTGTTCACCGACGCCACCGGCCTGGACGTCGTCCGCGCCCTGCACCTGGACCTCACCCACCGGCGGCTCCCGGACCCCGCGCCCCGCCCCGGCCGCACCTTCGTGGTGGAGAACTACGCCCCGCTCAGCGCCCTGCGCCCGGCCCCGCGCGGCCGGGAACTGGCCTGGTACGCCCCCGACGACCCGCTGCCGGGCCTGACCCTGTGGGCCCAGTGGGCCCGCCACGTCACCCGCCGCCTGCTGGCCCGCGCGCGTACGGCGCCGACGCCGCCCCCGGCCGGGGACATCCGCGTCGTACGCCAGCCGGACGGGCCGCGGGAGCCCGCGGACGCCACGGCCGGGACCGGCGACGAGACCAACCCCGAGATCAACGACGAGAAAGCGAGCAGTTGCTGATGTACGACCTGCTGGTGGTGGGGGCCGGCCCCTACGGCCTGTCCATCGCCTCCCACGCCGCGGCCGCCGGGCTGAACCTGCGCGTCCTCGGCCGTCCGATGGCCTCCTGGCGCGACCACATGCCCGGGGGGATGTATCTGAAGTCGGAGCCGTGGGCCTCCAACCTGTCGGATCCGCAGGGGAGTTGGACGCTGGACCGGTACTGCGCGGGCCAAGGCGTACAGGCCCGGCACGGGGAGCCGATCCCGGTGGAGATGTTCGCCGAGTACGGCCTGTGGTTCGCCCGCAACGCCGTGCCCGAGGTCGACGAGCGCATGCTCACCCACCTGACCCGCTGCCCCGGCGGTTTCGAGGCGGTCCTGTCCGACGGCGAGGCGCTGCGGGCCCGGACGGTCGTGCTCGCCGTCGGCGTCCTGCCGTTCGTCGAAATCCCGTCCGCGCTACGGCAGTTGGACGCGGACGCGGTCACCCACAGCAGCCACCACGCCGACCTGGACCGGTTCCGGGGCGGCGACGTGACGGTGATCGGCGGCGGCCAGGCGGCCCTGGAGACCGCGGCCCTGCTCGCCGAACAGGACACCCGCGTACGGGTGTTGGCCCGCGCAACGGAACTGGGCTGGAACGACGTACCGCCCCCGTGGGAACGCCCCTGGTGGCGCGCGGCCCGCTCCCCGCACAGCGGTCTGGGCCCCGGCTGGCGCAACTGGTTCTACTCCGAACGCCCCAACCTCTACCGCCGCCTCCCGGAACCGACCCGCACCCGCATCGCGGCCACGGCCCTCGGCCCGGCGGGCGCCTGGTGGGTACGCGACCGGGTGGAGCGCGCGGTGGAGGTGCGCCTGGGCCACGAGGTGACGGCGGCACAGGCGACCTCGGACGGCGTACGCCTGGAACTGGCTTCCGCCGACGGGCAGTTGACGACCCTGCGGACCGACCACGTCATCGCGGCCACCGGATTCCGGGCCACCCGGGAGCGGTTGGGCATGGTCGCCGGTGACGTACGCGGGGCGCTGGCCGTCTCGGCGGACGGATCCCCCACCGTGGGCCGGGAGTTCGAGTCCTCGGTGCCCGGTCTCTTCCTGGCGGGCCTGCTGACGGCGGGCGGCTTCGGCCCCGCGATGCGGTTCGTGCACGGGGCGACGTTCACCGCGGGGGTGCTGGTGCGCGGGGTACGGCGCCGGCTGCGGACCGGGGCGACGGTGCCCGGACGCCGGCTGCCCGGGGAGGCACCGGCCCCGGCGCGGCGCTGAACGGCCTTGCGGGAGAGGCGAGTCGGCCTCTCCGTGGGACGGGTGCCGGCCCTGGCGGCACCCGTTCCCGCGGTGTGGACACCGTCCTACCGGCGTGCCGCCGCCCTGCCCCGGCGGTACAGGACCAGACCGCCCGCCAGCAGCGCGATGCTGGTCGCGGAGGCCGCCATGATGTCCTCGCTGCCGGTGTGCGGCAGTTGGGGAGGAGTCGTGGGGGGCGTCGTGGGCGGGGTAGTGGGCGGCGTCGTGGGCGGGGTGGGGGGGGGGGGGGTGGGCGGGGTCG
>LJCV01000067.1 GCA_001298575.1 Actinobacteria bacterium OK074
GGCCGCCGCCCTCACCGCACCGCACGCCGACCGTGACCAGGACGACCGTGCAGACGATCGTCCTGGCCAGGCGGTAGGCGCGGGTGCGGTACCAGGGCCTGCGGCGGCGCCCGGGGCGGGGACGGCCCGGGGGCGCGGAGAACTGCGCGACCGGTCTCGACGGCGCCGCAGCCGGCCGACGACCCGCCCCGCCCCCTCCAGCGAAGCGATTAGGCCGCGCCATCGGGGCGGCGGCGCAGCAGCCGGAAGTAGACCACCCCGCCGGCCACGACCAGGCCCACGGCCGCCGTCGCGGCGAGTGGCGAGACGCTCTCCGGCCGGCCGGCGGCACTCTGATCCAGGGCGAGACCGCCGCCGCCCGCGGGGACGCCGCCGTTGGGGCCGCCGGGGCCACCGCCCGGACCGCCGGGGCCGCCACCGGGCGGGGTCGGGGTGCCGATCGGGCAGTCGACCTTGAAGACCTTCTGCTTGCCGGTGCCGTTGCCGCCGGTGATCTTCCAGACGAGCTTGTACTGGCCGTTGGGCAGCGACAGCGGGAGCGTGTGACCGGTGCCGGAGGCGAGCGCGATGGCGCCGGAGAGGGTCGCGCCGCCGGTGACCGCGGGCTGGGTGGAGATGTCCCAGGTGACGGACTGCGCGACGTCGAAGTTGAAGGCGTCGAGGTAGAAGTGGCACACCTTCGGCTCGTCGCGCTGGTCGGTGAAGAGCGTGCCCACCTCGTGGACCTTGACGTCGCCGTTGTCGCCGGGTGCGGCGTGGGCGGCCGGTACGCCGGCCAGGGCGAGACCGGTGGTGAAGACGGCGAGGGCGGTCGTACGGGCCGTGCGGGCGCCCCGGCCGGGGCGGGGGGTGCGCGGGAGGCGGGGATGGGACGAGGCGGACATGCAGGCTCCTCCGAATCAGACGATTTTCATACAAATTGCGATTCGTCTGACTCTGTTTCACACACCACGGAGGATTACCGGCACCTGGCCCCGACACACCGTCAGGTGTCGCCCTTACGGCGCAACGCGAGCCGCCCCGCGGAACGGCTCGGCGGCGGTGCCTCGGCCTCCCGGCCGCCCGCCGCCGTCGGGCCCGCCTCCGGCCCCGTCCGGCCCGGCGCCCGCAGCGCCACCCCCGCGGAGACCAGCAGCAGCGCGCCCAGCATCACGAACGGCGCCGCCACCCCCGCGACCCCGGCGACCAGGCCCGCACCGGCGGGCGCGGCGACCTGGCCCAGCCGGTTGCCGGTCAGCCGCAGCGCGAGGGCGGTGGAGCGGGCGTCGTCGGGCGCGGCCTGCACGACGGTCGTCATGGACAGCGGCTGCCCGACCCCGAGGCAGAAGCCGAGCACCGCGAGCAGCAGCCCCAGCGTCCACACCGGCACCGGCAGCGCGACCCCGGCGCAGGTCAGGGCCGCCACCAGGCAGGTCAGGGTGAGCAGCGCGGGACGGCCGAGCAGCCGCAGCAGCGGGGTGAGCACCAGCCGGCAGGCGATGGTGGCCGCCGCGCGCAGGCTCAGCAGGACGCCGACGACCGCGGGCGCGATGCCACGAGCGTCGCCGACCACGGGCAGATACGCGGTCAGGATGTCCGTCGCGGACAGCACGGACAGGCTGATGAACATGCCCGCCGGAACGCCCCGGGTCCCCAGGATCCGCCCCAGCGGCACCCGACTGCCCTGCCCCGTAGGGGACTTGGCCGCGGCATCTTGTCGGCCCTGCTGTTCGATGCGCCACAGCGAGGTGAGCGCCACCGCGCCGAGCGCGCCCGAGATCAGCAGGGCCAGCGCGCTGCTGTCGGCCCGGTCGGAGCCGTCGACGACCGCGCCCGCGAGGACGGGTCCGACGAGCTGGCCGAGCGAGGCGCCGATGGTGAAGTGGCCGAAGTTGCGGTCCTGTTCGTGCGGCGCGGACTGCCGGGCCACGAGCGACTGGGCGCCGATCACGAAGCAGAGATGGCCGAGGCCCATCGCCCCGCTCCAAGCGGCCATCGCCGCCAGGGAGTTGGCCAGTCCGCTGAGCGCGCAGCCGCCGGAGATCAGGATCACGCCGACGGGCAGCAGGGGCGCGCACCGCCCGTGGTCGGTACGGCGCCCCAGCGGCACGGCCGCGAACAGCGGGAGCAGCGCGTACACACCGGCGATGACGCCGACCGCCCGCTCGTCGGCGCCCAGCGCGAGGGCCCGGTAGGACACGGCGGGCCGGGCCATCGACACCGCCCCCTGCGCGAAACTGAAGGCGACGACGAGACGGAGCAGCCAGCCACGGTTGCCACCGGCCCTCACGACGGGTTCCTCCTCGACTGGCTCGACTGGACTGTCTCTTGGGCTGGGTGATCCCGAACTTTTGGGCTAGATGATCCCGAAGAGGATTCCTGCCCCGAGGATCACCAACGATGTCAGCGCGGCCCACTTGACCACGAACCGCGTGTGGTCGCCGAACTCGACCTTGGCCATGCCGACGAGGACGTACACGGCGGGCACCAGCGGGCTGGACATGTGCAGCGGCTGGCCGACCAGGGAGGCGCGGGCGATCTCCAGGGAGGAGACGCCGTGCGCGTGGCCCGCCTCGGCGAGGACCGGCAGGACACCGAAGTAGAAGCCGTCGTTGGACATGAAGTACGTCAGCGGCAGGCTCAGCACGCCGGTCACGAAGGCCATGTGCGGGCCCATGCCGTCGGGGATGTTGTCCACCAGCCAGCGGGCCATGTGGTCGACCATGCCGGTGCCCTGGAGGACGCCGGTGAAGACGGCGGCGGCGAAGACCATGCCGGAGACGTTGAGGACGTTCTCGGCGTGGGCCCCGAGGCGGGCCTTCTGGTCGGGCATGTGCGGGAAGTTGACGGTCAGGGCGAGGGCCGCGCCGAGCAGGAACAGCACCGGGATCGGCAGCCACTCCATGATCATGGCGGTCAGCAGCACGACCGTGAGCAGCGCGTTGAACCAGTACAGCTTGGGCCGCAGGGTGGCGCGGTTGGGGTCGAGCCCCTGGAAGCCGTCGTCGTCACCGTCGTCGGACAGCTCGACGTCCGTCCCCGAACCACCGCCCACCGCAGGCGACTTGCCGCCCCCGCCGGAGCCCCCGGCGGCCACCAGCACCGTCTCGGCCTCCAACTCCACCTCCGCGGGGCGGGGTTCGAGCACCGCGTCCAGCGTCAGCGTGCCGAGCCGCTTGCGTTCGCGCAGGCCGAGGACGTACGAGAGGACGATGACGCCGAGGAGACCGACGGCGAGGGCCGGGATCATCGGGACGAAGATGTCGCTGGCGTCGAGCTTCAGCGCGGTCGCGGCGCGGGCGGTCGGGCCGCCCCAAGGGAGCGTGTTCATCACGCCGTTGGCCATCGCGGCGACCCCCGTCATCACGACCAGGCTCATCTTCAGGCGCTTGTACAGCGGGTACATCGCCGAGACGGTGATCATGAAGGTGGTGGACCCGTCGCCGTCGAGCGAGACGATCGCGGCGAGCAGCGCCGTACCGACGACGATCCGCAGCGGATCCGCCTTGCAGAACCTCAGAATGGCCCGGACGATCGGGTCGAAGAGACCGACGTCGATCATCACGCCGAAGTAGACGATCGCGAACATCAGCATGGCCGCGGTGGGCGCGAGGCTGGTGACGCCGTCGATGACGTAGTCGCCGAGGTGGCCGCCCTTGCCGACGAACACGCAGAACAGCGCGGGTATGAGCACGAGTGCCGCGATCGGCGACATCTTCTTCAGCATGATCAGGACCAGGAAGGTCGCGATCATGGCAAAGCCGAGGATGGTCAGCATGGATGGATACCTAACGTTCGCCCTTGAACTCCCGCCGGAGCGGCGGTGGCCTGCCCACCTGGGGTCGGCGGTGCGATGACGTTAGGTCGGGTCAAGAACTGTTAACAAGACGTTGACGCGCGAGCAATAAGCGCAAAATTCCAGCTCATGAGCGTGCGGCCGGCACGGGGGCGAGTTCGACGGGTACGCCGTTGAGGACGGCCGTGCCCGACAGGGGGTCGAGCAGGCTGCCGTCGAGGAGCTGGTTGACGTTGACGCCGGGGTCCTGGGCGGCGTGGGCCATGCGGGTGCCGGGCCGGTCGTGGCCCCAGCCGTGCGGCAGGGAGACCACGCCGCGCCGGATGCCGTCGGTGATCTCGACGGGGGCGGTGACCGCCCCTCCCGCGCCCTTGACGCGCACGGGGTCACCATCAACGAGGCCCAGCCGTGCGGCGTCCTCGGGATGGATGTGCAGAGTGCACCGGTTGCTGCCACCGGTAAGGGCAGGCACATTGTGCAGCCAGCTGTTGTTGGAACGCAGATGCCGCCGCCCGACGAGGACGAGCCCCTCGGCGCGCTCCCGCAGGGCCCGGCGCAGCCGCGGCAGATCGTCGGCGATCGGCTCGGGCAGCAGTTCGACTTTCCCACTACGGGTCTTGAGCAGCCCCGGCAACCGCGCCTCCAACGGCCCGAGATCGATGCCGTGCGGATGGGCGAGCAACTTCGCCAGACTCAGCCCGTCAGCCCGCGCACCGAAGCCGTCGCCGTAAGGCCCCAGGCGCAGCATCAGATCCAACCGCCGCTCGGGCCCGCCGTCGCCGTTGAGTTGGTTGGCGAGTTCCCCGGGATCACGCCCGTGAACCGGAGACCGAGGATCCGCAACAGCCTTGCCAAGCGTCTGTTCAACGACAAGAGCGTCCACCGCCGCGGGCTCGGCCCCGTGCATCCCGGTGGCGGCCAGCACGAGCCGGGCGAGGATCTCGGTCTCCGCCATCCGGCCGGGTTCGAGCGGCAGCGGGGCGGGCGTGTAGCGGACCTGGTTGCGGACGGCGAGGGCGTTGAGGGCGAAGTCGAAGTGCGGGGCCTGGGTGGGCGGGGGCGGCGGCAGGACGACATGGGCGTGCCGGGAGGTCTCGTTCAGGTAGGGGTCGACGCTGACCATGAAGTCGAGTGCGTCCAGGGCCTTGTCGAGCCGGTCGCCGTCGGGCGCGGACAGGACGGGGTTGGCGGCCACGGCGATCACGGCGCGGATCGGCTCGCCCTCGACGGTGCTGGTGTCGATCTCCTCGGCGAGCGCGGCCAGCGGCAACTCGCCCTTGGCCTCCGGGTGTTGGCCGACACGCGAGCGCCAGCGCCCGAGCGCGAACCCACGGCCGGGCCCGGCGGCCCGGGGCGCCTTGTCGGTGGCGGACAGCGGAAAGAGAGCGCCGCCGGCCCGGTCGAGATTGCCGGTAAGAATATTGAGAACATCGACGAGCCAACTAGCCAGGGTCCCATGCGGCACGGTACAGCTGCCAATGCGCCCGTATACGGCGGAGGTTGGGGCGGCGGCGAGTTCCCGGGCAAGCTCACGAATGACACCGGCGGGCACATCGCAGGCATCGCCAACGGCTTCGGGCGAGAAGTCCCGCAGGGCGGCGCCGAGTTCACCAACGCCCTGCACATGCGGAGCCAACTCCCCAACATCAACAAGGTGTTCATCGAAGAGCACGCAGACAAGGGCAGCGAGAAGCAGGGCATCGGTACCCGGGCGGACAGCAACATGCCGATCGGCGAGTTTCGCGGTGCGGGTGCGGCGCGGGTCGACGACGGTGAGGGTGCCGCCACGGGCCTTGAGGGCCTTGAGTTTGCCGGGAAAGTCGGGGGCGGTGCACAAACTCCCGTTGGATTCCAGGGGGTTGGCGCCCAGCAGCAGGAGATGGTCGGTGCGGTCGAGGTCGGGCACGGGGATGGCGAGGGCGTCGCCGTAGAGCAGTCCGCTGGAGACGTGCTTGGGCATCTGGTCGAGGGTGGAGGCGGTGAAGAAGCTGCGGGTGCGCAGGCCGGCGAGGAGCAGGGGTGGGTAGAGGGCGCCGGCCATGGTGTGCACGTTCGGGTTGCCGAGGACGATGCCGACGGCGTCGGGCCCGTACCGCTCGACGACGCCCCTGACCCCCGCGGCGACGGCGTCGAACGCCTCGTCCCAGGTGGCCTCCCGCAGCTCGCCGTCCTTGCGCACGAGCGGGGTGCGCAGCCGGTCGGGATCGGCATCGGCAGCGCCGAAGGAGGCCCCCTTGGGACAGATGAACCCCCGGCTGAACACGTCGTCGCGGTCCCCCCGAACCCCGCCGACCCGACCATCGTCCACAGCGAGCACCAGCCCACAGGTGGCCTCGCACAAAGGGCAGATACGCAGGGCGGTACGGGGCACGGGTCCTCCCGGGGACGGCGACGACGATGACGCACGCGTGGGGTGAGCGTACCGGGCGGTATGGCGAGGGTCGATGGGGTTTTGTTTGGGCGGGAGTTGCGGGTTGCCCGGGGTGGATGCCGGCGGGGCGCTGTGGGGTTACGGGGCACCCGGGGTTGTTGCCGGCCGGGAGGAGGGTCCGCTCACCCGCGCTTGCGGGGTGCCGCTGCGCCCACCCGTGCCGCCCCTAGCGGCACGCATGCCCGCAGCGGCGGCAGGACGGGCTGGCCGGTTCTAGCGCTCGCGTCTGGCCGTAGCGGCACCCCGGGACTTCGGGGTGGTGACGCGAGCCCCCGCGAGCCCGTAGGCCACCCGCGGCGGCAAGGGGACGGTACGGGGGTGTCCGCCCGCAGCGGCTGGCGCGTCAACAAACAGCACCCTCCACCACCCCACCGACTCCGCGCCAGACCGAGGACGGATACCCCCGTACCGGCCCCGACTCACCCACCCATCCAAGGGGCGCGGGGAACGGCGCAACCAGCCACAAACAAACCCTCACCCAAAAACTAATCCAACACCCGAGCCAAATACGCCCGCAACAACTCCCGCATCTCCCCGATGATCTTCTCGTCCCCCTCCGGCGCCACCCGGAACGCCAAATGCACCAGACTGTCCGCCGTCTCCACCGCCACCAGAAACATCCGCCGCAACTCCGCATCCGGCTCACGGTCGAGATACGCGGACAGCATGTCGGTCAACCGATCCGCGACCCGATGGTTCGGCTCCGCATCCCGCACCCCCACCGGTATCTGATTGCCGAAGTCGACGAGCGAGAACCCCGGCGCCGTCCGCTTCATGTCCAGGTACTCGTCGAGCACCGCGTCCATCGCCGACCGCCAACCCCCCTCCCCACCCCGCTCGCCCAGCCGCCGCGTAACCCGCTCGCTGTAGCGTTCGAGGTTGCGCTCGGCAAGCGCGTCCGCCATCGCCCGCTTGTTGCCGAAGAACCGGTAGACGGACCCGATCGGCACCCCCGCCCGCAACGCCACCGCCCGCGTACTGAGCGCGTCGTAGCCGACCTCGTCGAGCAGGTCCGCACAGGCGTCGAGGATTCTGGTCAGTCGTTCGGCGCTACGGCGTTGAACAGGCGCGCGGCGCAGCGATGTCGCGTGGGGCACGGGCATCATGATGCCTTTCCGCCGGGGTCCGGTGAACCTCGCCCGTCTGTACGGGACCCTGCCGCCCGCACACTCGTCACGCACGCGTCACACCGTTCACCGTGCCGTGCGCTCTCACCATGAATAACTTGGCCGACAGGACGACGGTTCCCCACCGTGACCCACCTGACACGGTCGTCACGAAAGCCACACAAGCAACCGCTACCACCACAGCCACCCACAGTCCCCGCAGTCCCCCGATCCACGCCGCCCCCCTCACGGAGTGACCGACGGCTCCGGATCCGACGCCGTGAGATCCGCCGTCGACTCCACCGGATCCCCGTCCACCGCCCACACCGTGTCGTCGTCCGCGTACAACCGCGCCGTGACGTGATGGGTGCCGCGCGGAACGAGCTTCGCGGGCAGCCGGTAGGAGGAGGTGCGCAGGTCGGCGATGGCGCGGCCGTCGAGGTAGAGACGGGCCGTACCGCGCCCGGGCACGGCCACCGCGCGCGTCCCGGCGGGCGAGAAGCTGAACCGCTCGACGGTCAGCGTGACGTCCCACCCGTTGGCGGGGTCCGGCTGGACCTCGACAGCGACCTTGGGCGCCCCCTTGTCGTCCACTTCACGGTAGTGCCGCCCTTCCTTGTCCGTCTCCTCAAGCACCTTGCCCACCGGCGAGGCCGACACCCCGCCGTCCGGTTCGCGCGCGGCACTGGAACCGCAGCCCGCCAACCCGCCCAGCAGGGCGCACACCGCGAGCACCGCCGGCAGTCCACGCATCCACGACATACCCGGGAGCGTAGAAGACGCCTCTGACAGCCGGATCCCCCTGAAGTCGGGTTCTTCGCCCCGATCCCGTACTTGGCCGATCTTCACCGGCGGCTCCGCCCTCCCCCTTGCGCCCTGCGCACCCCATTCCTACGGTGAAGCATAGGAATAAAAACAGACCCACCCACCAAGACCCCCCGCACCCGCAGCAGAGGAAGCCCCCATGAACGACAACCCACGCAAACCCACCAACCCGCCCAAGCCACATAAACCACCCAACCCCACCTACCTCCCCGGCTTCGGCAACGAACACACCTCGGAAGCCGTCCCAGGCGCCCTCCCCCAGGGCCGCAACGCCCCCCAACGCGCCCCCCTCGGCCTCTACGCGGAGCAACTCAGCGGCACGGCCTTCACCGAGCCCCGCGCGCACAACCGGCGCTCGTGGCTGTACCGCATCCGCCCCTCCGCCGCCCACCCCGCCTTCACCCGTACGGACAACGGCACCCTCCGCACGGCCCCCTTCACGGACGTCCCCCCCGACCCGAACCGCCTGCGCTGGAACCCGCTTCCCGCGGCCCCGCCCGGTACGGATTTCGTACAGGGCCTGTGGACGGTCGGCGGCAACGGCGACGCGGCCCGGCGCACCGGCATGGCCGTGCACCTCTACCACGCGACCGCCTCCATGGACCGCGTCTTCGGCGACGCCGACGGCGAGCTGCTGATCGTCCCGGAGCACGGCGGCCTCCGCCTGCGCACCGAGTTCGGGATCCTGCACGCCGAACCCGGCGAGATCGCCCTGCTCCCCCGCGGCGTCCGGTTCCGCGTCGAACTCCTGGACGAGACCGCGCGCGGCTACGTCTGCGAGAACTACGGCGCTCCCTTCCGCCTCCCCGAACTGGGCCCGATCGGCGCCAACGGCCTCGCGAACGCACGGGACTTCAGGGCGCCGACAGCCGCGTACGAGGACGTCGAGGGCCCGGTGGAGGTGGTGAACAAGTTCTGCGGCAACCTCTGGCGGGCCACCTACGACCACTCACCCCTGGACGTCGTCGCCTGGCACGGCAACCACGTGCCGTACGTCTACGACCTGCGCCGTTTCAACGTCATCGGCTCCATCTCGTACGACCACCCGGACCCGTCGATCTTCACGGTGCTGACCTCGCCGTCAAACACCCCGGGCCTGGCCGGCGTCGACTTCGTGGTGTTCGCGCCGCGCTGGCTGGTGGGCGAGGACACCTTCCGGCCGCCTTACTTCCACCGGAACGTGATGAGCGAGTACATGGGGCTGATCGAAGGGGCCTACGACGCCAAGGCAGCCGGACAAGGGGGGTTCGTGCCGGGCGGCGGCTCGCTGCACAACATGATGTCGGCGCACGGGCCCGACCGGGAGACCTTCGACCGGGCGAGCGCGAGCGTGCTGCGGCCGCAGAAGGTGGCCGACGGGCTCGCATTCATGTTCGAGACGCGGTGGCCGGTGACAGTGACCGCACAGGCCGCGAACGCCGAGCATCTGCAAACTGCATATGACGAGGTGTGGCAGGGCCTGCAACGTCACTTCCGGCCGTTGCGCTGAACGTCCGCGACCGGTACGCATAGCGCCCGTGACCCAATTCGCCCCCGACTCGATCGTCCTGAACCGCAAACTGCCACTGTGGTACCAGGTTTCCCAGTCCCTGCGCGCGTCGATCCTGGGCCGCCGCCCACAGGCGCCGCTGCGGCTGCCCACGGAGGAGCAGTTGGCGGCGCACTACGGCGTGAGCGTGCTCACCATGCGGCAGGCGCTGAAGGAGCTGGAGGACGAGGGGCTGATCACCCGGCACCGGCGGCGCGGCACGTTCATCGAGCCGGGCGCCGCCCGCGGCGCGCCGATACGCCTGCTCGGCTCGGTCGACGCGATCGTGGCCCAGCAGTCGGGCATGACCTCCGAGCTGCTCGCGCACGGCCCCGCCCCCGTGCCGCCCGAACTCGCCGAGCACTTCCCGGACTTGACGCAGGCGGCGACGTACCACCGGCTGCGCAGCGACGCGAGCACCGGCGAGCCGACCAACCACGCGCGCAACTACGTCCGCCCCGAACTGGCCGCGCGGATCGCCCCCGAGGACCTGGTCCGGCTGCCGATGACGAAGGTGCTGCGGGACGTGGTGGGCGCGCCCATCGGCCGGATCACGGACACCCTGGAGGCCCGGCTCGCGGACCCGGAGACCGCCCGGCTGCTCCAAGTGCCGCTGCTCAGCCCGATCCTGCACTTCACGGGCGTCACCTACGGTACGGACGGCCGCGTCCTGGACGTGGCGGTGATCCACTACCGCGGCGACCGCTTCTCGTTCACGGTGACGCTGGACGCGGAGTGAACTCCCGGCCCGCGCCAAGTCGTACGATGCCGGGCGTGACGCACGTCGACGCTCCGCTGTTCGCGGACCTCCTGCCGTGGTCCGTCGCACCGTTGCGGACGGGCCGACGCTGGCCGCTCGCGCCCGACGCGGGCTCGCTGCGGGCGCGTTGGGACGCGCTGGTGAAGGCGGACGGGCCGGACCGCGAGCGGCTCTTCGAACCCAGCCGGTCGCGCACGGTCCACTCGGCGGTGGCCCAACTCCCGGGCCGGGGTGGCGGAACGGGACGGCTGGCACGGGATCCGGGGCCGCCCGCCGAGCCCGTACGGGTGCTGGCGGCGCCCTTCGACGAACAGTGGCTGCTCCCGGACCACCGGCTACTGGACGTGGCCCGGCCGGAGTTGTGGCGGGTCGCGGACGAGCACCAGCTCTTCGCCCTCGACCAGCCGGCCGTGCCGGACGCCAACGGGCCGCTGCTGCTGGCCTCTTCGCTGCTCCCGCTGCTGCGGCCGGGCCGCGTCCGGCCGTTGTTCCGGCGGCCCGGCGGTCAGGAGCCCAATCTCGCGCCGGGGCTGCTCGATCACCTCGGTGAGCGGCTCGGCGTCTCACCCGATCCGGTGGACGTGCTGGCGTGGTGCGTGGCCGCCGCGCGCCCCGGTCCCGGCGGGCTCGCCGTGCCGCTCACCGGGGACGCGGAGGTATGGGCGCGCGGTGTCGAACTGGGCCGCCGCATGCTCTGGTTGATGCGCCGCGACGGCGAACGCCCCAAACTCCCCGGCGGACGCCGCCCGTACGTCCGCGCCCCGCTGCCGCCGTGGCCGCTGACCCTGCACTACGACCGCGAGGAGGAGTCCCTGCACCTGGACGGGGGCCTCGTCTCGCCGGTGCCGCCCGGGGCCTGGGAGTTCACGGTGGGCGGGGTGCGGGTGCTGGAGCAGTGGTTCTCGGCGCGTACGGCTCAGGACGCGCAACCCGGGTCGCTGGTGGCCCTCCGGCCGGGCACCTGGCCGCAGTCCTGGACCTCGGAACTCCTCGAACTGATCACCGTGCTCGCCCTGTTGACGGAACTGGGCGTGGAGCGGGCCGAGTTGGCCGAGGCGGCCGTCAACACACCGCTCACCGCGACCGCGTTGCGCGCGGCGGGGGTGCTGCCGGTGCCGGAGGCGACGCGCAGGCCCGCGTCCGTGCTGGACCTTCAAGAGGAGGGCCCGGAAGGGCAGTTCACGCTGATCTGAACGCCGGTCCGAGACCCGCATCCGAAACACAGGCGGGCCACGCGGGGTTCGCCGCGGCCCGGGAGCGGTGGCGGGGAGGGCCGACCGGGCCGACGTACGAACTGCGGGGTGCCTGAACTACGGGATGCCTGGGGAGGGTTGGGGTGTGTCACCGCGTCCGGGAAGCACACCGCCGGGGCGTCGCCGCGTGCCGTGGGGATGACGGACGGAGCGCGACGCCGCCGTGGGGCGGTGGGCCACCCGGACGCGTACTGCTGTGAAGCCGCGGTGCCGGTCAGCTCCCGCCGAACAGCGTGCGGCGCAGCCGACGCAGCGGTGCGAACAGCGAGACCCGGCCCACGCGGGCGCGGCCACTGCTCTTGGGCGTGGTGTCACGTGCGGTGATCTCCCGCATCAGCGAGGTGGCCTCGGCCGTCTCGCGCTGCGGCAGGGCTGGACCTGCCAGTACCGACAGGTGGCGGTCGAGGCGCGAACTGGTCGCGCTGCTCCCGCAAGTGATCGCAGGGACCCTCGCCCTGCTGCGCACTGTTATCTGCTCCATGTCTCTCCCCACCCGAAAACGAGTCCGCCCGGCCCCGGGCAGGGTAACCCTATCTCCCCGGCGGAGCACGCGGGTATCCGATGTGCCCGAATCACAGGAATCACCTACCCCACAAGGAGGTTGGCGATTACTCTCCGAATCCAACAGATTCCAGGGCGAGTTGGACAACCGGCTGGGTAGTGGGCTGCGCCGAGCCCCCCGCCGGTTCAACGGTTACGGCGAGTGACGTCGCCGACTTGGTCAGGCCGCCGGTGACCAAGGGCGTGTCGGCGGCGAAGAGTCCGAGGGAGCGCGGTTGCTGCTGGGGGCGCATGAGCCACAGTTGGCGCACGCGCCCGTCGGAAAGCGCGCCCATTCCGCTGGGCGTGACCACCGCGCGCCCCTCGGAGACGGAGGCGACCACGGTGATGCTCTGCCCCTGGCCGTCCTTGTCCCCGGTGGCCCGGGCGTCCGGGGCGGCGAGGACCTGGGCGATGGCGCGGGCCTGCGCGCGTTCGGCGTCGAGGCTGTCCCGTGTGCGATCGGCCTGGACGGCGAAGAGCGCGGCGACGACGAGAGCCGCGGTGGCCGTGGCCGTCGCGAACGGCGCGAACCGGGGGCGCGTCCGGGGCGCCCGCCGCGGCGGCGGTTCGCTCCCCCACACATGCCGCGGCAGATGCGGCTCCCGGGCCCGCGGCGGCGCGAACTCCCGTCCGCCGGACGGCTGTTCCTGGGGCATGGTGCGGACGGCGCCGAGCACCCGGTCGCGCAGCCCCGGCGGGGCCAGGGCGGTGGTGGACCAGGCGAGCCGGACCGCGTCCTCGGACAGGGCCCGCACCTCGGCGGCGCACTGGGCACAGCCTTTGAGGTGCTTCTCGAAGCGGCGCCGTTCACCGGGTTCGAGCGCGTCGAGCGCGTAGGGCGCCGCGAGCGAGTGCAGATCCCCCCGGCCGAAGAGACTCATGCGACGCCTCCTGGGCATGCGGTGGACAGGGGACGGCCCGGCGGGCCGTCCTGGGTGTGGCCGGGTGGGTCGTCTTCCGTATGGCCGGGCGGCCCGTCCTGGCCGCGGCCGGGCGGACCACCGAAATCAAGTCCCCAATCAGGCCCCCGTGCGTGGCCGGGTGGGCCGGCGAAGGTGCTCATGCGACCCCTCCCAGGCATTTGCGCAACTGTGTGAGCCCGTCGCGCATCCGTGTCTTGACCGTGCCGAGCGGCAGTGAGAGCCGCTCGGCGACCTCACGGTAGGTGTACCCGTCGTAGTAGGCGAGCGTGACCGACTGGCGCTGCAACGCGGTGAGCCGGTCCAGGCAGCGCCGCACCCACTCGCGCTCCAGCCCGGCCTCGACCTCCTCGGCGACCACGTCGAACGCGGGGTGGTGGGACCGCTGCACCTCGCGCTGCTCGCGCTCCCCGGCCGCCCGGGCGCTGCGCACCCGGTCGACCGCGCGGCGGTGGGCGAGGGTGAGCACCCAGGAGAGCGCGCTGCCCCGCCGGGGGTCGAACCGCGGTGCGGAGCGCCAGAGTTCGAGCAGCACCTCCTGCGCCACCTCCTCCGACTGCGCCGCGTCCCGCACGACCCGGCGCACCAGACCGAACACCGGCCCGGACACCAGTCCGTACAGCTCCTCGAATGCCTTCTGGTCACCCCCGGCCACGAGCAACAGCAGTTCGTCGGCCTCCACTCGTAACCCCCCTCTCCGGTCGCAGCGCACGGCGTGCCCGCGTCCGTAGGTCATTCGCTGCGGACACGCCTCTGGATGGGTACGGATCCGCGCGTCCAAAACGCGGGTCGAGAGCGGGCAAAGAAGTTTTGGGATTCGACCAATCCGGCCCGCCACCCGCTCCGAATCCATCTGCGTCAGGCAAGTTGGCACTGAGGACGGACGGCATGACACCTATCTCCAGGAGCGGCACGGGACGCAGGAGCCTTGTGACCCTCATCTGTGGCGCACTGGCCGCCGGGGGGCTCACCGCCGCCGGCGTATCCGTGCTGGAACCGGGGGCGGCTTCCGCCTCCAGCCACCGGGAGGCTCCCCTGATCTCGGGGACCCCGCAGTACGACAACACCGACTTGTACGCGTTCGTCAGTCCCGACAAGCCGGACACGACCACCATCATCGCGAACTGGATCCCGTTCGAGGAGCCCGCCGGCGGCCCGAACTTCTACCAGTTCGCGGACGACGCCCAGTACGACCTGCACGTCGACAACAACGGTGACGCGCAGAGCGAGTTGATCTTCCGCTACACGTTCAAGACGCACGTCAAGAACAAGAACACGTTCCTGTACAACACGGGCGCGGTCACCAGCCTGGACGACCCCGACCTGAACGTGACGCAGACGTACGACATCGACCTGATCAAGCTGAAGAACTCGAAGGTCGTCTCGAAGACGAAGATGGCCGACGACGTGCCGGTCGCCCCGTCGGACGTCGGCAAGGCGTCGATGCCGCGGTACTACCCGCTGCGCGACCAGGCGGTCTACAAGCTCTCCAACGGCGCGACGACGTTCGCCGGTCAGGCCGACGACCCGTTCTTCGCGGACCTGCGCGTCTTCGACCTGCTGTACGGCGGTGACCTCTCGGAGGTCGGCAACGACACCCTCAAGGGCTACAACGTCAACTCCGTTGCCCTCCAGGTGCCGACCGACATGATCACCGAGTCGGCCAAGCAGCCGATCGTCGGCATCTGGTCGACCACCCAGCGCAAGGACGCCCGCGGCACCTTCAAGCAGGTCTCCCGGCTGGGCAACCCGCTCGTCAACGAGGTCGTCAACCCGCAGAAGGACAAGGACAAGTTCAACGCGTCCACGCCCGACGGCGACGCGCAGTTCCTGAAGAACGTGACCAACCCCGAACTGCCCAAGCTGATCGAGCAGATCTACAAGATCCCGGCGCCCGACGAACCGCGCAACGACCTCGTCGACGTGTTCCTCAAGGGCGTCAAGGGCCTCAACCAGCCGCCGAAGGTCACCCCGGCGGAGGAGCTGCGGCTCAACACCTCGATCAAGCCGACGGCCAAGCCCAAGCGGCTCGGTGTGCTCGACGGCGACAACGCGGGCTTCCCGAACGGGCGTCGGCTCACCGACGACGTGATCGACGAGGCGCTCCAGGTCGTCGAGGGTGAACTGGTCGGTTCCAAGAACGACTTGGGCGACGCGGTCGACGCCAACGAGAAGGGCTTCGGCAAGACCTTCCCGTACCTGGCCAACCCGACCCGCGGTTCGCGCGGCGCGGTCGCCAAGACCACCGGCAACGACGTCCGCAACCAGCTGGGCGACGGCATCCTGTCCGGCGGCACGAGCAACATGTCGGACACCACGCTGATCGCCGCCTCCGCGGCCTCGGGCGCGGCCGGCTTCCTGCTCCTCACCGCGGGCCTGATGTGGTGGCGCCGCCGCAACCGCTACCGGGCGTACTGACCCGGCCGCCGGCCTACTGATCGGTCACGTCCGCACGGCCGTACTCCCCTACGGCGTACGGACGCGACCGACCGGTGGGCCCGGCCCACCGACTGGCGCGGCCCGCACCCGACCCATCCCCCACGGCGCGGGCCGCGCCGCCACCACGTCACCGACCGATTCCGGAACTCCGGGCAGCCCAACAACTTACGGAGCAGGCATGTCCCCGCGTACGAACGACAACGCAGCGGAGAGCGACCGCGACGAACGGTCGCCGGACACGGAGTCGGCCACGACACCGGTGGACCTGACGAAGGCCACCGACCCACCACCCGTCGAACACCAGGACGTCGAAGACACCGACGAGGCCAACCCGGCGGCCGAGGACGGCGAGGAGGTGGCCGAACTCGACGAGCGCGTCGCCGCCGTCAGGCGCGTCGGCTCCACCGGACGCCGCTGGCGGGCCCTGCAACTCACGGTCTGCGCGAGCCTGTTGGCCGTCGCGCTCACCGGCGGCTCCATCGTCTTCGGCGCGCTGCGGGACGGCAACGGCACCACGCAGGCCGCCGCGAACGCCGGTGACGTCTCGCCCGAGCTGCTGGCGAGCGGGGACCTGGACGCGAGCATCCTGGCGATCCAGACCCACCTCAAGTCCCAGCCCGGCGACTACGACAGCTGGTCGACGCTCGGGCTCGCCTACGTCGAACAGGCCCGCACCAAGGGCGACCCCTCCCGCTACCCGCAGGCCGCCGCCGCCCTCACCAAGGCCCTGAAGCTGAAGCCGGACTACGACCCCGCGCTGGCGGGCCGCGCCGCACTCGCCGCCGCCCGGCACGAGTTCGCGGATGCCCTCAAGTACGCGGACCTGGCGCTGAAGCAGAACCCGTACAGCGAACGGGCGTTGTCCTCCCGCATCGACGCGCTGGTCGAACTCGGCCGCTACGCCGACGCGTCGAAGGCCGCCGACCTGGCCGACGCGCGCCGCCCCGGCATCCCGGTGTTCACTCGGTACGCCTATGTGCACGAGCTGAGCGGCGACGTGCAGACCGCCCGCCGGGTCCTGGACCAGGCGCTCGCCGTGGCCACCTCGCGCGGCGACATCGCGTACGTGGCAACCCAGTTGGGCCTCCTCGCCTGGAACCAGGGCGAGTACAGGACGGCCCTCACCTACTACTCACGCGCGCTGGCCGCCGACGACACCTACATCAGCGCCCTGGAGGGCCGCGCCCGCACCGAGGCCGCCCTCGGCGACCGGGCCGCGGCGATCAAGGGCATGGAACTGGTCGTCGAGCGCTACCCGCTGCCCCAACCCCTGGTCGAACTGGGCGAGTTGTACGAGGACCGCGGCGACCCGGGCGACAGGGCGAAGGCCCGCGACCAGTACGCCCTGGTGAGCGCCTGGATCGCGCTGGCCCACTCCTACGGCGTCAACGCCGACCTCGACACGGCGCTGGCCGCCGCCGACCACGGCAACCGCAAGGCCGCGCTGAAGGCGGCCCGCGCCGAGTGGGCCCGCCGCCACACCGTGCACACCGCGGACGCGCTGGCCTGGGCGCTGCACGTCAACGGCCAGGACGCCAAGGCGCTGTCGTACGCGAAGCAGGCCACCGCGACCGGCTACCACAACGCCTCCTTCCTCTACCACCGCGGCATGATCGAGAGCGCGACCGGCCACAAGGCCGACGCCCGCGCCTCCCTCAAGGCCGCCCTCGACCTCAACCCGGCCTTCTCCCCGCTGGGCGCAGCCACCGCCCGCAAGACGCTGAAGTCGCTGGAGGCCGACAAGTGAAGCCCCGGCGCCCGCAGTTGACCGCACTCTCGCGCCGCCGTGTCGCCTCCGGCGCGGCCGTCCTCACCGCCGCCTGCGCACTCATCCTGGTCCCGTCGGGGTCCGCGAGCGCGCATCCACTCGGCAACTTCACCGTCAACCGGTACGACGGACTGGTCGCCGAACCCGGGCAGTTGCGGATCGACCACTACGAGGACCTCGCCGAGATCCCGGCGACCCAGGCCAAGCCCGACATCAAGCGGCTCGGCATGGCCGAGTGGGCCGCGCAGCGGTGCGCGAAGGCCGCGCAGGGCAGCAAGCTCACGGTCGCCGGAAAGGCCGCCGACCTCGCCGTCAAGTCCAGTGCCGCGCAACTGCGTCCGGGACAGGCCGGGCTCAACACCCTGCGCGTGGAGTGCCGGTTGACCGCCGCGCTGCCCAAGGGCCGTACGGCGACGGTCGGTTTCCACAGCGAGGGCACGGACTCCGGGCCCGGCTGGCGGGAGATCACCGCGCGCGGCGACCGCATGACGCTGACGAAGTCGGATGTGCCGAAGACCTCGCTCTCGCACGAACTGACCAGCTATCCGAAGCAGTTGCTGTCCTCCCCGGCCGACACCGTGACCGCGTCCGTGCGGGTGCGCCCCGGCGGTCCCGCCCTCGCGGACGCGAACCGGTCGGACGCACCGGCCGCCTCGATCCTCCCCCGGGGCGCCGACCGCTGGACCGAGGCGCTCAACAACCTCGTCGCCCGGCGCCACTTGACGTTCGGCTTCGCGCTGCTCGCCCTGGTCATCTCCATCGCCCTCGGCGCACTGCACGCGCTCGCCCCGGGCCACGGCAAGACCCTGATGGCCGCGACGGCGGCGGCCCGCGGCGGCCGGGCGAAACTCAAGGACGTCCTGCCCCTGGCCGCCTCGGTGACGGTCACCCACACACTGGGCGTCGTCGCCCTGGGCCTTCTGGTCACGGCGGGCTCGGCGGCGGCGCCCTCGGTCATCGCCTGGCTCGGCGTCGCGAGCGGCGCCCTGGTCCTGTTCGCGGGCGCCTCCCTCACCCGCCGCGCCTGGCACAACCGACACGCGTACGCCCCCACCGCCCAGCCCCCGGCCCACGAGCACCCCCACGACCACTCCCACGACGACGAACACGCGCACGACCACGGCCACAGCCACAGCCACACCCACGAGGCCGCACACGACCACACCGAGCACGACCACGGTCACGAGCATCACGAACACCACACGCCTCACGAACACCACACGCCTCACGAACACCACACCCCCGAGCGCCCCCTGGTCCTGGCCCACGCCGCCACCCAC
>LJCV01000068.1 GCA_001298575.1 Actinobacteria bacterium OK074
CGTCCCCCATTCGGCCCACCCCCAGCAGCCCCCACCCCTCCCCCACCCCATCGTCGTAAGAGCACCGCACGCTCTACGACCGAGGGGTGGCCGCCGACGTGACCGACACCGGGCCCATACGTCGACGGCGTCGCCCCTGGCTGCGTCGTACCCTCATCGCCCTCGCCGCCCTCCTCCTCGTCACCGCCCTCGCCGGATGGCTGCTCTACGTCAAGCTCGACGGGAACATCACCGCGGACAACGACGCCGCCGCCGAACTCGCGCGGTACGAGAAGGAGCGGCCCACCGCGCTCGTCAAGGACGCGCAGAACATCCTCGTCATCGGGTCGGACTCGCGGACGGGGGCCGGCAACCGGCGGTACGGGCGGGACTCCGGGACCGAGCGGTCCGACACCACGATCCTGTTGCACCTGGCCGCGGACCGGCGCAGTGCGACCGCCGTGTCGCTGCCGCGTGACCTGATGGTGGCGGTGCCGAGTTGCCGGCGGGCCGACGGGAGCCGTAGCTCGCCCGTGTTCACGTTGTTCAACTCGGCGTTCGCGTACGGGGGTTCGGCGTGCACGATCCGTACCGTCGAGAAGCTGACCGGGATCCGGGTGGACCATCACGTCGTCGTCGACTTCGGTGGGTTCAAGGACATGGTCGATGCCGTGGACGGGGTGGAGGTGTGCCTCGCCGAACCCGTCGACGACCGGGCCGCCAAGTTGCGGCTGCCCGCCGGGAACGTCGTGCTCGACGGGGAGCAGGCCCTCGGGTACGTGCGGGCCCGCAAGTCGCTCGGGGACGGCAGCGACACCGAGCGCATGGACCGGCAGCAGCGTTTCCTGGGCGCGCTGGTCACCAAGGTGCTCGGCGACGACGTCCTGTTCAACCCCGTGAAGCTGTATCCGGTGCTGGACTCGGCGACCTCCGCCCTCACCACCGACCCCGCCCTGGCGAACCTGCACGGGCTCTACCAACTCGTGCGCGGGCTGCGGAACATCCCCACCGAACAAGTGCGATTTCTGACGGTTCCGCGCACTCCGTACGCCTACGACGCCAATCGCGACCAGCTTCTCCAGCCCGCCGCCGGGAAACTCTTCGAACTGTTGCGAACGGACTCTCCTGTCCAAGTCACCACAAGTTCTGTCAATTCGGCGCCCGGTCCGGAAAAGAACCCGTTCGAGGGTGCGGGTGAAAGCCCGTACGAGGGCACACACCCCTTCGAGTCACGGGGGCGCGCCGAGTCCGGACACAATTCCGAGGACCGAATAAACGCGTACGGCAACGACGTTGACACGTACGGCGACAACGAGTCCACCCCCGCCCCCGCATTCCGCGGAAACACCGCCGCGGCGGACGGCTGCGGGTAAGCTCACGACCGCTACCTGGAGTTGAAGCGAACAGCAGGCCGGGGAACGCGCGAGCTAAGAAGTCTCTGAGAAACAGGGTGGATTGCCCGGTTGTGCGGACGTGGAATGTGTCACCACGGTCGCTCGACGCCGAACCGGCCGGATAGTGTGAGCGATCCGTGCCACGCCCTTGAGGTCCGTCCTGGGCTCGCGCACTACTTGATGGAGACCGAGCGCCTTTGCTGGGGGTAAGGCGCCGCGTGGCCCCGACGGAGGATTCAGGAAACCGTGGACGCGCAAGGCCGTGGGCGGGCGGACGACATCGACCCCGCAGACCAGTGGGTACTGAACCCGAATACCGGCGAATACGAACTGCGACTGGGTACGTCCGGACCGCAGTCGCCGTCGTCGGGCGCTCCGTCCTCCCCGTCGGCGCAGTCCGGGGTGCCCCGGCCGCGGGTCTCCGGACCCGGCGCGGGGACCAGGGCGGGCATGGGGATGGGCATGGGCGTGGGCGCCGGTGCGGGCAGAACCGCCGTGAACCGGCAGGGCGCCGCCGCTTTCGACACCATGCCGATCCCGGAGACGCTTCCCGGTGGCCCTGGCGGTCCCGGTGGTCCCGGCGGTCCTGAGACCGTTCCGGGTCCCCGTCGTCGGCGCGGGGCGCCCGAGGTGCCGCCGCCCGGGCGGCGCGGGCGCGGCAAGCAGCCGAAGCAGAAGTCGAAGACCAAGAAGATCCTGCTGTGGACCGGCGGCAGCATGGCCTTCGTGCTGGTGGCCACCGCCGGGGCCGGGTACTTCTACCTCAAGCACCTTGAGGGCAACGTCACGACCACCGACGTCGGCAGCGCGGGCGCGTCCGGCTTCAGTAAGGACGAGGCGTTCAACATCCTCATCATCGGCACCGACAAGCGCACCGGCGCCGGCAACACGAGTTACGGCGACGCGGGCAGCGTCGGGCACGCCGACACCAATATCCTGCTGCACGTCTCCAAGGACCGTACGAACGCGACCGCGTTGAGCATTCCGCGCGACCTGATCGTGGACGTGCCGGACTGCCCGACCAAGCAGTCCGACGGCACCACCAAGGTCATCCCGGGCACGGAGAACGTCCGTTTCAACACGAGTCTCGGGCAGGACGGGCGCGACCCGGGCTGCACCATGCGGACCGTGGAGGAGCTGACCGGCATCTCGGTGGACCACTTCATGATGGCCGACTTCAACGCCGTCAAGACGCTCACGACGGCCGTCGGCGGGGTCGAGGTGTGTGTCGCGCACGCCGTCAACGACAAGGAGTCGAAGCTGAAGCTGCCCGCGGGCAAGTCGACGGTCGAGGGCGAGCAGGCCCTCGCGTTCGTCCGCACCCGGCACAGCTTCGGCAACGCGGGCGACCTCGACCGCATCAAGGTCCAGCAGCAGTTCCTGAGTTCGCTGATGCGCAAGATGGCCTCCAGCGACACCCTCACCAACCCGGCCAAGCTGATAAAGCTCGCGGAGGCGGCCACCAAGGCGCTGACCGTCGACACCGGCATCGGCAAGGTGAGCACGCTCAAGGACGTGGCCCTGGAGCTGAAGAAGGTGCCGACGAAGAACATCACCTTCACCACCGTTCCGGTGCTCGACAACCCCGCCGAGAAGGTGAAGGCCACCGTCGTCGTCAACGAGTCGACGGCGCCCCCGATCTTCGACATGATCAAGAACGACGTGTCGTTCACCGACGTGAAGAAGAAGGCCGCCAAGGAGAAGGCCGCGGTGGCCGCGCGGCTCAAGGGCACCAAGTCCAGCGCCGCGGACGTCCGGGTGCGCATCCTCAACGGCGGTGCGCCGGGCGGGTCCGCGCAGGAGGAACTGTCCTACCTGCAGAACACCGCGGGCGTCACCAAGTCCGAGAACGCGGGCAACGCGGGTGCGACGCAGAAGACGACGACCCTGGAGTACGCGGCCGACCAGGCGCCCCAGGCGCGCAGGCTGGCCGCGATCCTCGGGCTGACCGGCGCGATGATGAAGCCGGGCGAGAGCGTCACCAACTCGCAGGGCCTGCCCGCGATGACGCTGACCCTCGGCTCGGACTTCAAGGGCGCCGGAGTGAAGTACAACTCCTCCGCCGCGTCGGCCGCGGCGGCGAACGTCGAGAAGACCACGGCGAACAAGCAGACCTGCGCCAGCTGAACCGGGCGGGCCGCCGGATCCGTTGACGACTGACAACCGACAACGGCACAACACTTCCGGCGGCCCCTTCGTCGGCGCCGGGCGCACCATGAGCACCGCGCGCGACCGCACGGCACGACACCGGCACCGCGTGCGGAAAAAGTGTGACCGAACGGGCCGTCCGCCCGTCTCCCAGGGCACGAAGCGGTACGGAAGCGGTACGGCTAAGGCGCCCCGACGGGATACATCCCCCGGGGCGTGCCAGGCGTCCTACTCAACAGGGCGCGCACAAGGCCCAGTTGGGCGTGACAGTACTTCCGGCGGGACGCGACGGGCGTCCCGCCGTACGGCGATGGCCGCGGTCGGGGTGCGACGGGCACCCGGCGCGGCCGTGGGACGCACCCGCGTGTCGGGGCGGCAGGTTGGGGAGGCACGCAGATGGTGCACGGCGATGTGCGGAGAAAAGGGGCACCATCGGGTGCCCAGGAACCACCGGCCGCCCCGGGCGCCGGCGAACTGGGCTGGGACGACAGTTTGTACGGCGGGAAGGGCGTCCCCGTTCAACGGGACGGCGAAGCGGCGCAGCCGGACGGCGAACCGGACGGCGAGTCCGCGGCGGACACAGGCACGGACACGGCCACGGACACGGACACGGCCACCGCTACGGCCACCGCTACGGCCGCCCCCGACGACACCATGCCGCTGACGGCGCAGTCCCCCGGCGGTCCCGGTGGCGCGGACGGCACCGGCAAGGGCGGTGGCGGGGACCAACCCCGGCGCAGACGGCGGGCGTTGCGCTGGTCGGCGATCGTGCTCGCGGTGGTCATACTCGGCACCGCCGGGGGCGGTTATCTGTACTACGAGCACCTCAACGCGAACATCAAGAAGGAAGACCTCAACATCGGCGACGCGAAGTCCCGCGCCGCCAAGGCCACGCCCAACGCGGCCGGGCAGACCCCGCTGAACATCCTCCTGATCGGCTCGGACGCCCGGGACACCAAGGAGAACCAGGAGCTGGGCGGCGCCAAGGCGACCTTCGGCGGCTCCGCGCGGGCGGACGTGCAGATGCTGCTGCACGTGTCCGCGGACCGCACCAACATGTCGGTGGTGAGCATGCCGCGGGACACCCTGGTGGACATCCCCAAGTGCACCGACCCGGACACCGGCAAGGTCTACGCCGCCTCGTCGTACCCGACGATCACCAACGACTCGCTCGGCCGCGGCGGCCCCGGCTGCACGGTCGCCACCTGGGAGAAGCTGACCGGGATCCACATCGACCACTTCATGATGGTCGACTTCTCGGGTGTCGTGTCGATGGCGGACGCGATCGGCGGCGTCCCCGTCTGCGTGGACGCCAACGTCTACTCGCACACCTCCTCCGGCAAGGGCAGCGGCCTGAAGCTGAAGAAGGGCACGACGTCCGTCAAGGGCGTCCAGGCCCTCCAGTGGCTGCGCACGCGCTACGGCTTCGAGGACGACACCGACATCGCGCGTACCAAGGCGCAGCACATGTACATGAACTCGATGGTCCGCGAGCTGCGCGCGAACGCCACGCTGACCAACCCGAACGCGCTGCGCAAGCTCGCCGAGACGGCCACCAAGGCGCTCACGGTCGACACCGGTCTGGGGACGGTGGCCAAGCTGTACGACCTCAGCAAGGACCTGAAGAAGGTCCCGACCAAGCGGATCACCATGACGACGATGCCGTGGGAGTACTCCGCCAGCCAGAGCGGCCGTGTGGTGCCCAAGCCGGGCGACGCGGCGAAGCTGTTCCGGCTGGTGCGCGAGGACATCGCGCTCGACGGCAAGGACAAGAAGAAGACCACCGCCTCCGCCTCCCCGACGGCCACGGTGGCCGCCGCCGACCCGGACGACAAGATCGCCGTACAGGTGCAGAACGGCACGCGTTCCGCCGCCGCCGCGGCGGAGACCGGGCGGGCGGCCGCGGTCACGCAGGTGCTGACCGGCAAGGGCTTCACGTCGGCGCGGGCGGACTCCTCGACGATCCTGTCCGAGGCCAAGACGGTGGTGCGCTACCCGAGCGCCGACCTGGAGGGCGACGCCCAGGCCGTCGCCAAGGCGCTCGGCATCCCCACGAGTCAGGTGAAGAAGTCCACGGCCGTCTCCGGCGTCACGCTGGTCGTGGGCGCCGACTGGCGTACGGGTACGGCGTACAAGGCCGCCGCCGAGGACGACGACAAGACGCCCGACTCGGCGGACGCGCTGAACGGTTCGGACACCACGGCGTGCATGCACGTGGACCCGAACTACACCTGGTAGGACGCACGTTGGGCGCACTCTCCGGCGGAGGGTGCGCCCAATTGCCGTGGAAACAGCGCTAGTTGTTGGCCAGGACCGCCGGGCGGCGGGAGGCGATGACCTTCTTCGCCAGGGACTTGGGGCTGGTGAGGAAGCCCCAGCCCCACGACATGTGCATCGTGGCGAGGGCCACCGGGATCCGCCAACGGGCCTTCAGGGGCAGGTCCTTGCCCGCGGGGAGCGAGCCGAGGCCGATCGCCGCGAGGTAGCCGGCCGGGATCACGAAACCGAGGGGCGTGAGGGCCGCGCCCACGACCACGCCCGCCGCGATGGCGAGGAACGCGGTCGGCGGGGCGAGGTAGCGCAGGTTGATGGAGCCCTCGTGGTAGCGGGCCACGACGTGGCGCCAACGCCCGTAGTCCTTGTACTGCTTGGCGAGGGCGCGGACCGAGGGCCGGGGGCGGTAGGACACCTTCAGCTCGGGCGAGAACCAGATCAGCCCGCCCGCCTCCCTGATCCGGAAGTTCAGCTCCCAGTCCTGGGCGCGGATGAACTCCTCGTTGTAGCCGCCCTGTTGCTCCAGGGCCGCGCGCCGGAAGACGCCCAGGTAGACGGTTTCGGCGGGACCGGCCGCGCCGCCCGTGTGGAACGCGGCGTTGCCGACCCCGATCTTCGAGGTCATGGCGGCGGCGACCGCGTCCTCCCAGGCGTTCTCGCCCTCGGCGTGCATGATGCCGCCGACGTTCTGCGCGCCGGTCTCCTCCAGGAGGCGGACGGCGGTGGCGATGTAGTTCGGCGAGAGCATGCCGTGGCCGTCGACGCGGACGACGATCGGGTGGCGGGATGCCTTGATCGCGGCGTTGAGCGCGGCGGGCGTGCGGCCGGTCGGGTTCGGGACGGTGTGGACCCGGGGGTCTTCGCGTACGAGTTCGGCGGCGATCTCGTCCGTGCGGTCCGTGGAGGGACCGATGGCGATCACGACCTCCATCTCGCCGGCGTACTCCTGCGCGAGGATCGCTTGGACGGCTCCGCGCAGATGCCGTTCCTCATTGAGGACGGGCATGATCACAGAAACGGCGGGGTGCCGCGCGTCGGACATGGCGTTCATAGGGTGCTCACGTTACCGCGAACGGGGGACACCAGTGCGCGCCGAGGGGCCGTAGGCGCGGGCAGGAGATCGTATGGGCCTACGGTGCTCACAAACACCCATCTCGCCCATGTATCCCCCCGTTTGCCCTCTCCGCGGAGGTGTCCCCGTGCCCGCACCGTCCCGCTCCCCCGTCGCCCGACGGCAGCCGCCGCCTCCGCCGCCCCCCGCCGGACGGCCGCCCGTGCGGCGCCGCAAGCCGCGGTGGGCCATGCGGATGACGACGACGCTGTCGGTGGTGGTGCTCGCCTCGGCCGGGATCGGGCACGCGGTGGTGACCAGTCTGGACGCGGACATCGCCCGGGTCGACCCGTTCAAGGACATGAAGAACCGCCCGGCGGCCGGGCACGGCATGAACGTCCTGCTGGTCGGCACCGACGGCCGCGACAGGATCACCGAGGAGGAGCGGCGCCGGTACCGGCTCGGCGGCGCGCCCTGCCACTGCACGGACACGGTGATGATCGTGCACATCTCGGCGGACCGGGAGCGGGCCAGCATCGTCAGCCTGCCGCGCGACTCCTACGCCCAGGTCCCGGCCGTCGGCGACCGGCCCGCGCATGCCATCAAGCTGAACGCGGCGTACGCGGAGGGCGGCCCGAACCTGACCGTGCGGACGGTCGAGGACATGACCCACGTGAAGATCGACCACTACCTGGAGGTCGACTTCACCAGCTTCATGCGGACCGTGGACGTCGTCGGCGGGGTCAGCATCTGTACGCCGGAGCCGCTGAAGGACTCCTACACCGGGCTCGACCTCACCGCGGGCACGCACAAGCTGATGGGCGGCGAGGCGCTCCAGTACGTGCGCTCACGGCACGTGGACGGCGCCTCCGACCTGGGCCGGATGCAGCGCCAGCAGCACTTCCTGGCCGCGCTGATCGCGCAGGCCACGTCGTCGGGCGTGCTGCTGAACCCGATGAAGTTCCGGGACGTGACCCGGGCCGTGCTCGGCTCGGTGCGCGCGGACAAGGGGTTCGGCACGGACGAGCTGCTCGACCTCGGGCGCGCGATGCGGAACTTCTCGCCGTCGTCGTCGGAGTTCACGACCGTGCCGATCGGGCAGATGTCGTACGTCGTGAAGGGGCTCGGCTCGACGCTGAAGTGGGACGACGCGAAGGCGGGCAAGCTGTTCCAGGCGCTGCGCGAGGACGAGCCGCTGGCTCCGCCGCGCAAGAGGAGCACGGCGCTCAAGGTGGACGTGGCCCCGCAGCAGATCCGGGTCCAGGTGCTGAACGGGACGCCGACGGAGGGGCTCGGCGGCAAGGTGGACGCGGCGCTCGCGGGGACCGGCTTCCAGACGACGCGGCAGCCGGGGAACGCGCCGGTACGTAACGTCCGGCGCACGGTCGTCGCCTACGACCCGCGCTGGGACCGCTCGGCGAAGTCCCTGGCCACGGCCCTGCCGGGGAGCGAGCTGCGGGCGGTGCCGGGGCAGGGGCCGCTGCTGAAGGTGATCGCGGGGGCGGATTTCAAGGGCGTGCGGAAGGTGCGGGCGGCGGAGGCGCAGCAAGGGGAGTTCGGGGTGGTTACGGGGGACCAGGTGGTGTGCCCGTAGGGTCCCTGGTGGGGGCCCGTTGGTGGGGCTTGTGCTCGGTGCCGGCGGGGTCTGTGGTCGATGTCACAGGACGGCAACTTCCGGTTGACTTCGGGAGACTTTGTGTCGGCTTGGCAACAGCCGTGACCCCGTTTTCCCTCAAGCCTTGTAAGTCGCATAGCACAACCCTGCACACTGGGGCCCATGAACGAGTGGCCCCAGGGCAGGTCAGGCGACAACCGCGGCAACCGGTACGGACGCGGCAGCGGCGGCGGCAGCGGTGCGGGCCCGACCGCGCCCCCGTACGGCGTGCCGCCTCAGCAGCGGCCGTACGACGACGGCTACCGCGACCCGGGCGGCTACGACGGTGGTGGCCAGGGGTACGGGAACGGTGACCAGGGGTACGACAGCGGTTACAACACCGGGCAGGTCTACGGGCGGCCGGGCGGGCCCGGGGGGCCCGAGGGGCCCGGCGGTGGCGGGAGCGGGCGGGGGGCGGTGCCGGCGCCGAACTGGCGGCGGCGGATCAAGTGGACCGCGATCACGGTCGTCACCGTCATGGTGGTGGCGTCGGTGTCCACGTACTTCTGGGCCGACTCCAAGCTGAACCGGGACGTCGACCTGTCCACGGTCATCGACCGGCCCGAGCAGGGCTCGGGCACCAACTACCTGATCGTCGGCTCGGACAGCCGCGCGGGGCTGTCGGACGCGCAGAAGAAGGCGCTGCACACCGGTTCCGCCGAGGGCAAGCGCACCGACTCGATGATGATCCTGCACGTCGGCGACAGCGGCGACACCCTGATCTCGCTGCCGCGCGACTCGAACGTGACGATCCCGACGTACAAGGGGTCGACGTCCGGCAAGACCTACCAGGGCACCGGCCGCCAGACGAAGCTGAACGCGGCGTACGCGGAGGACGGGCCGACGCTGCTGGTGCGGACGGTCGAGTACAACACCGGGCTGCACATCGACCACTACGTCGAGATCGGCTTCGCCGGGTTCGCGAGCATCGTGGACGCGGTGGGCGGGGTCACCATCGACATCAAGCAGGGGTTCACCGACAAATACTCGGGCGCGAACTTCAAGGCGGGCAAGCAGACGTTGAACGGTGAGGAGGCGCTCGCCTTCGTCCGGACGCGGCACGCGTTCGCGGCGAGCGACCTGCAACGCACCAAGAACCAGCAGCTGTTCCTGTCGTCGCTGGCCCACGAGGTGGCTACGCCGTCGACTGTGCTGAACCCGTTCAAGCTGTACCCGACGCTGGGTGCGGGCCTCGACTCGCTCTCCGTCGACAAGGACATGTCGCTGTGGGACCTGGCGTCGATGTTCTGGGCGATGAAGAGCGTCAGCGGTGGTGACGGCAAGTCGATGAACATGCCGTTGTCGGGGCAGTCGACCAGTGGGGGGAACTTGATCTGGGACTCTGCGAAGGTGAAGACGTTGGTGAGTGAGTTGAACAATGACGAGAAGGTGACGGTGTCTGGGAGCTGAGTTCCGGCGCCGGTAGCGGGAGTTGAGGGAGTCGCCCTGGTGGGCGGCTCCCTTCTTGCGTTGCTTGGTTCTGGGTGCATGCGGTTGCCTGCGGCGGCTTGGGCGGGTGCCTGCGGCGGCCTGTGCGGGTGCGTTGTGGTTGCTCGCGCCGTTCCCCGCGCCCCTTGGGTGGGTGGGTGAGTCGGTGCCGGTACGGGGGTATCCGTCCTCGGTCTGGCGCGGAATGGGTGGGGTGGTGGAGGGTGCTGTTTGTTGACGCGCCATCCGCTGCGGGCGGACACCCCCGTACCGTCCCCTTGCCGCCGCGGGTGGGGGGCGGTGTGTGGGGGCTCGCGTCAACGACGGACTCGGGTGATGGCGACTAGTTCGGCTTCGAAGCCGTCGGTGTTCTCCAGGTAGGCGGCGTAGTGCTGGGGGCCGCCGGCGTGGGGGTGGCGGTCGGGGTACATCAACTGCCAGCCGTGTTCGGTGGCTTCTGCCGTCAAGCGCTCGACTGTGGGGGCGTCCTGGACGTGGAAGGCCAGGTGGTTGAGGCCCGGGCGGTGGCGGTCGTGGTGGTGGGCGGTGAGTGCCGGGGACTGCTCGACGACCAGGTAGGTCGCGCCCAGGCGCCAGCTGCGACCGGCTTCCCAACTCTGGAAGGGGGTGTACCCCAGGGACTCCAGCAACCAGCCGAGGGAGGAGAGGGCTCGGGTGAGGTCGGGCACCCACAACTCGATGTGGTGGAGGTGACCGTGGGTGGGGGTGGGGTCGGTGGGCATTCGCGGGATTTTACGGGGAGATCCGCAGGAGTGGCCGGGGCCGCGTCGGGTGAAAAGTGTTTGCGGGGGGCTCGAGGAGTCCGGTAGTTGTTGCGTCTTGGAACCCTGCTGACCGCCTGCGGGGCCGCGACAGTGGAAGGAGGGGCGAGCCATGACCGTCAGGATCAGTGCGCTTGTGTTCTTCCGGGGTGTGGACCGCGTCTGACCCCGGAGTGGACGGGCGCCTTCATCGGAGCGTGCCACTACCGTGAACTTCACCACGAACACGAACGATCAATCAGTGAACAGCCTGGCCCTGCGTCCGATCACCGGGCGCGAGGAACTCGACTTGTTCTGCCGACTGCCCTACGCCCTCAACGAGGAGTTGGCGAACGATCTGGCTCTCGACCGCCGGCGTCCCGAGTGGATGTGGGTCGCCCTGCTCGGTGACCGGCTGGTCGCCCGGGTGGCCTGGTGGAGTCGGCCGGGGCACGGTGTACCGCAGATCCTCGACATCGTCGATGTCGAGGATGGCGTAACGGGGGCCGAGCGCACGGCCGTTGGGGTCCGGTTGCTGCGTACCGCCATGGCCGCCGTTCTGCCGGGCGGCGGGGCCCGGCCCCCGGAGTACAGCCGGTTCGTGCCGCCGGACTGGCGGGCGGACGCTGTCACTCGGCAGGCCGTCGAGGACCGCATGGACGTACTGGAACAGGTCGGTGCTCAGCTCTTCGTGGAGCGGCTGCGCCTGGAGTGGGTGCCCGAGAGCGGAGTGCCCGAGACGGATGCGCGCGGGCGGCTTGCCTTCCGACCGCCTGCGGACACCGAGGAGTTGGTGTCCCTCATGACCGGCGTTCTGGACGGCACCCTCGACGCGCACAGCCGTCACGATCTGACCCGGATGTCCGCCCGGAAAGCGGCCGTTCAGCCGTACGAGGATGAACTCGCCCTCTATCCGAGTCCGCGGGAGTGGTGGCGGGTCGCAACGCTCCCTGGGGGAGAGCCAGTTGGCTTCGTCGTCCCGGCTCACAACGGCTACAACCCGATCATCGCCTATATCGGCGTGCTGCCCGACCATCGCGGCCGGGGGTACATCGACGGGCTGCTCGGCGAAGGCACGCGTGTTCTCGCCGAGCAGGGGGTGCCACGGATTCGCGCGTCGACGGACGTCGGCAACGTTCCGATGGCCAACGCCTTTCGGCGGGCGGGATACGTCAACTTCGGTGAGCAGATCGACATGACGTGGAGTTGCCCTTCCGTGTACGGCGGTTGACGATTTCCAGAAGCGGAAACCGAGAGCTCTTGCGGGACACCCCCGCGCTCGGGACGATCAGTCATGAAAAGTGGCCCGCTGACAGAAGGAGCGCGCAGCGGTGAAGCTGACACGGCTGGTGGGCGAGTGTGACGAGGGCGAGTGCCCGACGTTGTACGCGACCGATCGCGGGACTCTCGTCGTACAGGGTGACCTGCTGACCGAGCACGGCAGAGAAATTCCGGTGCACGAAGCACTCGTCGAAATCCCCGTCGAGCTGATCCGAAAGGCTGTCCGTGGCAACTTCGTCTAGTCCGTCCAGCCGGTCGTTGGGCGACTGGTTCACCGCGTTCGAGCTGGAGGCGTTCAGGCTGGAGACGCTGGACGACTACAGTCAGTCGGGAGGTGCCGACGCCTATCAGGCGTTCCTGGCCGGGGAAGAACAGCCGGATTCGTACAAGACATCAGACTGGCTGACGACGGTGGGAGAGGCGACCAAGGCCGGTAAGCGTATGTACCGGGTGCACGTCCTCTCCCGCCCGTTGACGGAGTACCTCCGGTTCGAACTGTCCTGGGGCTATCTTCGGAACATGACCGCCGGAGAAGAGTTCTTCATCCTCGACACCACCGAGAAGGAAAACCCGATTCCGGATGCGCCCGACTTCTGGCTGTTCGACGACCGAGTCACCGGGGTGATGGCGTACGACGGGGCCGGAAAGTATCTCGGGAGTGAGGTTTTGGGAGAGGACCGGGCGGCCGAATTCTGCGGCTTCCGGGACACGGCACTCGCGCACGCCGAGCCGTTTGCTGATTGGTGGGCACGGCACGGAGCGTGAACAGAGCTGAACTGGGCACCGCACTGCGGGCGCTACGGCAGGCTTCCGGAAAGGAGGCCAAAGCCGTCGCCCGTGGCGCAGCCATGTCCGCTTCGAAGCTGTCCAAGATCGAGAACGGCAGCGTCATGCCCAGCGTCGTGGACGTGGATCAACTCCTCACCGCCATAGGAGTGTCCGAGTATGTCAAGGCCGAGTACATGTCGGCCGCCCGCGCGGCGGCGACCGAGGCGACGGCGTGGCGGCTGTACCGGCGCCTCGGGTATCACCGGAAACAGCAGCAGATCCAGGCGATCGAAGCCCGGACGACCCTACTGCGGCTCTTTCAGCCCTCGCTCGTCCCCGGACTGTTGCAGACACCGGAATACGTTCAGGCGGTGCTCGGGCGCAGAGACTTCAGCGAGGAGCAACTCGCGCGTGCCATGGGGGCGAGGCTGGCGAGACAGAGCATTCTCTACGAGCCGGGTCGGCGACTTCGGTTCATTGTCACAGAGTCCGTATTGCGTTGGAAAATCGTTCCGCCCTTGGTGATGGCTGGGCAACTCGACAAGCTCATCTCCGTCTCCCGTCTTCCGAGCGTCGACCTCCGGATTGTTCCGTTGTCGGCACCACAGACGGACTTCCCCAGCCATTCCTTCTCGATCAAGGATGACCGGATGGTGGCAGTGGAAACCGTCCATGCCGAACTGACTGTTACCGACCCTCGCGATGTCGCCCTCTATATCCGGAAGTTCGAGGGGTTTGAGCGGGCAGCCGTTTCTGGTGACGCCATGCGATCCATGGTCGAAGAAATCCGCGACGAGTTCTTGCGGGAACAGGAAACCGGCTAGAGGCCCTTCCGCCGCACGCCGAAGATGGCGTCATGGAGAGCGAAGAGAGAGACCCCGGTGCCAGGATCGAAGTAACCGCGCGTACGAGTCCGGCAGAAGCGACCCGTGAGCCGTCTCCCATGCCCGGTTGTTCCACGTGCCTTTCCCTGTCGGTCGCGCGCGAGAACGCCCGCTCTGTGAGGGACTACAGCGCCGTCTCCGACTCCAACGTGAGGATGCGTCTTCATCAGGCGGAGGGCCACACGTCATGAGCCGGGGAGCAGATGCACAACTCTTCTCCAACTGGCCTTTGATGACGCTGAGCGTCTCTCGTGACTCCGGGCGGACGTGGGAACAGGAGCGCTCTGTTTCCGTGGCCGACGGCCTCGCTCCATTGGCCACTTCGGCATGGCCTCCGTGTCTGTGTCCGCGCTGCGTCGGACGCGGCAGGGCTGCCAACCGCTGAGGCAACCGCCTCCCCTCCCATGAACTCCCGCCCATTACGGACGGCGGCGGTCAGTCATGGCCGCGAGCAATCGAACGGTCGAACAGGAAGGTGCAGCACATGCTGGACGGAAGTGATCTGTACGCGCTCGACATCAGCGGAGCCTCGTTCGTGACGGCGAAGGTGTGCGGCGGGCCGTGCAGCGAAGGGTGCGTGACCCTCGCACGCGTCGGAGACGACGCCTGGGCCCTCGGGGACAGCAAACGGCCCGACGCTCAGCCCCTCCGGTTCACCACGGCCGAGTTGGACGCCGCTGGGATTGACCCCGCGCGGTTCGGGCTGCCCTCCTGAGCCTCCCTCTTCCTCCCCTCTCAGCCGGTTCCGGCCCGTCTCTCCAGCGGGATCGGGGCCGGCTGCCCCGTCGATACAACCACCGCCACCGAACGGGAACGACTCGTGCACCACCACGGCTATCTGTGGACCGGCCCGAAACCGCGTTTCGACGACGAAGCACTGCGGCGGCCTCCGCATCCCGAACCGCCCCCGCCCGGCAGCAGACCCGAACTCGTCCAGCGCTACCGGGAAGTGGCCGCCGAGTTCCCGGTGTCGGAGCTGCCGCCGTTGGAGGTCTCCTACTGGCTGGTCAAGCCCCGGGCGTTGGTTCGCGGTACCTGGGACGAGCCGACTGACGCGGCGGCGTGGCTCGGGGAGCGGCTGGCCGAGTACGCGCCCCGGTTCGCCTCCAACGCCCAGCGGGACACCGCCCACCTGCTGCCGCTCATCAACTCCGCTGTCGGGCGGCTGGGGTGGGGCGGTGACGTGTCGCTCGGGTTCTATCTTGAGCGGCCGTCCTACCTGTCCGTGGCCGTGGTGACCTGCTCACCCAACCGCGCAGCCACCCCCGAACTTCCCTGCCCGTTCAGGTAGTTGTGCCTACGCCCGACCGCTCGGCGGACAGCAGCGCCCGTAGCGTGGCGGGGGCTGTGCGGAGCACGGTTGCCGGGGCGTCGGACTCGCGGAGCAGTACGCTCTCACCACCCGGCACGGTGGCGACCTCCACGCAATCCCGGTTCGCGTCGTCGCCCGAGAAGCTGGACTTCTGCCACTTGAGTTCCGGCACCGTTACCTCGCTCACACTCAAAGCCTCTGAGCCAGGCTCCTGATGAGGTCGAGCGACGGCCCAGGGCCAAGGGCCACGGCCCTCAGCTGGTCGAACATGAGTTTATACGCGGCGACTTGACCGTCATCCTCCACGTACAAGGTGGACATGGCGGTCTCGGTACGCACCACGTCCACTTCGGGTTCCGGCATGCCGACGATACCGAACGGGCCGTTCACACCTCGGTGCGACTCTGCGGTATAGGGGAGGATCTGGACCGTTACGTGCTCTCGCTGCGCCATGTACGCGAGATGCGCCAACTGGTCCCGCATCACCTCCGGGCCGCCGAACTTCGCGTGCAGTACGGCCTCGTACAGGACAGCCCGGACCTCGGGTGCCCCATCGGCGTCGTCCAGGACCTGTTGGCGGAGCACCCGTCCGCGTACGTGTTCGTCCAACTCGCCCTCGGGGACGTCCAGTCGGCCCCGTCTGAAGAGCACCCGCATGTAGTCCGGTGTCTGCAACAGGCCGGGCACCAAGATGGTTTCCCAGGAGTACAGGCTCACCGCCTTCGACTCCAGATCGATCAGGTCGGCGAACCCACCGCTGAGCACGTCGCCGTAGCGGTTCCACCAGTTGCGGCGCCGTCCCTCACGGGCCATGTCGGCCAGAGCCTGGGCCAGAGCCTCGTCCTCAACGCCGTACGCGTACAGCAGCGCTTTGAGTTCGACAGCGCGGACACCGTTCAGGCCCGTCTCGACGCGGCTGATCTTCGCCTTGCCGCACTCCAGCACCTGCGCTGCGGCGTCGATCGACATGCCCGCGTTCTCGCGCAGTTTGCGCAGCTCGGCGCCCAGTCGTTTCTGGCGAATGGTCGGATTCTTGCGTGGCGGCATACGGACCGTCCTAACACCACATGCGCCAAGCCGCGCCAGAACCGGGTGAGTTCGCCAGAAAGAGTAATCGCAAGGGGGAACACTGCACCTTTGGGCGTACCCATCGTTACCTTCGCATACAGAGCGCTCCCCAGCGCCCACCCCATGACCCCGGAAGAGCACCGCCACCGCCCTCCACGTGGTCGGCGACAGCGCCACCGCATGGGTGGGCGTGCACCAACCGTCGTTTCACCGAAGGAAGTTCAACGATGAGCAACCCCCCACCCCCGGACGACTCCTGGGAGTACCGCCTCACCATCCCCCACCACGCCATCGGCTCGGGTGTCGCCCGCAGCACCGTACGAGCCATCCTCGCCCGTCACGCGCTCCCCGAACTCGCCGACACCGCAGAGCTGTTGACCAGCGAGTTGTGCGGCAACACCTACCTTCACACCACCGGTTCCGCGACTGTGCTCGCCCGTTGGGCGGACCGCACCCTGCACGTCGGCGTTCAGGACGGCAGTGACGCACTGCCACCCTGCCCGACCTCTCTCGACTCCAGCCCCGAATCCGAAGGAGGGCGCGGGCTGTTCCTCGTCAGCCGGTATGCGCAGGCATGGGGCAGTCGGGCCGCCGCCTTACCCGAGGATGAGGGCGGGAAGGTCACGTGGTTCGAGTTGCGCCACTGAACCCGAGCCGCGGAAACACGCGTCGCCCTTCGTCTCCGAGGTCTCGGAGACGAAGGGCGACCCAGATCAACCACCAACGCGCTACGGCAAGTTCCTTGCCATCACGATCCGCTGGACCTGGTTCGTACCTTCATAAATCTGGGTGATCTTCGCGTCCCGCATCATCCGCTCCACCGGGTAGTCCCGGGTGTAGCCGTAGCCGCCCAACAACTGCACCGCGTCCGTCGTGACCTCCATCGCCACGTCCGACGCGAAGCACTTCGCCGCCGCGCCCTGGAAGGTGAGGTCCTTGTCGCCGCGTTCGGACTTCGCGGCGGCCTGGTACGTCAGGGCTCGGGCCGCCTCGATCTTCATCGCCATGTCCGCGAGCATGAACTGGATGCCCTGGAAGTCGGCGATCGGCTTGCCGAACTGCTTGCGTTCGCGGACGTAGCCCTTGGCGTAGTCCAGCGCGCCCTGGGCAACGCCCAGTGCCTGTGCGGCGATCGTGATGCGGGTGTGGTCGAGGGTCTGCATCGCCGTCGCGAAGCCGGTGCCCTCCGCGCCGATCATGCGGTCGGCGGGGATGCGGACGTTGTCCAGGTAGACCTCGCGGGTCGGGGAGCCCTTGATGCCCAGCTTCTTCTCCGGGGCGCCGAAGGAGACTCCCTCGTCCGACTTCTCCACCACGAAAGCGCTGATGCCCTTGGAGCGCTTCGTCGGGTCCGTCACCGCCATCACCGTGTAGTACTCGGACACGCCCGCGTTCGTGATCCAGCGCTTCACGCCGTTCAGGACGTAGTGGTCGCCGTCGCGGACCGCCTTCGTCTTCATTCCGGCCGCGTCCGAACCCGCGTCCGGCTCGGAGAGGCAGTACGAGAACATCGCGTCGCCCTTTGCCAGCGGCGTCAGGTACTTCTTCTTCAGGTCCTCCGAGCCCGAGAGGATCACCGGGAGCGAACCCAGTTTGTTCACCGCGGGGATGAGGGAGGAGGACACGCAGACGCGGGCCACCTCCTCGATCACGATCACCGTCGCCAGCGCGTCCGCGCCCGCGCCGCCGTAGGACTCGGGGACGTGGACGGCGTGCAGGTCGTTCGCGACCAGCGCGTCCAGCGCCTCCTGGGGGAAGCGGGCCTCCTCGTCCACCACGGCCGCGTACGGCGCGATCTTCGCCTCGGCCAGCGAACGGATCGCGTCCCGGAGCATGTCGTGCTCCTCGGACGGGCGGTACAGGTCGAAATCAGCCGATCCGGCCAAGGTCTCTCACGCTCCAACGACGTTAGTTACCGTTAAGTAACTCCAATTTTAGATGTCCGCCCACCAGAAGAACAGGTGAGGTTGGCGACAGGGGGAACACTGCCCCGTACGGAGGCTGTCCGGCTCCGCGTGAGGCCGTCTGACAAGGCCCGACTATGCTCGGGCAGCGGCACCCGCCGCACCCCCTCCGCCCCACCCACCCGGCTTCTGGAGCACCCCATGGACCCCATGGCCCCCAAGATCACCGTGATCGGCACCGGCTATCTCGGCGCGACCCACGCCGCCGCCATGGCCGAGCTGGGGTTCGAGGTCCTCGCCCTCGACGTCGTACCGGAGAAGATCGCCAAGCTGGAGCGCGCCGAGGCCCCCATGTACGAGCCGGGGCTGGACGAGCTGCTGCGCAAGCATGTCGCCGGGCTTCCCGGGTCCAGCGGGCGGCTGCGCTTCACCCTCGACTGGGCCGAGGTCGGCGCCTTCGGCGACGTCCACTTCGTCTGCGTGAACACCCCGCAGAAGCACGGCGAGTACGCCTGCGACATGTCCTACGTCGAAGCCGCGTTCGACTCCCTCGCCCCGCACCTGCACCACTCCGCCCTCGTCGTCGGCAAGTCCACCGTGCCCGTGGGCTCCGCCGACCGGCTCGCCGCCCGCCTCGCGGAGCTGGCCCCCGTCGGCGAGGACGCCGAACTCGCCTGGAACCCGGAGTTCCTGCGCGAGGGCTTCGCCGTCGACGACACCCTGCACCCCGACCGGCTCGTCGTCGGCGTGCGCAGCGACCGCGCCGAGAAGATCCTGCGCGAGGTGTACGCCACCCCGATCGCCGAGGGCTCCCCCTTCGTCGTCACCGACTTCCCGACCGCCGAGCTGGTGAAGACCTCCGCCAACTCCTTCCTCGCCACCAAGATCTCCTTCATCAACGCCATGGCCGAGGTCTGCGAGGCCGCCGGCGGCGACGTCGCCAAGCTCGCCGAGGCCATCGGGCACGACGACCGCATCGGGAAGAAGTTCCTGCGCGCCGGGATCGGCTTCGGCGGCGGCTGCCTGCCCAAGGACATCCGCGCCTTCATGGCCCGCGCCGGTGAACTCGGCGCCGACCAGGCCCTCACCTTCCTCCGCGAGATCGACTCCATCAACATGCGCCAGCGCGGCCAGATGGTCGAACTGGCCCGGCAGGCCCTCGGCGGCGGCTCCTTCCTCGGCAAGCGGGTCGCCGTGCTCGGCGCCACCTTCAAGCCGGACTCCGACGACGTCCGCGACTCGCCCGCCCTGAACGTCGCCGGACAGATCCACCTCCAGGGTGGCCAGGTCACGGTCTACGACCCGAAGGGCATGGACAACGCCCGCCGCGTCTTCCCGACGCTCGGCTACGCCGACACCGCCCTCGACGCCGTCCGGGGCGCCGACGTCGTCCTGCACCTCACCGAGTGGCGCGAGTTCCGCGAGCTGGACCCGGCCGTCCTCGGCGAGGTCGCCGCCGTCCGTACCCTCCTCGACGGCCGCAACGCCCTCGACCCCGAGGTGTGGCGCCGGGCCGGCTGGAACTACCGGGCCATGGGGCGCCCCACCGCCTGACCCCTACCTCATATCTTCCAGACCTTCTGAGGCTTCCAGACCTTCTTGGGCTTCCAGACCTGCTGGAGCTTCCAGACCTTCTGGGGCTTCTGGGGCTTTGCCTTTTCTTGGAATTCTGGATTCGGCCGGTACGGCGATTACGCGGCCGTCGCACGCCCCCGCATATGCCGCTCTCCTCCGAATCGCCAAATCGGGTTCCACTTCTCCACGCCCCCTTCACCCCTGCGACCTGCCCTTTCTCCGGTCGCATTGCGCGGAATGACGGCGTTGTCGACCGTTCTCACAAGCCGGTCCCCCGGGAAAGAGAGCCAGGCAACAGCCGGTTAACGGGCGCGTAGTCGCGCGGAATCCGCACTCCCCTGCACTGGTCCCGTTCGCAGCCGGATTGATCCGACCATGCCAGGACCAGGAGTAACCATGCCCTTGTTCCGTGGGGCCCGTTGGCCGGGGGACCACCGTGACGAGTTCGTCGCGGGTGCGCTCGTCGGCGCCGTGGTGATCGTGCTCGGCTACGCGTCGGGCATCGGCGCCCCCGCCTCCGGCGCCGACTCCTCCTCGGCCGCCCCCGCCGCGTCGCCCCCAGCCGTCACGTCGTCCCCTGCCCCGACCACCTCGTCGATGCCGTCGGCCGGACAGCCGGGGATGACGACCGGCGACACGGGGTACGGCAGCGGGAGCGGTGGCGTTTCGGGCGTCGGGTACGGGCTCGGTACCGGGACGACGGGGACGGGCACCGGCTCGGGTACGGGCACCGGTACGGGAGTCGGTGACCCCGGCACTGGTACTGGCACTGGCACTGGTACCGGCTCGGGAAGCAGCCCCACCCCGACCCCCACCCCCCCGGAGGCGGCACCGCCCCTTCCCCCCCCCCCCCCCCCCCCCCCCCCCCCCCCCCCCCCCC
>LJCV01000069.1 GCA_001298575.1 Actinobacteria bacterium OK074
CCCACCATCAAGCCCCCGCCGCCCAATTGACGACTCATCAACACCCTCCGTACCGTCGTTGTCATGCCCGTCACGGCGTACGACCTCACCGGACGCACCGCTTTCGTCACCGGCGCCGCCCGCGGTATCGGCCGGGCCTCGGCCGTACTGCTCGCCCAGGCCGGTGCCACCGTCCACTGCGCGGACCTCGACACCGAAGGGCTGGCGCGGACCCAGGCCCTGATCAAGGAGGTGGGCGGCACCGCCCACCTCCACCCCCTCGACGTCACCGACCGGCATCAACTCCGCGAAGCAGTCGCCGCGTGCGACCGCCTCGACGTGATGGCGGCAATCGCGGGCATCATGCACAGCAGCCCCGTCCTGGAGACCCGGGACGAAGATCTCGACCGGGTGCTGAACGTGAACTTCAAGGGCGTCCTGTACGCCTGCCAGACGGCCGCCGAGCGCATGATCGCGGACGGCACGCGCGGCAGCATCGTCACGATGGCCTCGGGCTCCATCGACACCGGCCGCCCCGGACTGCTGTGCTACGGCGCCGCGAAGGCCGCCGCCGTCCAGCTGACCAAGACCCTGGCGGCCGAGATCGGCCGGCACGGGGTCCGCGTCAACGCGGTGGCACCGGGCTGGATCCGCACCCCGATGACCGAACGGCCGGACGCCGCGGAGCAGGAGCTCGCGGAGGCGTCCATGGCCCGGCTCACGCCCCTGGGCCGAGTCGGCACCCCCGAGGACGTCGCCCACGCCGTACTCCACCTGGCCTGCGACGCCACGGCCTTCACCACAGGCCAGATCCTCCGCCCGAACGGCGGCACGTCAATGCCGTGGTAGCCGTACGACGATTCCGTCCAGCGATTCCGTACGACGACCCCGGCCGACCGTACGGTGGAAAACGCACCCCCGCGCCCCCGAAGCGGACCCCCGCCCCTTCAGGCGCGCGGCGCGCCTCCCCCCCCCCGCGGCGCCGCCGCGCGCCCCTCGGCTGCCCGCCACCGTCGCCAGGACTCCCCCCAACGGTCCGACCCGGCCGCTCCAACCGCCCGGGCCTTCGGCACGCAGTGCACCGGCAGCAGACTGAGCCCCCATCCGCCGGCCGCGACCGCACCCTCCAGCACGCCCGCGTCCGGTGCCAGCACGAGCCGTAGCGTCCCCCACCACCACAGCGCGCCGAGCGCCAGCGCCACCCCCCGGCGCGCTATTCGCCCAGCCATGCCGTCACCTCCAGCCCGACCGACGTTAGCCCGCGGCGCGTTCCCTCCGGGAGGGCGCACCGACGGCACACGGGCGCACCGGCGCATCCCGTACCCCCGGCACCACGCATGGGCGGCGCGCACGAGGCGCCGGGCCTCTCCACCATGACCGCCCCACGCCCCACCGGCAAACGGGACGCCCCCGGCGGACGAAACAACCCACCCCACCCCGTCCCCCAGACAGCACAAAGCCCCGGCGAGACCCCCAAAGGGACCTCACCGGGGCTCCGGCAACACTGCCAAACCCTGTCCGGCCGCGCGCAAGCGCAAGCGCTACGCGGCGACCACGTCCACCGCTTCGGCGGGCGCCTTGATCGTGACCCTCTCCGGTGGGACACCGGTGACGGACACGGAGTTGAGCATGGGACGACGCACTGGCGCGGGCACCGGTTCGGTGGCCGCTGCCGACTGGGCCAGCTCCGCGAGGGCGAGCTCATCGCTCACCTCGCGCATCAGCTCGGACATCCGTACGTCCAACGCGTCGCAGATCGCGGAGAGCAGTTCGGAGGACGCCTCCTTCTGCCCCCGCTCCACCTCGGAGAGATAGCCGAGTGAAACTCGGGCGGACGAGGAGACTTCGCGCAGAGTACGGCCCTGGCGCTGGCGCTGCCGACGCAGCACGTCACCAAGCAGGCGACGAAGCAGAATCATCGGTGGCTCCCTCCTCGGACCGCGTAGCCGCATCCTTCACGCCCCACCGTACCGCCTTGAGCCGCGGCCGTGCGGGGAGCGCTGTTGTGTTCACTCAGGGCTGCAAACATCAAGTCCCCCCGTTCTGTTCCGTATCCTGTGCCCGCTCGTTCCCGGTCCGTTCGCCCGCAAGCTCCTGAAGGAGCAGTGCGAGTACGCTCCGTACACTCTCCTTACGGATTTCCGTCCGGGAGCCGTTCAACCGCAGGGCAGCCACTTTCTCGCCATCTCGTTCGCCGAAAGCGCTCCCGGCGGGCCCGTCCACGGCGACGAAAACCGTGCCCACGGGCTGTCCGTCCTGGGGTTCCGGGCCCGCCACACCGGTCGTGGCGATCCCCCAGTCGGCGCCGAGCACCTTGCGTACGCCGGCCGCCATCTGGCCCGCGACCTGCGCATCTACCGCTCCACGCCGCTCCAGCAGGGTGCCGTCCACCCCCAGGACGTCCCGCTTCAGCTCGGTGGCGTACGCGGTCACGGAGCCGCGGAAGGCATGGGACGCCCCCGGTACGGCTGTGATCTCCGCCGCCACCAGACCACCGGTCAGCGACTCGGCGACGGCGAGGGTCTCGCCCCTCACCGTGAGTAGTCGCAGCACTTCGGCGGCTGTGGAACTCACCCTTCCGCCTCCCGGGTCGCGGCCTCGCGCTCGGCGATTCCCTGCCTGCGCAGCACAATGGCCTGTCTCACATAGTCGAGTCCGGTCACGACGGTGAGAACGATCGCCGCGCCCATCACCCAGAACCTCAGCGTCGCCAGCCAGCCCGTGAGCGCCAGCACGTACATGCCGACGGCCACGCCCTGGGTGAGGGTCTTCAGCTTGCCGCCGCGGCTCGCGGGGATGACGCCGTACCGGATGACAAGAAAACGCAGCAGCGTGATCCCGAGTTCCCGGCCGAGGATCACCGCGGTCACCCACCAGGGCAGGTCGCCCAGGGCGGAGAGGCAGATCAGCGCGGCCCCCATGATCGCCTTGTCGGCGATGGGGTCGGCGATCTTGCCGAAGTCGGTGACGAGGTCGTACGTACGGGCGATGTGGCCGTCGAAGAGGTCGGTGATCATGGCGATGGCGAACGCGGCCCAGGCGAGCGAGCGCCAGGCCGGGTCGTAGCCGCCGTCGGCGAGCATCAGCGCGACGAAGCCGGGTACGAGGAGCAGGCGCAGCATCGTCAGGAGGTTGGCGATGTTCCAGTTGCTGGCCTGGTTGACCGCGGCGGCACCGATCTTCCCGCCACGCACCGGCCGCGCACCGTCGAGAGCCCCGCCCACGGCACCCGCACCACCCGCGACACCACCCGGACCGCCCTGGCCGTCCGTACCGCCCGGCTCGTCCGGGGAAGCGCCCGTGGCGCCCTGCACGCTGGAGGGGCCACCCGCCGCGGACGCCGGGATTCCGGTCATCTGGCCGCCTCCTCTGTACAGGCGACGGAGCCCACCAGCGGCTCGGCCACCAGGTCGACACCTTCCGTACCGACCACCTTGGCCTCGACGATACGGCCGACACTCAGCCCCTCGCCGCTCGTGAACAGCACCTGCCCGTCCGTCTCCGGCGCCTGGTGCTCGCCGCGGCCGTACGCGCCCTCCTCGCCGTCCACGGCCTCCACGAGGACCCGTACGGTCGAGCCGACCCGCTCTTCGGCGCGCTGCGCGACCAGTTCCTCGGCCAGCCGGGACACGCGCGCGAGGCGCTCGGCGACGACGTCCTCGTCGAGTTTGCGGTCGTAGGTGGCCGCTTCCGTGCCGTCCTCGTCGGAGTATCCGAAGACGCCGATCGCGTCCAGTCGCGCGTGGTTCAGGAACCGCTCCAGTTCGGCCAGGTCGGCCTCGGTCTCGCCGGGGAAGCCCACGATGAAGTTGGAGCGCACGCCGGCCTCGGGTGCCTTGCTCCGGATGGTGTGGAGCAGTTCCAGGAAGCGGTCGGTGTCGCCGAAGCGCCGCATCGCGCGCAGCACGTCGGGCGCGGAGTGCTGGAAGGACAGGTCGAAGTAGGGGGCGATCTTCGGCGTCGAGGTCAGGACGTCGACCAGGCCGGGGCGCATCTCGGCGGGCTGGAGGTAGCTCACCCGCACCCGCTCGATGCCGTCGACGTCGGCCAGCTCGGGCAGCAGGGACTCCAGGAGGCGGATGTCGCCGAGGTCCTTGCCGTAGGAGGTGTTGTTCTCGGAGACCAGCATGATCTCCTTGACGCCCTGTTCGGCCAGCCACCGCGTCTCGTTCAGCACGTCACTGGGGCGGCGCGAGACGAACGAGCCGCGGAAGGACGGGATGGCGCAGAAGGAACAGCGCCGGTCGCACCCGGAGGCGAGCTTCACCGAGGCCACCGGCGAGCCGTCCAGACGGCGCCGCAGCGGCGCCCGGGGCCCGGAGGCCGGGGCGAGCCCGTCGGGCAGGTCGGCGGGCGCCTGCTCGGGCTCGACGACCGCGACGGAACCCGAAGCGGCCTCGGCGACCGCCCCGTCGTGCGGCCCGTGCCCCGGAATGGCGACCCCCGCCGCCGCGCCCTGCCGCTCCGCCGGGCTGATCGGCAGCAGCTTGCGCCGGTCGCGCGGGGTGTGGGAGGCGTGGATGCCGCCGTTCAGGATGGTCTGGAGGCGGTCGGAGATGTCGCTGTAGTCGTCGAAGCCGAGGACGCCGTCCGCCTCGGGAAGGGCCTCGGCCAGTTCCTTGCCGTACCGCTCGGCCATGCAGCCCACCGCCACCACGGCCTGCGTTCTGCCGTGCCCCTTGAGGTCGTTGGCCTCCAGGAGGGCGTCGACGGAGTCCTTCTTGGCGGCCTCGACGAAGCCGCACGTGTTGACGACGGCGACGTCCGCGTCCGTGGCGTCCTCCACGAGCTGCCAGCCGTCCGCCTCCAAACGGCCTGCGAGCTCCTCCGAGTCCACCTCGTTACGGGCGCAGCCAAGGGTGACGAGTGCGACGGTGCGGCGTTCAGGCATGGGCTCAAGACTACTTCGTCCCACTGACAGCCCACGTCGACGGGGTTGGCCGGACTGATCTCGACCAACCCCGATGTCCGTCTTGTCGACCCCACCGGGCCGACGGAACCCGGGCCCCGTACGGGAGCACGCGCCGGACCCCGTAGGGGTCACCCGGCCTCGGGGTCCCCCTTGGTGTACGTGAGCCGCTCGACCTGGCCGGCCTGGAAGTCGTCCTGGATCTCCTTGCCGTTGACGAACAGCTGGACGGCTCCGGCGTCGCCGAGGACGAGGTCGACCTTCTCGGTGTCCTGGAAGGTCTTGGAATCACCCTGTTCGAGGGTGCCGTCGAACAGGGTGACGCCGTTGTGGTCCTTGGCGGAGATCCAGCTGCGGCCGTTGTCGGCGGTGACCTTGACGGTCACCTTGTCGCGCGGCGCGGCGGCGATGGCGCCGTCCGAGGCGTCCGTGGACGGGGTCGCGTCCGGCTTCCGGTCGGGTTTGGCGCTCTTGGGCGTGGCGGAGACCGTGGGCTTGCTGTTGGTCGGCGTGGAGCCCTCGGCGACCTGCGTCTTGCTGCCGGTGTCGTCGCCGCCCTTGAACGCGGTGAACCCGACAAAGCCGACCACCGCGACGATCGCGGCGACCATGGCGGCGGTCCAGTTCGGGCCGCGCCGCTCCGGACGGATGCGTTCCGCCTCGAACAGGGGTGCGGCCGGGGTCGGGGCGGGCCGCCCGCCGTGCGCGTCGGCGAACTGGGCGAGCAGCGGTTCGGGGTCGACGTGCACCGCGCGCGCGAGCGTACGGATGTGTCCGCGTGCGTAGACATCGCCGCCACAGGGCGCGAAATTGTCCTGTTCGATCGCGTGCACGATGGTGACGCGGACCCGGGTGGCGTTGCTGACGTCGTCGACGGTCAGCCCGGCCGCGATGCGCGCCTGCTGGAGGGCGCGGCCGATCGAGGGTCGATCCACCGCGTCGGCGTCTCGGTGGTCTTCGAAGCGGACGTCCTCGAACGGACGCTCGTCCTCGGGGGAGTTGCCGTCTGGGGGGTTGCCGATGGACACGGGGGCGCCTTTCGAGCGTGTAGCCACCTGTGCTGGAGGTTCAGTCTAGGGGGGTTGAGAAAGGGTGGGGCAACCGGGCGGTGGCACTTTGTACGCCATCGGAATGGCCGGTCGCCCCGCGGGCGGGGCCTGACGGGGCTTGTACCCGCTGACGCGGAGACATGTGCCCTTTTCTTCCATCAACTTGACGTACGCCGAAGGGAAACGGTTGCTCACGGTTCCCTTACGGGTGAGTCACGTTCCGGCTCACCCGTCGGACCGGTCCCCGCTACGCGGTCTCGCCCCGGATCACCGCGAGCACACCGTCCAGCTCGTCCGGCTTGATCAGCACGTCACGCGCCTTGGATCCCTCGCTCGGCCCGACCACGCCCCGCGACTCCATGAGGTCCATCAGCCGCCCGGCCTTGGCGAACCCGACGCGCAGCTTGCGCTGGAGCATGGACGTGGACCCGAACTGCGTGGAGACGACCAGTTCGGCCGCCGCGCACAACAGATCGAGGTCGTCGCCGATGTCCTCGTCGATCTCCTTCTTCTGCTTGGTCCCCACGGTGACGTCGTCCCGGAAGACCGGCGCCATCTGGTCCTTGCAGTGCTGGACGACGGCCGCGACCTCGTCCTCGGTGACGAAGGCGCCCTGCATACGGGTCGGCTTGTTCGCGCCCATCGGCAGGAAGAGCCCGTCGCCCTTGCCGATCAACTTCTCGGCGCCGGGCTGGTCGAGGATGACCCGCGAGTCGGCGAGCGAGGAGGTGGCGAACGCGAGCCGTGAGGGCACGTTCGCCTTGATCAGCCCGGTGACGACGTCCACGGACGGCCGCTGCGTGGCGAGCACCAGGTGAATGCCGGCCGCGCGCGCGAGCTGCGTGATGCGCACGATCGAGTCCTCGACGTCCCGGGGCGCGACCATCATGAGGTCGGCCAGCTCGTCGACGATCACCAGCAGGTACGGGTAGGTCTTCAGCTCCCGCTCGCTGCCTTCGGGCGTCTTCAGCTTCCCGTCGCGAATGGCCTGGTTGAAGTCGTCGATGTGCCGGTACCCGAAGGCGGCCAGGTCGTCGTAGCGCAGGTCCATTTCCCGCACGACCCACTGGAGCGCCTCGGCGGCCCGCTTCGGGTTGGTGATGATCGGCGTGATCAGGTGCGGAATGCCTTCGTACGCGGTCAGCTCGACGCGCTTGGGGTCGACGAGGACCATGCGGACGTCCTCGGGAGTCGCACGGACCATGATTGACGTAATCAGGCAGTTAATGCACGACGATTTACCGGAACCGGTGGCTCCGGCGACCAGGACGTGCGGCATCTTCGCCAGGTTGGCCATGACGTAGCCGCCCTCGACGTCCTTGCCGAGCGCCACCAGCATCGGGTGGTCGTCCTCGGCCGCCGCCGCCAGGCGCAGCACGTCACCGAGGTTGACCATCTCCCGGTCGGTGTTCGGGATCTCGATGCCGACCGCGGACTTGCCGGGGATCGGCGAGATGATCCGCACGTCGGGGCTGGCGACGGCGTACGCGATGTTCTTGGTGAGCGCGGTGATCCGCTCGACCTTGACGGCGGGGCCCAGCTCGACCTCGTAGCGCGTGACCGTCGGGCCGCGGGTGAAGCCGGTGACGGCGGCGTCGACCTTGAACTCCATGAAGACGTTCTGGAGGGAGGCGACCACCGCGTCGTTGGCGGCGCTGCGCGTCTTGCCGGGGCCGCCGCGCTCCAGGAGGTCCAGCGACGGCAGGGAGTAGGTGATGTCGCCGGACAGCTGGAGCTGCTCGGCGCGCGGCGGCAGGTCGTGCATCTCCTGCGGCGGCGCCTTGGTGAGGTCCGGGACACCCGCCTTGAGCTTCTCCTGCTTCGGACGCGCGGCCGGAACCGGACTCGGAGTGGGGACCGGCGTCGGGGCGGTCTGCTCACGGTCGCCCGCGCTCACGCCCTGGGTGAGGTCGGCGACGACCGGCGAGGGCGGCATGCCGTGCATGACGGCGCCGTCGAGCGCGGCGGCGGCTGCCGCGGCGACGTCCACGGCGTCCATGGGGCGGTTCGGGTCGGGCTGGGGCACCGCGGAGCGCCGCGGGCGGCCACGGCGCCGGGCGAGGGCCTCCTGCTCGGCGTCCCCGGGGTCGTAGGCGTCCGGGGAGCGCCGCCGGGGGCGCGCGGCGGGCCGTGCCTCGCGCCACTGGTCGTCGTACCCCTCGGTGCCGTCCGCCCCTTCGTGGTCGAAGTACTCCTCGGTGCCCGCGTCGACGACGCCGAGTCGCACCCCGAGCTGCCGCAGCCGCTGCGGGATCGCGTTGACGGGCGTGGCCGTGACGACCAGCAGCCCGAAGACCGTCAGCAGCACCAGCAGGGGTACGGCGAGGACCTCGCCCATCGTGTACGTCAGCGGGGTCGCCACGACCCAGCCGACGAGTCCGCCGGCATCCCTTATGCCCTGCATGCCGTCGCTGCGCGCGGGCGAGCCGCACGCGATGTGCACCTGCCCGAGCACGCCGACGACGAGCGCGGACAGGCCGATGACGATCCGTCCGTTGGCCTCGGGCTTCTCCGGGTGGAAGAAGAACCGCGCGGCGACGCCCCCGAGCAGCAGCGGGACGAGCAGGTCGAGGCGGCCGAAGGACCCGGTGACCAGGATCTCGACCAGATCGCCGACCGGGCCGCGCAGATCGGCCCAGGTACCGGCCGCGACGATCAGCGCGAGACCGAGCAGCAGCAGCGCCACGCCGTCCTTCCGGTGCGCGGGGTCGAGCCCCTTCGCGCCGCGCCCTATGCCGCGGAACAGCGCGCCGACGGTGTGCGCGAGCCCCAGCCAGAGGGCGCGTACGAGCTTGTACACACCGCCGGTGGGGTTCGGCGCCGGTTTGGGCGGGGGCTTCTTGGCGGCCGCCTTCTTCGCGGGGGCCTTCTTCGCCGGAGCCTTCCGCGGAGCGGCGGCCGCCTTCCTGGCGGGCGCCTTCTTGGCTGCGGGACGTGAGGCCATGGGTGTGAGGTTACCGGTGGAGACGGGTGGGGACACGTGTGCGTTCGGTTTCACCCGTCCGTGTCGTACGGCTCAACGAGCGGTGCGGGCACCGCCCCTGAGTGCCGTTCACACCGGCGGGGAGACCCGGCGGCCTCAGTTCACCACGGCCGAACCGCCGGAGGCCCCCGGTTCCAGCGCGTCCAACGCCCGCCGCAGGCCCGTGAGTTTGCGCTCCAGGTGCGCCGCGGTGGCCACCGCCGCCGCGTCCGTGGACTCGTCGTTGAGCTGCTTGGTGAGCGCCTCGGCCTGTTCCTCGACGGCGGCGAGGCGCGCGGAGAGTTCGGCGAGCAGTCCCGCGGACTGGTTGCCGTCGCCCACCGGTGCCTTGGCGCCGCCGCCCTCCAACTGGAGCCGCAGCAGGGCCGCCTGCTCCCGCAGCTGACAGTTCTTCATGTACAGCTCGACGAACACGGAGACCTTCGCCCGCAGCACCCACGGGTCGAACGGCTTGGAGATGTAGTCCACCGCACCCGCCGCGTACCCCCGGAAGGTGTGGTGCGGCCCGTGGTTGATCGCGGTGAGGAAGATGATCGGGATGTCCCGGGTCCGCTCCCGCCGCTTGATGTGCGCGGCGGTCTCGAAACCGTCCATGCCCGGCATCTGGACGTCCAGCAGAATGACCGCGAAGTCGTCCGTCAGCAGTGCCTTGAGCGCTTCCTCCCCGGAGGATGCCCGGACCAGTGTCTGATCGAGCGCGGAGAGGATGGCCTCCAGCGCCAGCAGATTCTCCGGCCGGTCATCGACCAGGAGGATCTTGGCCTTCTGCACCATGGCCCGCCCTCCTCGCCCCGGCATGGGGCCTCCCCTGTCCGCAGGACTTGGCGCGGAAGCACCGGCCGCCGCCCCGCGGGACGACTCCCTTGCGCCGCCCGTCCTTGTGCCGGTCATCGTAGCCGTACCCCGCCCGTCGCCACACCCTGTCACCGCGATGTCACTGTGCACGTAGCAGAAACGCGGTGGGGGACCAGAAGGTTCCCCGAATCCCGCACTTCCACACGGCGTCCACCACAGTGCGTCAACAACTGCGCGCGAACAACCGGGATTCCCCGCACGCGCCCCGGTCTCCCGACATCCTCACGATCCTCACGCGCCCGCCGTCTCACGCGCCCCGCGTCCACCGCGGAGGCACACCTTCCGCTCCCGGCGGGCACCGCGGGGCCCCTCACTCCCCCTGCATCCACTGGTCCATCACCGACAGCAGATGGTCGGGATCGACCGGCTTGGTCACGTAGTCGGAGGCACCCGACTCGATGGCCTTCTCCCGGTCGCCCTTCATCGCCTTCGCGGTCAGCGCGATGATCGGCAGCCCGGCGAACTGCGGCATCCGCCGGATCGCCGAGGTCGTCGCGTAGCCGTCCATCTCCGGCATCATGATGTCCATGAGGACGACGGCGACGTCGTCGTGCTGTTCCAGGACCTCGATGCCCTCGCGGCCGTTCTCGGCGTACAGCACCGAAAGACCGCGCTGTTCGAGGACGCTGGTGAGCGCGAAGACGTTGCGGATGTCGTCGTCGACGATGAGCACCTTCTCGCCGTCGAACCGCACGGACGCGCCCGGGTGCGGCGCCACCTCCGAACGCGCGGCCTGCTCCCACTCGTCCAGGCTCTGGGGGGCCTGCCCGGCAGCCGCCTGCGAGGCCGTCCGCGCGGCCTCCGGCAGGGCCCTGCGACGGCGCCTGAAGAGCGCGGCGGCGCCGTTCTGCGTCTCGCGGTACGAGCGCACCTCGGCCGGGGTCTCGATCTCCGCCTCGGACAAGTCGGCCTCGTAGGCGACGAGTTCGTCGGCCTGGAGGGCGGGGGTGAGCTGCGAGTAGCCCTGGGGCGGGAGTTCGCTCGGGTGCAGCGGCAGGTACAGCGTGAACGTCGAGCCGCGGCCGGGCTCGCTCTGGGCGTGGATCTCGCCGCCGAGCAGCCGGGCGATCTCCCGCGAGATGGACAGCCCCAGTCCCGTACCGCCGTACTTGCGGCTGGTGGTGCCGTCGGCCTGCTTGAACGCCTCGAAGATGACCCGCATCTTGCTGGCGGCGATGCCGATGCCGGTGTCGGTCACGGAGAACGCGATCATGTCGGCGTCCGCGTCCCGCAGCGAACCGGCCTCCAGGAGCTGCTCCCTGATGGCCATCGGGACCTCGGCGTTGGCGGGCCTGATGACCAGTTCGACGGCGCCGGAGTCGGTGAACTTCACCGCGTTGGACAGCAGGTTGCGCAGCACCTGCAACAGCCGCTGTTCGTCGGTGTGCAGGGTCGCGGGCAGCTCCGGCGACACCCGTACGGAGAAGTCGAGGCCCTTCTCCGCCGTCAGCGGGCGGAAGGTGGCCTCCACGTAGTCGACGAGCTGGACGAGCGCGATCCGCGTCGGGGAGACGTCCATCTTGCCCGCCTCGACCTTCGACAGGTCCAGGATGTCGTTGATCAGCTGGAGCAGGTCGGACCCCGCGCCGTGGATGGTCTCGGCGAACTCGACCTGCTTGGGAGTGAGGTTGGCGTCCGCGTTGTCGGCGAGCAGCTTGGCCAGGATGAGCAGCGAGTTGAGCGGAGTGCGCAGCTCGTGCGACATGTTGGCGAGGAACTCGCTCTTGTAGCGCATGGAGACCGCGAGTTGCTCGGCGCGCTCCTCCAGGACCTGCCGCGCCTCCTCGATCTCGGTGTTCTTCACCTCGATGTCACGGTTCTGCTGGGCCAACAGCTCGGCCTTCTCCTCCAGTTCGGCGTTGGAGGACTGGAGGGCCTTCTGCCGCTGCTCCAACTCGGCCGAGCGCTCGCGCAGTTGCTCGGTCAGCTCCTGCGACTGCTTCAGCAGCACCTCGGTCTTGGTGTTGACGGAGATGGTGTTGACGCTCGTCGCGATCATCTCGGCGATCTGGTTGAGGAAGTCCCGCTGGATCTGCGTGAACGCCGAGAACGACGCCAGCTCGATGACCCCGAGCACCTTCCCCTCGAACAGCACCGGCAACACGATGACCTGCGCGGGCGGCGCCTCACCGAGCCCGGAGGAGATCTTCAGGTACCCGGTCGGCGCCTTCTCCACCAGGATGGTCCGCTTCTCCTCCGCGGCCGTCCCGATCAGCGCCTCGCCGGGCCGGAACGACGTCGGCATGGAGCCCATCGAGTAGCCGTACGAGCCGAGCATGCGCAACTCGTAGGCGTCCTCGGGCGCTTCGCCGTGGTCCTTGCCGTGCTCCTTGCCGTCGACCAGGGGCATCGCCAGGAAGAACGCGCCGTGCTGGGCCGCGACGACCGGCGTCAGCTCGCTCATGATCAGCGAGGCCACGTCCGCCAGGTCGCGCCGGCCCTGCATCAGTGCGGAGATGCGGGCGAGGTTGCCCTTGAGCCAGTCCTGCTCCTTGTTGGCGATCGTGGTGTCGCGCAGGTTGGCGATCATCTTGTTGATGTAGTCCTGGAGTTCCTGGATCTCGCCCGCGGCGTCCACGTCGATCTTCAGCTGGAGATCGCCGCGGGTCACCGCGGTCGCCACGCGCGCGATGGCACGCACCTGCCGGGTCAGGTTCCCGGCCATCTCGTTCACCGACTCGGTCAGGTCCCGCCAGGTGCCCTCGACCTCACGCACGCGTGCCTGGCCGCCGAGCCGCCCCTCGGTGCCCACTTCACGGGCCACCTTGGTCACCTGGTCGGCGAACGACGACAGTTGGTCGACCATCGTGTTGATCGTCGTCTTCAGTTCGAGGATCTCGCCCCGGGCGTCGATGTCGATCTTCTTGGTCAGGTCGCCCTTGGCGATGGCCGTGGTGACCATGGCGATGTTCCGCACCTGACCGGTCAGGTTGGACGCCATCTGGTTCACGGACTCGGTGAGGTCCTTCCAGGTGCCCGCCACGCCCGGCACGCGCGCCTGGCCGCCGAGGATGCCGTCCGTGCCCACCTCGCGGGCCACCCGGGTGACCTGCTCGGCGAACGAACTCAGCGTCTTCACCATGGTGTTGAAGGTGTCGGCGAGCTGCGCGACCTCGCCGCGCGCCTCGATCGTCACCGTCCGGGTCAGGTCGCCCTCGGCGATGGCCTCGGCGACCTGGGAGATGTTGCGCACCTGGATGGTCAGGTTCTTGGCCATCAGATTGACGTTGTCGCTGAGGTCCTTCCAGATGCCCGTGACGCCGGGCACGTGCGCCTGCCCGCCCAGCATGCCCTCGGTGCCCACCTCGCGGGCCACCCGGGTCACCTGCTCGGCGAACGACGACAACTGCTCGACCATCGTGTTGACGGTGGTGACGAGTTCGAGGATCTCGCCCTGCGCGTCCACGGTGATCTTCTTCGACAGGTCGCCCTTGGCGACCGCGGTGGTGACCTCGGCGATCTGACGCACCTGGATGGTCAGGTTGTTCGCCATGATGTTCACGGACTGCGTGAGGTCCTTCCAGGTGCCGGAGACACCCTGCACCTCCGCCTGCCCGCCCAGGATGCCCTCGGTGCCCACCTCGACGGCCACGCGCGTGACCTGCTCCGCGAACGACGACAGCTGGTCGACCATCGTGTTCAGGGTGTTCTTCAGCTCCAGGATCTCCCCGCGCGCGTCCACGGTGATCTTCTGGGACAGGTCGCCGCGCGCCACCGCCGTGGCGACCTGGGCGATGTTGCGGACCTGCGCGGTCAGGTTGCCCGCCATGAAGTTGACGGAGTCCGTCAGCTCCTTCCAGGTGCCCGACACGCCGTCCACCCGCGCCTGACCGCCCAGCCGCCCGTCCGTGCCCACCTCGCGCGCGACCCGGGTCACCTGGTCGGCGAAGGACGAGAGCTGGTCGACCATCGTGTTGATGGTGTTCTTCAGCTCCAGGAACTCCCCGCGCGCGTCCACGGTGACCTTCTGCGACAGGTCACCGCGCGCCACCGCCGTCGTCACCTGGGCGATCTGCCGTACGTGGGAGGTGAGGTTGCCCGCCATGACGTTGACGGAGTCGGTGAGCTCCTTCCAGGTGCCGGAGACGCCGTCCACGCGCACCTGGGCGCCAAGACGGCCCTCGGTGCCCACCTCGCGGGCCATCCGGGTCACCTGGTCCGCGAACGACGACAGCTGGTCCACCATCGTGTTCACGGTGTTCTTCAGCTGGAGCATCTCGCCGGACACGTCCACAGTGACCTTCTGCGACAGGTCGCCGTTGGCCACCGCCGTCGTCACCTGGGCGATGTTGCGGACCTGCCCGGTGAGGTTGCGGAACGCCGTGTTGACGGAGTCCGTCAGGTCCTTCCAGGTGCCCGCCGCCCCGAACACCTGCGCCTGGCCGCCCAGTTCACCGTCGATGCCGATCTCGCGCGCCACGCGCGTGACCTCGGAACCGAACGCGGACAGCTGGTCGACCATGGTGTTGACGGTGTTCTTCAACTCCAGCATCTCGCCCGCGACATCCACGGTGACCTTCTGCGACAGGTCGCCGTTGGCCACCGCCGTCGTCACGGCCGCGATGTCACGCACCTGAGTGGTGAGGTTCGTGAAAACAGTGTTGACGGAATCCGTCAGGTCCTTCCAGGTGCCCGCCGCCCCCGGCACCTTCGCCTGCCCGCCCAGCCGCCCCTCGGCACCGACCTCGTTGGCCACGCGCGTGACCTCGTCCGCGAAGGTCCGCAGCGTCGCCGTCATCTGGTTGATCGTGTACGCCAGCTGCGCGACCTCGCCGCGCGCGTTGACAGTCACCTTCTGCGACAGGTCACCATTGGCGACCGCCGTCGTCACCTGCGCGATCTCCCGCACCTGGGCCGTCAGGTTGCCGGCCATCAGGTTCACCGAATCGGTGAGGTCCTTCCACACGCCCGCCACACCGGGCACCTGCGCCTGGCCGCCCAGCTGCCCCTCGACACCCACCTCACGCGCGACGCGGGTCACCTCGGAGGAGAACGAGGACAGCTGGTCCACCATCGTGTTGACGGTGTTCTTCAGCTCCAGCATCTCGCCGTCGACATGGACGGTGACCTTCCGCGACAGGTCGCCCTTGGCCACCGCCGTCGTCACCAGCGCGATGTCCCGCACCTGCGCGGTCAGCCGGTACGCCATGGTGTTGACCGAGTCCGTGAGGTCCTTCCACGAGCCCGACATCCCGCGCAGCCGGGCCTGCCCGCCCAGCTTGCCCTCGGTGCCCACCTCGATGGCCACGCGCGTGACCTCGTCGGTGAACGTCGAGAGCTGGTCGACCAGGTTGTTGACCGTCCGCCCGACCTTCAGGAACTCCCCGCGCAGCGGATGCCCGCTCCCGTCGGGCCCCTGCGCCCGCAGGTCCATCCGCGGCGACAGATCACCCTCGGCGACCGCGGACAGCACCCGGGAGACCTCGGAGACGGGCCGTACGAGGTCGTCGACCAGCGCGTTCGAGTTGTCGATGGCGGTCGCCCACGAGCCCTCGCCGACGCCCGTCTCCAGCCGCTCGGCCAGCTTGCCCTCGCGGCCCACCATGCGCCGTACCCGCGACAGTTCGCCGGTCAGGTGCAGATTGCGGTCGGCCACCTCGTTGTAGACGGCGGCGATCTCGGCCATGACGCCGTCGCCGGACACCGTGAGGCGTTTGCGGAAGTTCCCCTCCCGCATCGCCACCAGGGCCGCGAGCAGCCGGTTCAGGGCCGCCGCGTCCACCTCGGTGGTACCGCCGCCCTTGGTGGCGCCCCTGTTGCTGGGGGACTGTCCGTCCTTCGCGCGCGGCTTGTTGCCCCGCGTCGCTACGCCAGACTCCACTGTGTCCCTCCCGCAGGGGTCGACCTGTTCAGCGCGCACGGCCGATGCCGTCCTGTCGCCGGTTTTCATCGTGCCGGGCACTGTCGGCTGCGCCTGCCCCACCCGGGAACAGGCACTCGGTCTGCACGGACCTTCCCTAGAAGCTTGCCCAGTCTTTCACCATGGCGCACCGGGCCTCCCCGTACACGACCGTAACCCGAAAGGCCGATCACACGTTGCCCAGCAGGGTACGGCCTGTCATTGAGCGGGCACCCGACTCTCAAACCACCGTCACGCGGGGTTCAAGGCCACGCCTACGTGGGGATACCCCTGAACACCGAACGGGTGCCCCCACTACCCTGTAGTGCGCCAGCCAGGAGATCGGGCACGTGAGCCAGGGGGCGCCGACACATGGGGAGTTCTGTGATCACCGCGCGCGCGGCCGCCACCTTCGAGCCAGTGGGACGATCGGTGGCGACCGCTCGCTCCTTCGTCCGCGACACCCTCCAGGGCTGGGGGTTCGCGGACATCGTGGACGACGCGGTGGTCCTCACCAGCGAACTCGTCACCAACGCGGTGGTGCACGCGGGCACCGCCGCGGACGTCCTGTGCCTGCGCACGGACGCCGGAGTGCGGGTCGAGGTCGCCGACCGCTACCCCGAGCGGGAGATCCCCCTCCAGGGCCCCGGGGTGGCCATGGCGGGCCCCGACCGCGAGGGTGGCCGCGGCCTGCAACTGTGCGCGGCGATCGCCCACCGCTGGGGCGTCGAGTACACCTCCACGCAGAAACAGGTGTGGTTCCAGCTCGACCTGCCCGAGCGCCCGGTCGGCACCCGCGCGGCCGGCCCGTGCCTGCCCGCCGACCTCCTCCCGCTCGCCGACGGCCGGGTCCGCGTCGCCGTCATCCAGATCGACCGCGGCGGCGCGATCGGCGCGTGGAACGAGGACGCCGAGGAACTCTTCGGCTACAGCGCCGACCAGGTCACCGGCAAACCCCTCACCGACCTCGCCGCCTGGCCGCACACCCCGGGCACCAGCACCGGCATCGCCGAGGCCCTCCGGCTCTCCCGCTGGGAGGGCAGCTACGGCATCCGCGGCGCCAACGGCCGCGTCACCCCCGTCTACGCCTCCCACCTGCGGGTACGAGACACCGGCGGCGAACCGTCCACGGTCTGCCTGCTGGTGCGCGACCACGAACGCGCGGTCCTGCAGACCCCGTTGCGGCCCCAGTCCATCGACGGATCGGCCGCCGGCGAGGGCCAGAGCACCGTGGACCCCTTCGAGGTCTTCATCGGCTCCCCCGCCCCGGACGACCTGGACGGCCTCCTCCAGCGCACCGTCGAACGCGCGCGCGACATGCTCGACGGCGACGCCGCCTTCCTCCTCCTGGCCACCGACGACGAGACGGAACTGGAGGTACGGGCCTCCACCGGCCTCCCCTCCGCCCGCCAGCGCTTCGCCCGCGTCATGGTCGAGGCCGGCCCCGGCCGCTACGGCTCGGCCCGCATGCCCGCCGTCCACGACGACCTGGCGGCCGTACCCGGCGCCGTCCCCCTGCTGGCCGGCACCGGCATGCGCTCGGTCGTCACGGTCCCGCTGAAGGTCGAGGGCCGCCTCACCGGCTCACTGGGCGTGGCCGCGGAAGCCCCGGGCCGCTATTCGAACGAGGAAGCCCTGCGGCTCCAGTTCGCCGCCGACCGCATCGCACTGGCGGTCGAATCGGCCCGCCTGGGCGAACTGGAACGCCTGCGCCGCGGCTCGCTCAGCTTCCTCGTCGAGGCGTCCGACCTCCTGGCCGGCACCCTGGACCGCGACCAGACGCTCGCCCTGATGGCCCAGATGACCATCCCGACCCTGGCCACCTGGTGCGCGGTCTACACCATCGCCGACCAGGCGTCGGAGCCGTACCTGTCGTACGTCCTGCACGAGGACGAGGACCGCATCGACGGCCTCAAGGCACTGCTGTCGAAGATCCCGCCCCCGGACCCGATCCCGACCCCCGGCGCCCGCGTCTGGACGGCCCCCGCGGACGCGGCCCACCAGGCCGCCCTGCGCACCTCCATGCGCAACCTCGGCATGAACGAACCGCCGTCCTTCACCTCGGGCATCGGTACGACGCTGGCCACGGCCTCCGCGGTGGGCGGCGAGACGGTCGTGCTGCCCCTGGTGGCCCGCAACCGCGTGATCGGCATGCTCACGCTCGGCAAGCCGACCGACGACCACTTCCGCCAGGAGATCCTGGAACTGGCCGAGGACCTCTCCCGCCGGGCCGCCCTGGCCCTGGACAACGCCCGCCTGTACTCGGAGCGCATGGCCATCAGCCAGTCCCTCCAGCGCAGCCTCCTGCCCCCGGAACTCCCGGACATCGACGGCGTCGAGGTCGAGGTCATCTACCGCGCGGCCGGCGAGGGCAACGAGGTCGGCGGCGACTTCTACGACCTCTTCCCGATCAGCGAGGGCACCTACGGCTTCGCCATCGGCGACGTCTGCGGTACGGGCCCGAACGCGGCCGCGGTCACGGGCCTGGCCCGGCACGCCCTCCGGCTGCTCGCGAGAGAGGGCCTCAGCGGCCCGGAGGTCCTGGACCGCCTGAACTCCGCGATCCTCGACGAGGGCGCCCGCAGCCGCTTCCTGACGCTCCTCTACGGCGAACTGCGCCCCCAGGACGACGGCAGCGCGGAACTGAAGGTCGTCTGCGCCGGCCACCCGCTCCCGCTGCGCCTGCGCCAGGACGGCACGGTGGAGCCCGCGGCCGAACCCCAGCCCCTCCTCGGCGTCATGGAGGACCTGGAGCTGTACGAGCAGGCGGTCACCCTCGACCCGGGCGACGTCCTGCTGTGCGTGACGGACGGCGTCACCGAACGCCGCGAGGGCACCCGCATGCTGGGCGACGACGGCCTCACCGAGGTCCTCGCCACCTGCACGGGCCTGACGGCGGGCGCGGTCGCGGCCCGCATCATGCGCGCGGTGGAACGCTTCGCCCAGGACGCCCCGTCGGACGACATGGCCATTCTGGCGATGCGGGTACCGGGCCAGCGCAAGCAGGACTGAGAAAACAACAGAAGGGCGAAGGCCCCACCCGAATCGGGTGGGGCCTTCGCCCTTCTAAAACTTGTGGAGATTTACGGAGCCCCCCAACGGAATCGAACCGTTGACCTTCTCCTTACCATGGAGACGCTCTGCCGACTGAGCTAGGGGGGCCAGTCACTTTTCGAGGTTTCCCTCGCGGCAACGGAATAGATCATACCCCGAACACCGGACTGTTCCCAACCACGAACGACGCCCCCAAGTACCCGGTCTAGTACACGGCTTGGAGCAGTCCCCCGAGGGAGTTGCAGGCGGAGACGATCCGGTGCATCTCACGCCGCGTCAAAGAGGCGTCGACGGGCAGCGAAAGCGTCTCGTCGGCGGCCCGCTCGGTCTCGGGCAGGCACACGTCCCGCCGGAACCCGGGCATCCGGTGCACGGGCGTCTTCACCGGCACCCGGCAGTCAACTCCCTTGGCCCGCAAGGCACGCGCGAACGCGTCCCGGTCCGGCCGCCCGTTCCCGGGCACCCGCACGACGTACTGCTGGTAGGTGTGCCCACCGCTGGTCTCGGGCATCCCCACCCCACGCAGCCGCCGGTCCAGATAAGCGGCCCGCTCCCGCCGCTGCGCCACTTCGGCATACGGCAACTCGGACTCACCCTGCTCCAACACCAACAGCCCGTGCCGCTGCCCCACGGCCCGCATCCGCGCGACATCCGCCGACCGCCCGAAGCGGTGTACGACGATGATCGCGGCGGACCGCGGTGTGACCACGGCGTCGACGGCGAGGGGGGCAAGACAGTAGGTCGCCGGGTCTATGTCGGCGAACACGGGGGTCGCACCGACCCGGACCACGGCCTCGGCGACCTCGATGTTGCCGAACGCCGGCACGACGACCTCGTCACCGGCACGCACGCCCGCGGCGCCGAGCATTGCAGCAGTACTCATGGTTGGGATGCTGCGGGCGCCAGGTGAACGCGAAGTGACGCGCAACACAAAAGAGCGGGTCTCTGAACCGAAGTTCTGAGACCCGCTCTTCAACGTTTTGTTCGGCGGCGTCCTACTCTCCCACAGGGTCCCCCCTGCAGTACCATCGGCGCTGTAAGGCTTAGCTTCCGGGTTCGAAATGTAACCGGGCGTTTCCCCTACGCTATAACCACCGAAACACTATG
>LJCV01000070.1 GCA_001298575.1 Actinobacteria bacterium OK074
GTGCGCGGCGGCCGGGCGGATCATCCGCCCGGCCGCCGCTCGTTGGGAGGGTTTGGGGGCCTGTGTTGCGGGGGAGGCGGCGCGCGGGGGGTAACCTCGAAGGCTGGAGCCCGTCGTTCCGCGACCGTTCCCACGACCACGTGATCCACAACTTGGGGTTGCACAGCAGATGACTGCGATTTCTCTCGGCATGCCGTCCGTTCCGACCAAGCTGGCCGAGCGCCGCGTGTCCCGACAGATCCAGGTCGGATCCGTGGCGGTGGGCGGTGACGCCCCGGTCTCCGTGCAGTCGATGACGACCACGCGTACGTCCGACATCGGCGCGACGCTCCAGCAGATCGCCGAGCTGACGGCGTCCGGCTGCCAGATCGTCCGAGTGGCCTGCCCGACCCAGGACGACGCGGACGCGCTGGCGACCATCGCGCGCAAGTCGCAGATCCCGGTGATCGCGGACATCCACTTCCAGCCGAAGTACGTGTTCGCCGCGATCGAGGCGGGCTGCGCGGCGGTCCGCGTGAACCCCGGGAACATCAAGCAGTTCGACGACAAGGTCAAGGAGATCGCGCGGGCCGCGAAGGACCACGGCACCCCGATCCGCATCGGCGTCAACGCCGGCTCCCTGGACGCCCGCCTGCTGAAGAAGTACGGCAAGGCCACTCCCGAGGCCCTGGTCGAGTCGGCGCTCTGGGAGGCGTCGCTCTTCGAGGAGCACGACTTCCGGGAGATCAAGATCTCGGTCAAGCACAACGACCCGGTCGTGATGATCGAGGCGTACCGGCAGTTGGCCGAGCAGTGCGACTACCCCCTCCACCTCGGTGTGACGGAGGCGGGTCCGGCGTTCCAGGGCACGATCAAGTCGGCGGTCGCCTTCGGCGCGCTGCTCTCGCGCGGTATCGGTGACACGATCCGGGTCTCGCTGTCGGCGCCGCCGGTGGAGGAGATCAAGGTCGGCAGCCAGATCCTGGAGTCGCTGGGGTTGCGCCCGCGCCGCCTGGAGATCGTGTCGTGTCCGTCCTGCGGCCGTGCGCAGGTGGACGTGTACAAGCTGGCGGAGGAGGTCACGGCGGGCCTGGAGGGGATGGAGGTGCCCTTGCGGGTCGCGGTGATGGGCTGTGTCGTCAATGGTCCGGGCGAGGCCCGCGAGGCGGACCTCGGTGTCGCCTCCGGCAACGGCAAGGGCCAGATCTTCGTGAAGGGCCAGGTCGTCAAGACGGTCCCGGAGTCGAAGATCGTGGAGACGCTCATCGAAGAGGCGATGCGGATCGCCGAACAGATGGAACAGGACGGCGTCGCGTCGGGCGAACCGGCCGTCACCGTGAGCTGAGCAGCACGGACCGAGAGGGGGCCCGAGCGTGACGATTCTGGAGACCATCCGGGGACCACGCGACCTTAAGGCGCTGTCCGAGGCGGAGGTCGGCCAACTGGCCGAGGAGATCAGGGAGTTCCTGGTACACGCGGTGTCCAGGACCGGAGGACACCTGGGCCCCAACCTGGGGGTGGTGGAACTCTCCATCGCCCTGCACCGGGCCTTCGAGTCGCCGGTCGACCGCATCCTGTGGGACACCGGCCACCAGAGCTATGTGCACAAACTTCTGACGGGGCGTCAGGACTTCTCCAAGCTGCGCAGCAAGGGCGGCCTGTCGGGCTATCCCTCGCGCGAGGAGTCCGAGCACGACGTCATCGAGAACAGCCACGCCTCCACCGTGCTCGGCTGGGCGGACGGACTGGCCAAGGCCCGTGACGTCCAGCGGGAGAAGGGCCATGTCGTCGCGGTCATCGGCGACGGGGCCCTGACCGGCGGCATGGCCTGGGAGGCGCTCAACAACATCGCCGCCGCCAAGGACCGCCCGCTGATCATCGTCGTCAACGACAACGAACGCTCCTACGCGCCCACCATCGGTGGGCTCGCCAACCACCTCGCCACCCTGCGCACCACCGACGGCTACGAGAAGGTCCTCGCCTGGGGCAAGGAGGTCCTGCAACGCACGCCCGTCGTCGGCAACACTGTCTACGAGGCCCTGCACGGCGCGAAGAAGGGCTTCAAGGACGCGTTCGCCCCGCAGGGCCTGTTCGAGGACCTCGGGCTCAAGTACGTCGGCCCCATCGACGGGCACGACGTGCGCGCCGTCGAGTCGGCGCTGCGCCGCGCCAAGCGCTTCCACGGCCCGGTCCTGGTCCACTGCCTCACCGAGAAGGGCCGCGGTTACGAGCCCGCCCTCGCCCACGAGGAGGACCACTTCCACACCGTCGGCGTGATGGACCCGCTGACCTGCGCGCCACTGGCACCCGCGGGCGGGCCCTCCTGGACGTCGGTGTTCGGCGAGGAGATCGTCCGGATCGGGGAGGAGCGCGAGGACGTCGTCGCCATAACGGCCGCCATGCTGCACCCTGTCGGCCTCGCCAAGTTCGCCGAGCGGTTCCCGGGCCGGGTGTGGGACGTCGGCATCGCCGAGCAGCACGCGGCGGTCTCGGCGGCGGGCCTGGCCACCGGCGGGCTGCACCCGGTCGTCGCCGTCTACGCGACCTTCCTCAACCGCGCCTTCGACCAGCTCCTGATGGACGTCGCCCTGCACCGCTGCGGGGTCACCTTCGTCCTGGACCGCGCCGGGGTGACGGGAGTTGACGGGGCGTCGCACAACGGCATGTGGGACATGTCGATCCTCCAGGTCGTGCCGGGTCTGAGGATCGCCGCGCCGCGCGACGCCGACCAACTCCGGGCCCAGCTGCGGGAAGCCGTCGCCGTGGACGACGCGCCGACCCTGATCCGGTTCCCCAAGGAGTCGGTGGGCCCGGCCGTCCCCGCCGTGGACCGCGTGGGCGGCCTCGACGTACTGCACCGGTCCGCCGAGGCGCCCGAAGTCCTGCTGGTCGGCGTCGGCGTGATGGCGCCCGTCTGCCTCCAGGCGGCCGAACTGTTGGAAGCCCGCGGCATCAACTGCACGGTCGTCGACCCCCGTTGGGTCAAACCCGTCGACCCCGCCCTGCCGGGACTGGCCGCCGAGCACCGCCTGGTCGCGGTCGTCGAGGACAACAGCCGCTCCGCGGGCGTCGGTTCGGCCATCGCGCTCGCCCTCGGGGACGCCGAAGTCGACGTACCCGTACGGCGGTTCGGCATCCCCGAGCAGTTCCTCGCACACGCCAAGCGCGGGGAGGTGCTCGCCGACATCGGGCTCACCCCGGTGGAGATCGCGGGCCGGATCAGCGGTTCCCTCGCGGTCGGGGAGGAGCGGTCGAACGGCCCGCGGACAGCGTCCAAGGAGAAACAGGCATGACCCAACCGTCCGCGCGCCGGGAGTTCGACCTCGGCGCACTGATCGCCGAACGCGGCGCCGAGCGCTACGAGTTGCACACCAGGCACCTCAACCACCAACTCCCGCGCATGCTGCACACCATCGGCTTCGACAAGGTCTACGAACGGGCCGAGGGCGCGCACTTCTGGGACGCGGACGGCAACGACTACCTGGACATGCTCGCCGGGTTCGGGGTGATGGGCGTCGGCCGCCACCACCCCGTGGTCCGCAAGGCGCTGCACGACGTGCTCGACGCCCAGCTCGCCGACCTCACCCGGTTCGACTGCCAGCCGCTGCCGGGACTGCTCGCCGAACGTCTGCTCGCCCACAGCCCGCACCTGGACCGGGTGTTCTTCGGCAACAGCGGCACCGAGGCGGTGGAGACCGCGCTCAAGTTCGCCCGGTACGCCACCGGCAGGCCCCGCGTCCTGTACTGCGCGCACGCCTTCCACGGGCTGACCACGGGCTCCCTCTCGGTCAACGGTGAGGACGGCTTCCGCGACGGCTTCGCCCCGCTGCTGCCCGACACCGCCGTCCCCCTCGGCGATCTCGCCGCCCTGGAACGGGAGTTGCGCAAGGGCGACGTCGCCGCGCTGATCGTCGAGCCGATCCAGGGCAAGGGCGTGCACGAGGCGCCGCCCGGATACCTGCGCGCCGCACAGGAGTTGCTGCACAAGTACAAGGCCCTGCTGATCGCCGACGAGGTGCAGACCGGCCTCGGCCGCACCGGGGACTTCTACGCCTACCAGCACGAGGACGGGGTGGAACCCGACCTGGTGTGCGTGGCCAAGGCGCTCTCCGGCGGCTATGTGCCGGTCAGCGCGACGCTCGGCAAGGAGTGGATCTTCAAGAAGGTCTACTCGTCCATCGACCGCGTCCTGGTCCACTCGGCGAGCTTCGGCGCCAACGCGCAGGCGATGGCGGCCGGGCTCGCGGTCCTGTCGGTCATGGAGAACGAGCAGATCGTGGCCAACGCCCGCGCGGTCGGCGAGTACCTCAAGGGCCAACTCACCGCGCTGGTCGGCACGTACGAACTCCTCGCCGACGTACGCGGCCGGGGCCTGATGATCGGCATCGAGTTCGGCCGGCCCAAGTCGCTGAAACTGCGCGGCCGTTGGACCATGCTCCAGGCCGCCCGCAAGGGCCTGTTCGCGCAGATGGTCGTCGTGCCGCTGCTGCAACGGCACCGGATCCTCACCCAGGTCTCCGGCGACCACCTCGAAGTGATCAAGCTGATCCCGCCGCTGGTCGTCGACGAGGCGGACGCGGACCGCTTCGTGGAGGCGTTCACCGCCGTCATGGACGACGCGCACAGCGGCGGCGGGCTGGTGTGGGACTTCGGGAAGACGCTGGTGAAGCAGGCGATGGCCAACCGCTAGCGCCACCGGCCGCGGGAGGGCGTGCGGCGGGTCCGGGGCCCGGGCCCGCCGTACGTCTGCCGTCAGGAGGCCGTGCCTCCGCAGCTGTGGTGTTTTGCCTCAGAGACAAGAAAATTGCCCGTGGGGCAAACCTCTGGCTGAATCGACGTATGAGCGTTCCAGCCGATGAACCGGCGGAAGAACCGCCGGCCGACCTGCCCGCCGTGGCCCCCCAGCTCCGCGCCCTGCGCCGCCGTGCCGGGACGACCCTGGAGGCCGCCGCCCGGGCCGCCGGGCTCTCGCCCGCGCACCTGTCCCGGCTGGAGACCGGGCAGCGCCAGCCCTCGCTGCCGATGCTGCTCGCGCTGGCCCGTGTCTACAGTACGACGGTTTCGGAGCTGCTGGGCGAGACGGTCGCCGACCGGGACGCGGTCGTCCGCGCCGCCGCCATGGAGCCGACCGGGGCGGGCGGCTGGACGTACTGGCAGGCGGGGGCGCCCGGCCGGGGCATGCAGGCGCTGCGGGTGCACGTGCCGTACGGCGCCCAGGGCGACATCGTGCGCGTGCACCCCGGCGAGGAGTGGCTGTACGTCCTCACCGGCCGGCTGCGGCTGCGCCTCGGCGACACCGCGCACCTGCTCGGGCCCGGCGACAGCGCCCACTTCGACTCGCTGACCCCGCACCGCCTGGCCGCCGCCGACCAGGGCGGCACCGAACTGCTTTTCGTCCACACGCTGTTGCAGAGCCCGACGGCCGCGCTGTGCCTCGGCCCGGGCACAGGAGGAACGCCATGAGTGACATCGAAGAGAAGTTCCCGCGCGCGCTGTGGGTCCGGCTGCTCATCTACATCGCGGCCGGACACGTCTTCGCCGCCTTCCTCTTCCTGCTGTTCGAGCTGGGGGCCAACCAGTAGCCCCCGGCGCCGCCCTCAGTCCAGCAGGCGCTCGCGCAGCCGTTCCCGCACCTCGGGCGTGACGCCCAGGCCCCGCTCCAGATACGTGTCGACGCTGCCCCAGGTCTCCTCGACCGTGTCGAACGCGGCCTGGAGGTACTCCGCCCGCGCGTCGAAGAGCGGCGCGAGCAGTTCCATCACCTCGGGGGTGTAGGCGCTCGCGGCCGAACCGCTGCGGCGCACCTTGTAGCGGCGGTGCTTGGCGTTGGACTCCAGGTAGTCCGCCACGATCGCCTCGCGCTCCACCCCCACGGCCAGCAGCGTGACGGCGATCGACAGGCCCGCGCGGTCCTTGCCCGCCGCGCAGTGCATCAGCGCGGGCACACTGTCCTCGGCCAGCGCGTGCAGCACCCGGGAGTGCTCGGCGGTGCGCCCGGTGACGATCGTCCGGTACGAGTCGACCATGCGGGCCGCGGCCTTGCCGTCGCCGAGGATGCCGCGCAGCTGCTCAATCTCGCCGTCGCGGACCATCGTCCAGAACTCGGCCCCGTGCGCCGGGTCCGTCAGCGGCAGGTTCACGTTGCGCACGCCCGGCAGCTCGACGTCCTGGCCCTCCAGCCTCTGGTCGGCCGTGTTGCGGAAGTCGAAGATCGTGTGCAGCCCGAGGGTGGTGAGGAAGGCGGCGTCCTCCGCGGTCGCGTGCGCCAGATGGCCGCTGCGGAACAGCACGCCCTGCCGTACCCGGCGGCCGTCCACCGTCGGCAGTCCGCCGACGTCACGGAAGTTGCGCACTCCGGTCAGTTCGGGCTCGGTCGACGGGATCTGCTGCGTCACGGGTGCTCCTCCGATCCGTCCCGCGGGCGCTGCTCGCCGTCGGGACGCGTTTCGACGATACGACAAACGTGCACGAGGCAATCAGTGGCCGATCACGTCATCGCCCCCGACCATCATCGGCGCTCGGGCGCCCGGCGGAACCCGCGTGGGGGCGTTGCCCGCACCACACCGCACCCCCGATGATGTTGCTGTCTGATCGGCCCTGTTCGTGCCTGTCTTGTACCAGCCCGGCACCTGTTCGAATTTGTGAGGCTTAGATGGTGGAGATCGGCGCGGACGGCCGGACCTGGCTCCTGTCCGGAACCGCGAGCAGCTACGCCCTGCGGCTGACCGAGCGCGACGAACTGCTGCACCTGCACTGGGGAGCGCGCATCGCGCTCGCCGACGCCGAGGCCCTCGCCACCCTCCCCGGACCGCACTCCTCGTCGTTCGAATCCGGGCTCGACGGCCGCGAGGAGTACCCGGTCGAGGGCGGCCCCCGCTTCGTCCGCCCCGCCCTGTCCGTGCGCACCGACGAACGCCGCGGCACCGAGTGGACCTTCGAGACCTACGAGGCCGACGGCGGCGAACTGCGCCTGCGCTTCCGCGACGCACCGCTCACCATCACGCTGCACTACCGCATGCGCGACGACGTCGTCGAACGCTGGGTGAGCCTGGCCAACGACGCGGACGGCGCCCCCGTCGAACTCCTGCGGGCCGACTCCGCGACCTGGACCCTGCCCGAGCGCGAGGACTGGCGGCTGTCGCAGCTGCACGGCCGCTGGGCCGCCGAGTCCCGGCTGGTCGGCTCCGGCCTCACCTACGGCGAGAAGATCATCGGCAGCCGCCGCGGCCACACCGGACACCAGCACCTGCCCTGGGTCGCCCTGGAGACCGACGCGACCGAGGAGCGCGGCGAGGTCTACGGCTGCGCGCTCGCCTGGTCGGGCAGCTGGCGCATGGCGGTCGCCCAACTCTCCGACGCCCGCGTGCAGATCACCGGCGGCGCCGGATACGACGACTCCGGCCTGCTGCGGCTGGCGGCCGGGGAGTCCTTCACCACGCCCGTCTTCGCGGGCCTGTGGACCGACGGCGGCCTCGGCGGCGCCAGCCGGGCCTGGCATGCCTACCAGCGGACGTACGTCATCCCCGACGCCGACCAGGACCGGCCGGTGCTCTACAACTCCTGGGAGGCCACGCAGTTCGACATCTCCGAGGAGCAGCAGGGCACGCTCGCGCGGCGGGCGGCGGCGATGGGCGTCGAGCTGTTCGTCGTCGACGACGGCTGGTTCGGCGCCCGCGTCAACGACCGCGCCGGACTCGGCGACTGGACCCCCAACCCGGACCGCTTCCCGAACGGCCTCAAGCCGCTCGCGGACTACGTCCACGCCCTCGGCATGCGGTTCGGCATCTGGGTCGAGCCCGAGATGATCAACGCCGACAGCGACCTCTACCGCGCGCACCCGGACTGGGTGCAGTTCCAACCGGGGCGCAGGCGCACGGAGTTCCGCAACCAGCTGGTGCTCAACCTCGCCCGCGAGGACGTCCAGGAGTACCTCTGGGAACGGCTCGACACCCTGCTGTCCAGCGCCCCGATCGACTACGTCAAGTGGGACTTCAACCGCTGCTTCACGGACGCCGGCTGGCCCGAGGACCCCTACCCGCAGCGCCTGTGGGTCGACCACGTGCGCGCCCTGTACGCCCTGTTCGACCGGTTGCGCGCCGCGCACCCCGGCGTCGCCTTCGAGTCCTGCTCGGGCGGCGGCGGCCGCATCGACCTCGGTGTCCTCAGCCGCACGGACCAGGTGTGGACCTCCGACAACACCGACCCGCTCGACCGGCTCGCCATCCAGCACGGCTTCAGCCAGGTGCACCCGGCCCGGGTCATGGCCGCGTGGGTCACCGACAGCCCCAACAACCAGCTCAACGGCCGGGTCAGCAGCCTGCGGTTCCGGTTCGTGAGCGCGATGGCCGGGGTGCTCGGCGTCGGCGGCGACCTCACCCGGTGGAGCGAGGAGGAACTGGCGGAGGCGGGGGAGTGGGTGGCCCTCTACAAGGAGATCCGCCCCGTCGTCCAGCACGGCGACCTGTACCGACTGCGGCCCCCCGCGGGCGGGTTGAGCGCCGTCCAGTACGTGCGCGGCGACGAGAGCGTCGTCCTCGCCTGGCTCCAGGCGCAGCACTACGGCGAGGCGGCGCCCGCGCTCCGGCTGCGCGGGCTCGACCCGGCGGCCACGTACGAATGCCGTGAAACGGGCGAAGTGCACCGAGGGGCCGTTCTGTTGCATCACGGACTGCGGACCGGGCTGCGCGGGGACTTCGACGCGAAGGTCGTCCGGCTGCGTCGTATCTGAGCCGGCTCCGGGTCGTCTCCTGGTTGCCTCCGAGTCGTCTCCGGCGCGTTCGTCCGGCCTGTCTGTTTCGTGCCCTTCGTCGTAACTGGCCCTGGAATAAGGCGTGATCGTCCGGCGTACGTGAGCAGCGTCATATTCGTGACGTTCCGTCATTGCCATGGGCACGTAATCGGCGTCGTTTTTCAGGGGAATTGAAGACGGCGGCCGGGTGCGTGCCCACGCAGTGTCACGCGGAATTGTGTGGAGAGCCGGAGAAAGGCATTCACAGGAAAATCTCATGGTTGTCCTGGTGCGTCCCGCTCGCCTACGTTCACCACCAGTCCGGGCGGACGCCGAATCCTGCCACCGCCCGGAAACCGTGTCGCTCAACCGTCCACGGCAGGAGCGGGGGACCCACAGGTACGACGCCTGTCCGGACTCCGGAACAGGCTTGGGGTAAAGCCGTGCGCACCACGCGGCCGGGCATCTCCTGCCCGCACCCGACAGCTCACCTCGTAGGCGCGGGAGAGGAATTCGCCATGCCCGCGAAGGGTAAGCACCGCCGTCCCAAGCCCCGTCGGCTGTCCCGCTCGATAGCCGTCGCCGGAACCGGGGGCGCCGCGCTCGCGCTCCCGCTCATGGGGGCCGCCGGGGCGCACGCCGCCACCGCCGCGGCTTCCGCGCAGTCCGCCACCTCCGTTTCCGGGAAGGTTTCCGGAAAGGCGGAATCCGTAAAGGCGACACAGGAAACAAAGAGCGGAAACACTGCCAAGGCCAAGGTGACGACCTATTCCGTGCAGGCGGGCGACTGGCTCGCGAAGATCGCCCGGGAACAGGAAGTCGGCGGCGGCTGGCAGGAGTTGTACCGCGACAACCGCACCGTCATCGGCGCCGACCCGTCCCTGATCCACCCGGGCCTCAAGCTCACGATCGGCGCGAAGGCGACCACGGAATCGAGCAATTCCCCGACGAAAACGAAGAGTTCCGCGACGAAGGGTTCGGGAACGAAGGCGAACAGTTCGGGAACGCAGGCGACGGACGCGAAGGACACGGCGGCCACCAGCGGTTCGACGTCCTCCTCCGGTTCCGCCGGCTCTTCCAGTTCCTCCAGTGGCTATGTCCGCCCCGTCACCGGCGGTTACATCGGCACCGGCTACAAGGTCTCGGGCGGCATGTGGTCCAGCGGCTACCACACCGGCGTCGACTTCGTCGTCCCGACCGGCACCGGCGTCAGGGCGGTCGCCGCGGGCACCGTCGTCTCCGCCGGCTGGGACGGCTCGTACGGCTACGACGTCGTCATCCGGCACGCGGACGGCATGTACACCCAGTACGCGCACCTGTCGGACATCTCCGTCTCCGCCGGGCAGAGCGTGAGCGAGGGGCAGCAGATCGGGCTGTCCGGCGCGACCGGCAACGTCACCGGGCCGCACCTGCACTTCGAGGTGCGTACGACGCCGTACTACGGCTCCGACGTCGACCCGGTGGCGTACCTGCGCAAGCACGGCGTCAACGTCGGCTGACCCGGGGCGGCCGTTCCCCCGACCGCCGACGGCGACCGGTGACCGGCGACGGTGAAGTTTCGTCGCGTCAACAGCCCTGGTCGGGGGGATATTCCGCAGTTGACCAACACTTGGTGAGTGGTCTTTCTCACCGCAGGTCAACCCTTTCTTACGGTCGCGTAGCTCACACCGCAAGGTGAATCATGAGCTGTTGTGACAGACGATTCGAAGAATGACAACAGATCGGTGATCGGGTCGTACGTGGCGCTGGGGGACAGCTTCACCGAAGGTGTCGGCGATCCCGGGCCGGACGGAGCGTTCGTCGGCTGGGCCGACCGGTTCGCGGTCCTGCTCGCCGACCGGCAGCCCGAGGGCGAGTTCACCTACACCAACCTGGCGGTCCGCGGAAAGCTGCTCGACCAGATCGTCGAGGACCAGGTCGCGAGCGCCATCGAACTGGGGCCGGACCTGGTCTCGTTCTGCGCGGGCGGCAACGACATCATCCGTCCCGGTACCGACCCGGACGAGGTCGCCGAGCGGTTCGAGCGCGTGGTCTCCACCCTCACCGCCGCCGTCGGCACCGTCATGGTGACGACCGGCTTCGACACCCGCAACGTCCCCGTACTCAAGCACCTGCGCGGCAAGATCGCCACGTACAACGGGCACGTACGGGCCATCGCCGACCGGTACGGCTGCCCGGTGCTCGACCTGTGGTCGCTCAAGACGATCCAGGACCGGCGCGCCTGGGACGACGACCGGCTGCACCTCTCGCCCGAGGGACACACCCGGGTGGCGCTGCGCGCGGGCCAGGTGCTCGGCCTCGACATCCCGGCCGACCCGGACCAGCCGTGGCCCCCGCTGCCGCCGCGCGGCACCTTCGAGATCCGGCGCGACGACATCCACTGGGCGCGGGAGTTCCTCGTACCGTGGATCGGCCGCCGGCTGCGCGGCGAGTCCTCCGGCGACGACGTGGTGGCGAAGGGGCCCCTCTCCCCGGAGGAGATCAAGAAGCGGCTGGGGTCGGCGGTCTGAACGCCCGCCGGTCCGCGGCCCGGGCGTATGCCGGTCCGCGGCCCGGACGGCCTCCTGCCGGCGGCACGTAGGTACGCCCCGTAGGTACGCCGACGGTTCGAACGCACGCCTGACGGTGGCCCGGAGACATGTCGGTGGTCCGAGCGCGGAGGGCATGTCGGGCTGCCCGCCGTACGCGACGGCCGGTCGCCGCCGGTCCCGTACGCGCGCTTCCCGTAAGGCGGCCCCGCGGCGTTCAGTGAGTACCCGGCCCCCGTCCGTCGACGCGTTCAGTCCCCGACCGCCGTCGACGGCGCCGTCAACGCCGCCCGTTCCACGCCCAGTTCGCGGGCGAGGGCCTCGTCCACCCACTCCAGGGCGCGGGCCCGCGAGACCGTGCCGCCGTAGGCGGTCATCTGTACGGCGAGGCCGTCGAGGAGCGCGGTCAGGCGCAGGGCGGTGCCCGCGGGGTCGGGGCAGGCGAACTCCCCGGCGGCCACGCCCTCCGCGACGGCCTCGGTGATGGCCGCCTTCCACTCGCGGTCCAGGCCGCGCGCGACCTCCCGCAGCGCGGGCTCGCGCAGCGCCGCCGCCCAGCCCTCGATCCACAGCCGCCAGCCCTTGGCGGGCCCGGACGGCGCGTACCAGCGCACCGCCGCCCGCAGCCGGCGCAGCGCGGGCGCCCGGCGGCCCAGGATCGTGCGCAGATGGGCCAGGTCGCCCTCGGCGGCGTACGTGAACGCCTCCGCGACCAGCTTCTCCTTGGTGGAGAAGTGGTACAGCACCAGCGCGTTGCTCACCCCGAGCGAGGCCGCCACATCGGCGATCCGCACCGCGGCCACACCCCGCGCCTCGATCTGTTCGACAGCCGCCCGCAGCAGCTCCGCCCGTCGTTCGGCCACACTCAACCGCACTCTCGCCACGCGGACCACCTTACTCAGCCGGTGGCCCCCGCTCTCCCAGTCCATGGGTACGCCTCTGTGCCGGCTCGGGGGTCGGGTGTGGGGGCCGGTGCGGTGGCCGGTGCGGTGGTCGGTACGGGGGCCGGTGGACGGTCGGCCCCGCGGACCGGTCCCGGCAGTATTGGCCGGTAGATATATCCGGCTGCTGCGGCATAGCGGGGAGCCGGTTATTGCCTAATGCGGATTGAAGAAATCCGGTCGGGCAACGGATTGTCACCGGCGCACGTGGTTTTGGGGGTCTCCGATGTCGTTGTGTGGTTATTTTTTTCCCGCTGTGGCAGAATCGGACCGAGTTCCAGGGGCCAGGCCCTCATGGCGGGCTTGGGCCATCGTCTTTGCGATTCAGAGGCCACGGGTAAAGGCACGGGGGAACTGGCTGATGAAGTTGGTAGAACGGGACGCAGAATTTTCGATCTTGACAACCATGCTCCGTGCCTGCGTCGCAGGGCGGGGCGGAGTGGCTCTTGTCAGTGGCCCGGCGGCAGGCGGCAAGACCGCGTTGCTGCGGGCCTTCGGCGCGCACGTGATCACCTCGGGAGCACTGTTTCTCCAGGCCACGGCCTCGGGAGCCGAACGGGGGCTGCCGCTGGGCGTGATGGAGCAACTGCTGCTCGGCGCGGATCTGCCGGGCGCGGACACCGGCCTCGCGACCCGGCTGCTGGACCGGGGCGCCACCGCGGCACCGGTACGACAGACCGGGGGCGCGCTGCCCGAGGCGGCCGCGAATACGCTCACCGAAATTTGCGGGATTCTTTTGGCGAAGGCCAGGGAAACGCCAGTGGTCCTGACCATCGACGATGTGCAGCACGCCGACGCCTATTCGCTGGAATGTGTGCTGTATTTGGCACGCCGAATCGAGGCGGGGCGCATTCTGGTGGTACTCGGGGAAAGCAGTAGCTTCCTTTCCGGGAACCCCCGCTTCCGGGTCGAACTGCTCCGGCTGCCGGGCTGTCGCGATATCCGGCTCGATCTCCTCTCGCAGCGTGGCGTGACGGAGATGATGGCCGCGGACCTCGAAGGGTGGCGGGCGCGCAGGCTCGCCCCGGAGTTCCACCGGCTCAGCGGGGGCAACCCGCTGCTGATGCGTGCGTTGCTCGACGACCACCGCGCCCGTCGGACCGCCCGGGCCGCGGCCGGTGCACCGTGCGCGGCCGACGAGCCGGTACCGGGGGACGCCTTCGAACAGGCCGTCATCACCTGCCTCTACCGCAGCGACGTCTCGATGCTGCATGCCGCCTGGGCGCTGGCGGTGCTCGGGCCGCACGCCTCGCACGCGGCACTGACCGACGTCCTGGGAACCACCTCCGACGCGGCCCACCGCAGCCTGCACGCCCTGAACGAGACGGGGCTGCTCAGCGGCGGCTGGTTTCCGCACCCGGCCGGACGGCCCGCGGTGCTGCGGAGCATGGACCCCGCCCACCGGGCCCGGCTGGAGGCCCGCGTCGCCCGGGTGCTGCACGACCACAACGAACCCGCGACCGTACTGGTACGGCATCTGATCGCGGCGGAACCCATCGACGCCCCCTGGGCGCTGCCCACCCTGCTGGAGGCGGCCGAGCGCGCACTGGCCGACGATGAGGTGGGCCTCGCCCTGGACTGCCTGCGCACCGCCCGCGACACCTGTTCCGACGAGCGGCAGACCCTGTCCATCAGGGTCGCGCTGGTCCGGGCGGGCTGGCGGGTCAACCCGGCCGCCGCCTCCGGGGACCTGCCCGAACTCACCGCCGCCGCGCTGGCGGGGCGGCTCACCGTGGGGGACACCCGGGTGCTGACCGGACACCTGCTGTGGTTCGGCCAGCTGGACCGGGCCGTCGAGGTGCTCGACGCCGCGGAGCGGCGGGCCGCCCGGACGACGGCCGGGACGACCGCGCCGGCGGAGGCGACCGGGGCGGCGCCGGGTGTCGACGGACCGCGCGGACCGCGCAGGCCGCAGTGGTTCGACTCCGTACGACTGCGGATGGCCGGTGTCTTCCCGGGGCTGTCGGTCCCCTTCCCCTCTTCCGCCGGGGCCGGCGGCCCTGCCGGATCCGGCGCCGTGGACGCCCTGCGCCGGTTCCTGCCCGTCTCCCGGGGCGCCGAACAGCGGGCCGTGGCCCTGCTGGTCACCGTGCTGGAACGGGCGACGGACGGCGACGGCGAGGACGACACCGTGGTCCGGGCGGAACAGATCCTCCAGGGCGTCCGGCTGGACTGCCACAGCCTCACGGCGCTCCTGCCCGCGATGATCTCCCTCGTCCTCGTCGACGAACTGGACAAGGCGGCCCGCTGGTGCGACATCCTCCTCAAGGAGGCGGCGGAGCGCGGCGCCCCGATGTGGCAGTCGCTGTTCGCCGCGGTCAAGGCGCTGGTCGAGATCAGACTGGGCGCCCTCGTCGCGGCGCGGGAGTCGGCCCGTACCGCGCTCGCCCTCGTCCCGCCCGAGGGATGGGGAGTGGCCGTCGCCTCGCCGCTCGCGGCACTGCTCTACGTCCAGGCCGTGACCGGCGGACTCGACGAGGCCGCCGCCCAACTCGGCGTCCTGGTACCGGACACGGCGTTCCACACCGTCGGGGGTCCGCACTATCTCTGGGCGCGCGGCCACTACTACCTCGCCGCCGGACGTCCGTACGCCGCGCTCGACGACTTCCTCGCGTGCGGCGACCTGATGACCCGCTGGCGGCTGGACCTGCCCGAGATCGTCCCCTGGCGGAGCGACGCCGCCCAGGCGTGCCTGGCGCTGGGCGACGACCGGCGCGCCCGGACCCTGGCCCAGGAGCAGCTGGCCCGGGTCCGCGCCGGACGCTCCTGGACGCGTGGCGTCACCCTGCGGGTGCTGGCGGCCACCGTCGCGCCCGAGGACCGGCCCCGGCTCCTCGGGGAAGCGGCGGACATCCTCCGCGACCGCGGCCACCGGTTCGAACTGGCCCGTACGACCGCCGCGTTGGCCCGCGCCCACCGTGAACTCGGCGACCGGGCCCGGGCCCGGACGCTCGCCCGTACCGCGCAGCAGATGATGCGGGAGTGCGGGATCGAGTCGGAGACCCACGAGGGTCCGCCGGGCGCGGCGGAGACCCCGCCGGCCCGCGCCCACCACGAGACGGAGACCGAGCAGCACGCGACGGCCGAGCCGTCGTGGCCGCCCGCCGCGCGTCCGCAGCCCGTGGACGAACTCAGCGACGCGGAACTGCGGGTCGCGACGCTCGCCGCCCGCGGCCACACCAACCGGGAGATCGCCGGCAAGCTGTTCATCACGATCAGCACCGTCGAGCAGCACCTGACCCGGGTGTACCGCAAGCTCGGCGTCCGGCGCCGGACGGATCTGGCCGCCAGGCTCCGGCTCGGTGGCGGGGGGTCGCAGGAACCGGAGGGGAGCCGTCACGACGGCATCCCCGTCCGCGGCCGGCTCAGTGTGGGCTGAGCGGTCCCGTGCCCAGGGTGCCTCCCGGTGCCCCGGTGCCGACGCCGTCCAGGGCGGCGTCTTGACGTGACGGACGTGCTGTGCGGCCCTCGCCTCGCGGTCGGTCCCGACGTGCACGGCTCGTCTCCCTGTCCCACAGCGGTGTTGGAGTGGAAGGTGCGTCGGATCCGTTCTACGGGGTGCCCGGTCACACCGCGGTCAGAATCGCGGCCTCCGCCGGGAACCGGCTAGGGGATGGCCGATAGGGGGGCCTAGGGGGGGTCTTGGGAGGCAAGATCCCTTTAATAGGGGTACCTGACGATAAAGTCCGTTTGTTATGGTTGGGGTACGATTTATTTACTGCACCGCGTGCAGTGGGAGTCGGGTGGAAAACAAATGGCACCGGCTACTGGCAGAATTCTGAAATTCGACGAGGTGCGCGGCTTCGGTTTCATCGCGGCGGACGACGGCGGTGAAGACGTCTTTCTACATGCTTCGACCTTCGCGGGTGATCCGGGCGACCTTGTGCCCGGTGTGCGTGTGGAATTCCAGATCATGGCCGACGAACGTGGGCGAAAGGCGTTCGCCGCGCATCTCGTGGATGGCGCGGAAACGATCCTTTCGGTACGTGATGTCCTCTCGCGGGTCGAGTTCGACCGCGAGATCACCGAACTCCTGCTGGTGGCGGCGTCGGACCTGACCGGCAGTCAGGTCATGCGGGTCCGCCGGAGCATCCTGGAATTCGCCAAGGAACGAGGATGGGTGGACGTCTGACCGAGCGGGCGCGGAAACGGGCACGGATCGGCCCTTCCGTGGATGCGGACGCGGATACGGATGGGAGAACAGAATTCGGTGACGCGGCCTGAGCCGTTCGGTGAGCCGACGCATACTGTGGGGTATGTGGACGCTCCGGCCGCGTCACACCACAAGGGGGAAATGAAATTGCAGGACGCGTACGAGAAATTCGACCAGGATCTGGTGGTCGAAGTCGAAATACATGCGCTGAAGACGGCCGACTCGCCGCGCACCTCCGGAGCCGATCCGGAACACGTGGAGGTGCTGGCGGCGGCCCAGGAGCCGCTGCCGCCCATCATCGTGCACCGCGCGACGATGCGGGTCATCGACGGCCTGCACCGATTACGAGCCGCCGAACTCCGCGGGCAGGACAAGATCGCGGCGCGGTTCTTCGACGGCGACGAGGACGACGCCTTCGTCCTGGCGGTGGAGTCGAACGTCAGACACGGCCTCCCGCTGACGCTGGCGGAGCGCAAGCACGCGGCCTGGCGCATCGTCGCCTCGCACCCGCAGTGGTCGGACCGGATGATCGCCTCGGTCTCCGGCATCGCGCCCGGGACCGTCGCGGACATCCGCAAGCGGGCACCGGGCGATCAGGTCGCCGCGGTCAGCAGGATCGGGCACGACGGCCGGGTCCGCCCGGTCGACATCTCCGAAGGCCGCCTGCGGGCCAGCGAACTCATCAGCGAGAACCCCGGTCTGTCGCTGCGGCAGATCGCCCGCGCGGCGGCCATCTCCCCGGAGACGGTACGGGACGTCAGGAACCGGATGCGCCGCGGCGAGGACCCGTTGCCGAAGCCGCGTGCGCACAAACGCGACGAGCACGAGACCCGAGCCGTGGAACGGCCGCACGACTTCGGCACGGGCGGCACGGGAACGGTCTTCGACCAGGCGGCGGCGCGCAACCGCGCCACGATCGTGGAGCGGCTCAGGGCGGACCCGGCCCTGCGGTTCAGCGAGACCGGGCGCACGCTGCTGCGGTTGCTCAACGTCTACACGATGAGCGCGCAGGGCTGGGAGGAGATCATCGACAACGTGCCACCGCACTGCGGAACCATCGTGGCGCGACTGGCCAACGAATGCGCCGGCATGTGGGAGGAGTTCGCGGTCCGGCTGGAACGGAAGGTCACCGAGAGCGCGTAGGCCGACCACGGGCCGACGTGCCGCCGGTCGCCGGTACCGCGTCGTGGACACCATGCCGTGGACACCACCGAGGACCGCCGCCGTTCCGGCGTGGGCGGCGCTCCCGGTGGGTCTGTCCACGGGCGGTGGGTCTGTCCACGGTGCGGTGGGCCGGTCCACGGGCGGTGGGCCTGTTTACGGGACGGTGGCCGTCCGGCCGGGGAGATGGCGTGCGGTGACGGCGGGGCCGGGGGATGGGGGCCGCCGGCACCGCTTTTCCGGGGGGGGGGGGGCCCGGGGGGCGGGGGGGCCCCGGGGGCGGGGGGCCGGGGGGCGCCGGCCCGC
>LJCV01000071.1 GCA_001298575.1 Actinobacteria bacterium OK074
GGGGAGGTGGGGTGGACGTTGGGGGGAGGGGGCGGGGGCGCCGGCTCTCCGGCCCGCACCGCCGCCGGCCTCGGCCACGAGGACCGGCCGGACGGTCAAGTGCGTGGCGCTCAGGAGCACTTGGGCTTTTCCGTCTGGACGACGAGGCTGGTGATGTTGTGCCACCGGTACTTGGTCCGTCCGACGTGGTAGTCCACGGTCACTCCGGTCATTCGCGCTTCGGGTGAGTGTCCGGTCACTTTTACCGCTATGACCAGGTTGTTCACAGTGGCAGTGGAAGTAGAACGGGTGGTGGCGGGAGCGGCGTCGGCCGGGCTCTCTGCCGACTGGGTGGCGTCGTCGTCCGAGACGTCGTCCGGCCCCTGCGGGGCGAGCGTCGCGCCCACGGCGGGTTGCCGACGGTCCCATGCCGGGCCGACCGAGGCGAGGAAGAACTTTGTCGGCGGGTACTGGTTGTCGTAGCCGAGGAGGCTCTCGTGCACGTGGAGCATGACGGCCGCGACGAATCGCAGCCCCTCCGGCTTCAGCAGGCTGACCTTGTCGATGACCACGTTTCCGGTGCCGGAGTTGTGGAGGACTTCGCCGCCGAAGGTCACCGTCGTGCCCGTCTTGCCGGGCATGCACACCTGCGCCGAGCCGATCTCGTCCCCGCTCGCGTCGCCCAGCGGAGCGCTGCCGCCGACGCCGAGTGCCGAGCAGCCGGACACGGAACTCAGCACGGCGGCCAAGAGCAGGGCGATCGGGCCGCCGCTGCGGAGTCTTCCCATGGGCTCTGTGCCTCACGTTCTCGCCGCCGGTGTGGGGCCCGTCGGTACGGGACCTGGCGGTGATCAGTGTGTCATTCGGCGTTACGGGCCTGGAAGGTGTCTCTGGCTTCGGTGAGGCGGGTGAGGAGGGGGGTTAGGGGGGTGGGGTCGATGCCGGGGGTGCGGGAGAGGAAGGTCAGGACGTCCGCTGGGAAGGCCAGTGCCTCGAAGTCGGGGTTGTCGGCGAGGGCCTCGGCGAGAAGGGCGTCCGCCTCGGGCCAGGCGCCCAACGCGCAGTTGATGAGCGTCTGTTCGAACAGGTTACGGTCGTCGGCGTCCTGCTCCGCTGTGATGCGCCGTGCCTCCCGCCAGAGCGGTTCGGCGGACTGGGCGCCCTCGGTCAGGCCGATGGTCAGGGCGAGAAAGGTTGTTCCGACCTTGAGAGCGCGGGCGCACATCAACTCCGCTGTTTGCCGGGCCTGTTCCCAGCGGGCGGTGGCCACCGCAGCCCACCAGCGGTACAGGGTCACCTCATTGGTGTCCTCTTCGTCCGCCGCTTCCCTGCGGTCGTCCAGCAGAGCCAGCGCCTCGTCGTATCGGCCTGCCATGCACAGCACGTGTGCGGTTCGGACCCGGACCAACGGGGCTTTCTCCGGAGCGAGTTCGGCCCAGCGCTCCAGGTCGGCAAGGGCGAGCGGCAGACGGCCGAAGGCGGCGAGGGCATTGGCACGACGCCCATACACGTCTGCCAGGTCCGGGTTCAGGGACAGCACCCGGTCCAAGTGGGCGAGTCCTTCGTCCTGGCGGCCCCGGGCCAGCATCGCCATGCCTCGCAGGGTGTGGATCCGAACCGAGTCGGGACGGTTCCGCAACGCACGGTCGAGGTCGGCCAGATAATCCTCGTGACGGCCTGCCTCACGGTACGCGGCGGCACGTACGAGCAGCGCACGGTCACCGTGCTCGTCGAGGGCCACCATGCGGTCCAGGTCCTCGAACCGGCCTTCCTCGTCGCCCAGTTCGCCCCGCAGCTCGGCGCGTTGGATCAGGGCCCACACGTACTCGGGATCCAGCTCGATCGCCCGGTCGTAGGCCGCACGCGCTTCTTCGTGCCGTCCCAGTTGCGCCAAGGCATGACCGAGGCTGCCGTGCGCCGACGCATGCTCCGGGTTAAGGTCGCAGGCTCGGCCCAACTCCCGTACGGCATCGCCGTATCGGCCCACCAGCCGGTAGGCGTCCCCCCGTTCCGAGGCGATCCAAGCGCTGGCCGGTGCGATCGCCGCCGCCCGGTCGAGATCGGCGAACGACTCGTCGAGTCGCCCGCCGTCCCGGTACATCTCCGAGCGGTGGACCAGCGCCCACAGATACCCCGGGTCGATCTCCAGTGCCCGCCGGAAGTCGGCGAGCGCGTTGTCGTCGTCGCCGACGGCGTGCCTGCTCCGCCCGCGGCTGGCCAGGGCGTTCTTGTGGACAGGGTCGAGTACGAGGACGTGGTCAAATGCAGCCAGGGCCTCCTCGTGGCGTCTCAGGGAACTCAGGAGGTTCGCACGGAGACCGACGACAGGTACGGAGTCCGGAGCCAATTCCGCGGCACGGTCGAGGTCGGCCAGCGCAGCCGTCCGGTCGCGCAGTAGGACGTAAGTAGTGGCCCGCCCTCGGTACCCCTCCACCAACCCCGGATCCAACTCCAACGCCCGGCCATACTCAACGACCGCCCGCTCGTAGTCGTTCTCCCACCTAAACTCCCGCCCCCGTACGGCATGCGCACGCGCCCGAACCCGTACATCCAGCCCCGTCGCCCGGTTGAGCAGTACCGTGAGCGCGGCCAATACCCCGCTCGGTTCCTCCTCCAGTGCCGTCAACAGGCCCGCACCCCAGGCCCGTACGGGCTCCGACTCCGCCGCCTCCCCCGCGTCAGCCAACGCCAGCGCGCAACCCATCGCCCCCACCGCATCCGCCGCGCACGCATCGACGAAGTCCGTCAGCGCCGACTCCAGCGTCAACTGCGGCCGGGCGCACAGGAGGTGGTACAGCTCCTCGATGCGCAGCTCTCGCCAGGATTCGTCCTGCCAGAATTTCGTCGGGTCCAGGTCCGTCTCCACAGCGGCCCGCCACGTCCCGTACGCCGTCGCCAACCGCCCATGCCGTTCCGCCCACTTGAGTCGTGAGCGCGATCGTTGGAGGCGCAGCATCGCCGTGCGGACGACGTCGTGGTAGCGGACTCGGCCGGCGCGTTCGCTGACGAAGGGGAGGCCGCGGAGCCAGTCGTAGGAGCCCTCCGCCGCGCCCGGGGAGATCGCCGCGCGGAACACGTCCTCGTCGAGGCGGCGGGGGAACGCGCAGGCCAGGGCGGCCTCCTTGCGGCCCGGGTCGCGTTCCCACTTCAGGAAGAGTTCCACAGCCGTCGACGCCGGGTCGCGATCCCCTCCCGGGCTCTCCGCCAGCATGGACACCAGGACGGGCAGGCAGTCGGAGAGGCGCAGTACTTCGCGGATGATCGTCTCGTCCAACACCCCCTTGGCCGCCAGGAGTTGGCGGGCCTCCGACTCGCTGAAGGGTTCCAGGGCGAACTCGGTGACGAAGCCGGCGTAGTCCGTCCAGCGGGCCGGGTCGGGGCCGTGCTGTCCGGCGAGAGTGACGACGACGTTCGCGGGCAGGGCGCCGTAGCGGTCCGTGGTGAGCAGGTCCAGCAGCCACGGGTCCAGGAAGGGGGCCGTCCGCTCGTACGTGTCGAAGAACAGGGTCAGCCAGGGCGCGCCCTCGGCCGCTCGCGTCAACTCCTCGACCAGGAGCGGGGTCAGGACGTTCAGCGGCTCCAGCACCAGTTGTACGTCGTCGTGGTTGCGGAAGCGCGCGCTGAGGGCGGCCCTCAAGCGGTCGGTGCCGTAGGCCAGTTGGGACGCGTCCACGGCTCCGGCGACCACCCCGGCGCCGGGCAGCGGCAGCAGACCCAAGGCGCCGAGTCCCGCCTGGGCCGCCATCATGCTGCCCGCCGACGGCGAACCCGCACCCGTCACGTCCGGCATCGCCGACGCCGTCTCCGCCTCGTGCCGCCGTTGCCGGTAGGTGGTCAGCAGCTTGTCCAGGGCCTTCAACTCCACGCCCTGCCTGGCCAATTGGGAGGAGATCGCGGCCATCGCCTCGGGCACGCTGTGCACCGCGTCGTCGGTCGTCGCCATGAGGGCGGAGCGGCCTGCCGCCACCGCCTCCAACTCCCTTACCAGGGAGGACTTTCCGACGCCCGCCGGGCCGTGGATGTGGAAGACGAAACTGTGCCGCTCGTCCTCCGGCGGCAGTTCGAAGTTCCCCCGGAAACGGTCGATCTCGGCCCGCCGCCCGACGAATCCGGCGCGCTTACGACGTCCGATCAGCTCCTGCATCGACACTCGCCGGGCCGCCTGTGCCATGCCTCCCCGTACCCCTCCGCCGTTTCCGCACCTCGCCCCATTGTGGTGCAACGCCCGGGCAACGCCCATACGACAGACCGCTATCCGCCCGTCACCACACCCCCAACCACCGTCGCCACAATCCTCCGCACCCCCTCGGGATCCACCCCCTCCCCCGCCGCCAGCAAATGCCCCGCGCCGATCAGCGTGCGCGCGAGCGTGTCGACATCGGCGTCAGAGGCCAGGCGGCCCAGGTCGCGTTCCGCCGTGAGGTACGCGGTCAGCATCGTCGTGGCCTCGTTGAGCAGGGGGATGCCGCGGGGGGTGGTCTCGCGCAAACGGTCCCGTAGGGCGTCGCGGGAGATGACCAGGCCGACGACCGCCACGGCCAGCGGACCGAAGAGGGCGGTCAGGGCGGTGGCCAGGTTGGCCGCGACCGTGCCCGTGCCCGCGGACTGCCGTAGCGCCGTGGACTGGGGCTCCAGTCTCGCGATGCGGTCGCGCACCAGCTCCGCCAGGAACGCGTCGAAGTCGGTGAAGTGGCGGTGCAGGACGCCCTTCGCGCAGCCCGCCTCCGTGGTGACCGCGCGGCTGGTCAGCGCGTTCGCGCCGTCGCGGAGCAGGACCCGTTCGGCGGCGTCGAACAGCTGCTCGCGCGCGTCGCGCAGAGCCACGCCTGTGGGCATACCGCCGCTCCTCGTCCTCCGGCCGATGGGTGAGACGGCAACCGTAGACGAACGGCGTCGCCGTAGACGAGTGGGCGGCTGCCCACTACTGTGGGCGCATGCCCACTCGCCCCGCGAACCAGCCCCACCAACCCCACCAACCCCACCAGCCCCACCAGCCCCACCAGCCCCACCAACAACGCCAAACCGCCGAATCCTTCGGCACCGACGCCGAGCGGTACGACCGCGCCCGGCCCCGCTATCCCGACGCCCTCGTCGAACGGATCGTCGCCACCGCGAGTCCCAACCCCAGCCCCAGCCACGGCCCCAACCCCACCCTCCTCGACGTCGGCTGCGGTACCGGTATCGCCGCCCGGCAGTTCCGGGGCGCCGGCTGCCGCGTGCTCGGTGTCGAACCGGACGTGCGGATGGCCGAGTTGGCGCGGCGCGACGGGATCGAGGTGGAGGTCGCGCGGTTCGAGGAGTGGGCGGCGGAGGGGCGGCTGTTCGACGTCGTCGTCGCCGCGCAGGCGTGGCACTGGGTCGACCCCGTCGCGGGCGCGACCGCTGCCGCGCAAGTCCTGCGCCCCGGGGGCCTCTTCGCCGCGTTCTGGCACGTGTACCAGTTCCCGCTCGACATCGCGGACGCGCTCTACACCGTCTACCACCGCGTGGTGCCCGACTCCCCCGTCGACCTCCGCGCACTCGCCCGCGGCGGCTACGACGGCTACCAGCCCTTCCTCACCAAGACCGCCGACGGCTTCCGCGCCACCGGCGGCTTCGGCGCAGCCGAACAGTGGCGTTACGAATGGGAGTTGGAGTACACCCGCGAGACTTTTCTCCACCTGCTGCCGACCCTTGGCCTGCTGACCCGACTCCCGCCGGAGCACCTCGCGGAGGTACTGGAGGGGGTGGGCGGGGCCGTCGACGCGCTGGGCGGACGGTTCACAATGCCCTACGCCACGGTGGGAGTTGGGGTGATACGGGGAGGATGAAGGACACGAAGGGGCCACCGGGTGATCTCCCGCGTCTCATCGGTCGGACCGGACGTCGGCATGCACCGCCGACGGCCCGGGAGCTGCCGTACCGGCACACATCACGTGATCGTTGCGGGGTCGTCGCTGTACCCGGAGGGCAGACCGCGAACATCAGGCTTGATACGTGATCAGCCACCCGACGGGCTCTGGGAGTCAGCGCAGGTCGAGCACCATCACGTCGTACAGCGGCGAGTCAGGGAAGGGGAGTTGCTCGCCCGCGTGCTCGTATCCCCAGCTCTCGTACAGGGCCCGCAGCCGCGGACGTTCGCGGCGCACCAGTAGTTCGGCACGCTCTTCCTGACGGTGGCTCATCAACTCGTCGTGCATCAGGCGGGAGATGCCTCGCTTGCGCCACTTCTCGCGGAGCATGTTCTCGCACAGCTTGAAGGTGGCGCCATCGCGGGCCGTGAATCCGTAAGTGAAGCCGGCCGCCTCGCGGTCGACTTCGGCAATCACGCAACCCCACCCACCCGCGGCCACATGGCTCTCCAGCCGTTCTTCGAAACGCTCCATCGAGAAGAACGGGTTGGTGGCGATGTCGTCCTTGTACACGTCGGCATACACGTCCAAGAGAATCTTGCGGATCTCTGCCAGCCGCTGGCCGGTGTAGTAGCTGGTCGTCAGGAGATCTACGGACATGCAGTTACCGCCTCATATCGTTCCGAGAATTCCATGGCACCGGGCGCGCCGTAGCCGAGCAGGTCGTCCCGAAGTCGCGTCAGGCGCGACCCGATCCGAGGGCTGTGTACTTCGGACAGCAACGTCAGGGCGTCGCCTCCGGTTGCAACAGCCTCTTCCAGATGTCCGGCTCCTGCCAAGGCGCGTCCGAGCCGGACGCAGGCGGCAAGCTGGTTGCGCCGGAACGGAGTCGACTCCAGGGCGTGCAGCGACTCGCGGGCGGAGTCGACCGCCTTGGGGTACTGACGCAAGTCGAGGAAGCACAGTGCGGCCGTGGAGGACACTTCGCCGATGTTGAAGAATCCGAGCCACTGCTGCGGCTCGCCGGGTTCCCTGTCGAACTCCTTCTCGGCCTGGAGCAGGGATCGCCCACACCTGCCCGCCTCGTTCTGGACGGCATGCCCTTGGGCGACTCGGGTGTGGAGCAGTGCGGACAACTGCCCGTCCCGGCGCCCTCTGGTCTGATCCAGCGCCGCGCGGGCGATCGACACGGCCTCGCCCCCATGCCCCAGGTGCCACGCCTGGTGCGACATGGACGACCAGATTCGGGCTTGGAGGAGGTTGTCGCGCGCGAGGAGGGCATAGCGCAGCCCGGCGTCCCAGTGGCGGCGGGCCTGGTCGTGGTGCTGTGCGTCGAACGCGAACCAGCCGGCGCTAGTGGCCATCTCGCCCAGCGCTGTGTAAAGGCGGGTCTGCACGTTGCCGCCGTAGGTACAGCGTCGTGCGGCGTCTTCGACGTACTCGATATAGCGGGCCGCGACATCCGCAAGCTGCCCGCCGCCGTGGAGATCGTCGATCTGGTGGAGTTCGGCGGCTGCCGTTTTGACGCGGGCGACATCCGACGTCCCGAGTCGTCCCGACTCCGGCAGCGGAGGCAGGGTAAGCAGGCTTCCGGTGAGGCCAAGGACGAATGTGCGGCGGCGCACGGGCGGGTCCTGATGACGGGCGGCCACTGATGTGTGCACCGTAACCCCGGGAGCGCGGCCAGCGGGAGGACGGAATCCCAGTTCGGTGGCAGGACAGCCGAATACGGCCTCCAGCGGGAGGCGGCTGAGAGTGCGTGGCCAGGTGGCTTTCCCATTCAGCCAGTAGCCGACGAGGCGGGCGCCACAACGCCCGGGTAGTCCCATCTTCACGGCAGCGTCATTGACCGCGTCCGCGAGACCTTCACGGGTGAACCCGTACTCGCCCATGAGTCGCCGGAGCGTGAGATTCGGCTGGAGTTGATCGGCCATCAGCTCTCCCGTCGTGACGGAATCCACCGTAGCGGGCGCCGTGACGGCCCGTGGGACAGAAGTTTCCCTCTCTCATGAAGTTATCCCGCTCGAACTTGCCTTTCACACAGAGGGGTTGAGAGGTGACGGTGAGGGTCTCAATCCCACGCCAAACCCCGGCGAGGCGGCGACCTCCCGGGGCACGGCCGACTACCAAGGAGTCGACGTGAACCTTGTACCACGACTACTCGAACGGGTGACAACCCCCCTGTTCGGGCCGCCTGGATCGGGCCGACCCGCGCGCAGAACGTGGCCGATGTCCCTGTACGGGGAGGTCGGGTGACGATGACCGTGTACAAGCCGAGACTCGGTGACACAGTCGAGGACACCCGCACGAAGAAGGTCGGCAGGGTCATGGACCACGTCGGCACGTACGTGCAGGTGCGGCCGATCGGCGGTGGGACCGAATGGGACAGCCGTCCGGAAGACCTCCGTCTTCTCACCGCCGCCGAGACGCTGAGCGCGGGCATCACCGTGGCCAACGCCCGGTCGCGAGGTGAGCAGTTGTGACCGCACACGCTTCTCTGCCCGTGGACGCCGAGACCATGCGGGAGACCACGGCCCGGCTGCTCGCGGACGACGCCCTACTGCCCGCCGCGGACGACCTGGACACCCTGACCCTGCTGTGCCGAGGGCATCTGATGGTGCTGATCCCCGAGGTCGAGCGTGCGACGCGCGGTCGGCCGGAGGACGACGTGCTCAAGACCGGCGCACTCACCGGGACCGGCGAGGCCCGCAGACGGCTGGATCTCGTCCCCGACGCCCGGCTGCCCGCCGAGGTGGCCCACGCCAAACGCCTCGCCCGCTCGGTCGACTGCCTTCTCACGCACCTGGAGAACCTGGGAGGTGACCGGCCGTGAGGGAGCTGGGCTCGGCCCTGTACGTCGCTGTGGTGGGCGCCGCCGTCCTCATCCTGGTGCTGGCGCGGACCCCGCGCTGACCGCACCCCACGACGCCCGTCCCTCCGGTGCCCCGGAAGACACCGGAGGGACGGGTAACCAGCCCCTTCACCCAGGGGACAAGAAGAGCAACCATCAACTGCGAGCGAAGGAGACAAACATGGAACTGCACGTTGCAGCGTCGGGAGGCGACGGGGACGGTGACGGCCTGCCGGGCGAGCCGTGGCCGGGCCCGCCCGACCCCCCGTCCCCCGACGGCGGCCCCCGGTTCGTCGGCTGACATGACGCCGACCGAACTGCCGGGAGAGCGGTCCGAACTGGGCCGCTCCCTCCTGGAACGCAAGATCCTCACCTCGGACTGGATGCCGTCGTTCGCAGCCGTACCAAGAACGGCATTCCTCCCCGACCTCATGTGGCCCTTCGACATGGACACCGGTACCACGCTCACCGTGGACCGGCGCCAGGACCCGGACCGGTGGCAGCAGTACGCGGACATGGACGTGCCGATCGTCACCCAGTGGGACGACGGCGCGAACGACGGCCCCGGAACCGTGCCGACCTCCTCGGCGTCCATGCCGTCGGTCGTCTTCCGCATGCTGCGCGACCTCGATGTCGAGCCCGGACAACGCATCCTGGAGATCGGCACCGGCACCGGCTGGAACGCGGCCCTGCTCACGCACCGCCTGGGCCTGAAGCACACGACCAGCATCGAGATCGATCCCAACATGGCCCACCAGGCGCGCGCCCGTCTCGCCGCGCAAGGACTGCTGTCGCTGGTCCTCACCGGTGACGGCACCCTCGGCGATCCCGTGGGCGCGCCCTACGACCGGATCATCGCAACAGCCGGCCTGCGCAGGATCCCCGGCGCGTGGCTGGAGCAGGTGGCACCCGGGGGCGTCATCCTCGCGCCGTTCGGCACGCACTACAGCAACGCGGACTCGACGGTCCGGCTCACGGTCGGGGACCGCGGCGAGGCTCAGGGGCACTTCACGGGTCCGGTGGAGTTCATGAAACTGCGCGGCCAGCGCCTGCTGTTCCACGGGCACGCCGCGTATCTCGGCGACGGCATGGGGGGCGCGGCACGGTCGACGACGAAGGTGACCGAGGAGGAGTTGCTCGGCGAGGGCCGCTTCGAGTCCCGGACGTTCGCGATCGGGCTGCGGGTCCGCGGCTGCCACCACACGGTGGCGAACGAGCGGGACGGCTCGCGGCCGGTGTGGTTCTACGGGCTCGGAGACGACTCCTGGGCGTGCGTCATGTTCCACGACGGCCGCGAGGCCGACGTGTGGCAAGGCGGCCCGCGGAAGCTGTGGGACGAAGTGTCCGAAGCTCTCGGCTGGTGGCGCGCGGCCGACGAGCCCGGAGTCGAACGGTTCGGCCTGACGGTCGCCCGAGACGGCAGACAACGCGCGTGGCTCGACTCGCCGGATGACGACTGGCCGCTCTGACCGGTCCCGTACGGCCCCGCTTGTCTGCTTCCCCCGTGGCGGACGGGCGGGGTCTTTTCCGTTTTCAATTGCCTTGCCCCAAAGCCCCGTTGCCCTGAGACCGCTAACATCACCAGGTGCTCATGAGACAGCGGATCGTGTCGACCGGCCCGACCGGTGCCCCGAGCGCCCAAGGACGCCTGCGGCAGACCGCCCGCCTCCGGGACCGGCTCAGTGGCCGATTCCGTCAGGGGCTGCGCGCCGAACGGCGAAGGCAGGCCCATCGCCACCTGGAGATCCTGGGATCCCTCGGGCTGACGGACGCGTTCCAGGAAGGCCGACTACGAAGGGACATCCGAGGCGCCGCCGCCCGACGGGCATCAGCGGTCTACACGGCGAACCTGATCACCGTGTGGCTCTTCAGCATCCCTGTCGTCATCGTCGTCACCGTCGTGGTGCTCATGCAGTCCGAGTTCCGGTCCGGCAGCTCAGCAGGGACACTCCTCGCCAGCTATGTGGGGGGAGCAGGTGTAGCGAGCGGACTTACGCTGATGCCTCTCTCGGTGGTAACCCTTACGTATTTCCTCGCCCCCTCGCTTCGCCGTGTGTTCGAGAAAGCGGCCCTCTACGTGATCTTCGGGGCGGCTTCGCCGGTCTTCCTCTTCTTCGCCGTCACAACATGGGAGCCCGCTCCCGGCGCTCCCGCCACGGACCTGAAGGCAGCCGCGTCCGGCGCGCTGACCATGTCCGGGATCTGTATCGCGGCTACTGGCAGCCTGGCGTTCAGCCAGTGGCTGACGAACTACTTCGACGCCCGATGGTGCCACCCCTACGACCACATCGCGCTCTTCCTCCTCGGAACAGCGGCGTCCATCCGTCGTGATCGTCGTCGCTGGCACGACGACAGCCAGGTAACGAAGTGGCGAGCGTGGTTGGAGATCGTCGCAGCCCAAGTGGAGCGCGATGCCCCGCTTTCCCGGCGCGTCGGCACGGCGGAAGGCGGATCTCATGCGGAACTGCGAGACGAGGCCCGCCGTATCGCCGCCGTCGTCCGTCATCACAAACGAGCCCTCGCCGAGGCGCACTCACCCCACGACGTGGACACCGTCGTCACCTCTCTCGTGCACGGTACTCAGGCGTTCTGCGCCGGAGACCGGGCCGCTCTCCTGACCAACGCCCCAGCCCAAGTGGCCCCTCGGGTGGGCAGGTTCGCCGCCGTCGCGCTCCGTCTGGTCCCGGCGGCAGTACTGATCGCGGCAGGCATCTTCCTTCCCCTCGTGCCGGCCGTCGCACAGAGCGAACTGGCGGCGAACCTCCGCTGGTACCTGGTCGTCATGGGAGCCATCACCTTCCTCACCACCCGCCAGGACCTGGCAACGAAGATCGGCGAGGCCACCGCCCGGGTGCTCTTCAAATGAGGGCTGATCACCGTTCTCTCGCCTGTGCGGCCAAGGCGGCGACGTCGTGTTCTGTGGAAGCCACAGCCACAGCCCTCGCTTGGATCCGAGAGAAACCCCCTGGACCTAGCCGACCACCACCACCGACGTCCCCGTCGCCCCAAACGCATACAGCGCCGTCCCATCCGCCACACTCATCCGGATGCCACCCGTCCGCGCCCCCGCCGACGGGCTCGGGGACGCGCCGTCGACCGCGTTCGAGAAGGCGATCGAGACCCCGGACGACAGCGCGAAGTACATGATGTGCTGGACCTGTTTGCCGTCCGTGCCGGTCGTGGCGTCGACGCGGGTCGACACCGCGTACGTGCCCGGCGACGGGGCCACCGTGCCGGGCCACACCGCGAACGTACGGCTGGTCTTGTCGCTCGCGTCCACCAGCCACACCCGCTTCTGCCCGAGCGAGTAGACGATCCGGCGGCCGGAGCCGGAGTTGGCCGGCACGGCCGCCGCCGTGGGGGCGGCGGAGGCGTGCGGGCTCGCCTTGGTCGCCGCCGGGGCCTTGCCGGCCACCGGGGCGTGCGGCTGCGGGCCGTGGCTCGCCTGTACGGCCAGGGCGGCGACGGCCGCGACCGCGGCCACGGTCAGGCCGGTGACCCAGAACCAGGAGGGAACCCGTCGGGCAGCCATCGGTGCGTTCTCTCCTCGGTCTTCGGTCCCCGGCGGCACTCCCACGCCACCGGGGTCGGATCATCGTACTTGGCCCAGGACAACCCTCCGGCCGTCACGCCAGCACCGGCCCCCTCACTCCAGCACCGGCAACAACTCCGGCAGATGCCCGTCCGACAGCGCCGCCGCCCGCTGCCGCTCCTCCGGCACCTCCCCGTACAGCGTCGTCCGCGGCTTCGCCGGGCGGCCCGCCGCCTCCGCGACCGCGATCAGGTCCTTAACCGACTTGTACGAGCCGTACGACGACCCCGCCATCCGCGAGATCGTCTCCTCCATCAGCGTGCCGCCGAGGTCGTTCGCGCCCGAGCGCAGCATCTCCGCCGCGCCCTCCGTGCCCAGCTTCACCCAGCTGGTCTGGATGTTGGGGATGTGGGGGTGCAGCAACAACCTCGCCATCGCCACCACCGCCCTGTTGTCCCGCATCGTCGGGCCGGGGCGCGCGATGCCCGCCAAGTACACCGGTGCGTTGGTGTGGATGAACGGCAACGTCACGAACTCCGTGAAGCCGCCCGTGCGTTGCTGGATGCCTGCCAGCGTGCGGAGGTGGCCCAGCCAGTGCCTGGGCTGGTCCACGTGGCCGTACATCATCGTCGACGACGACCTGATGCCCAACTCGTGGGCCGTGCTGACCACTTCGATCCAGGTCGCCGTCGGCAGCTTGCCCTTGGTCAGGATCCAGCGGACCTCGTCGTCCAGGATCTCCGCCGCCGTGCCGGGGATGGTGTCAAGTCCCGCTTCCTTGGCCGCAGTCAGCCACTCGCGGATCGAAAGGCCGGTCCTGGTCGCACCGTTGACGACCTCCATCGGGGAGAAGGCGTGCACGTGCATGCCGGGGACGCGGTCCTTCACCGCCTTCGCGATGTCGAAGTAGGCCGTCCCGGGCAGGTCCGGGTGGATGCCGCCCTGCATGCAGACCTCAACCGCCCCGACGTCCCACGCCTGTTGGGCGCGGTCGGCCACCTGCTGCATGGACAGGGTGTACGCGTCCGCGTCCGTGCGGCGCTGGGCGAAGGCGCAGAAGCGGCAGCCGGTGTAGCAGACGTTGGTGAAGTTGATGTTCCGCGTGACGATGTAGGTGACGTCGTCGCCGACCACCGACTTGCGTACGTCGTCGGCGATCCGGGTGAGCGCGTCCAGGGCGGGGCCGTCCGCGTGCAGGAGGGCGAGCGCCTCGTCGTCGGTCAGCTTCGTCGGGTCGTCCGCCGCCGTGCGCAGCGCCTCCCGTACGTCCGTGTCGATGCGCTCCGGGGCCATGCCGGGGGCCGCCGCCTCGCGCAGGGCGCCCCAGTCGCCGTAGACCTCGTCGAAGTCGTCGCGGCGGTCGGAGGTGCGGCCCTCGGTGTCGATGGTGCGGTGCAGGTCGGTGCGGCCGGACGCCTCGAAGACCTCCTCCGGTTCCTGCCAAGGGCGGCCCACGACAGGGGCGTTGGGGAGGGCGAGGCCGGTGGCCGGGTCGGCGAGGGCGGCCACGTGCGGGCGCAGCCGGGGGTCCAGCCACGGCTCGCCGCGCTGCACGAACTCCGGGTAGACACACAGCCGTTCACGCAGCTCGAAGCCAACTGCCGCCGATTTCGCGGCCAGTTCCTCGATCTGCGGCCAGGGGCGCTCGGGGTTCACGTGGTCGATGGTCAGCGGGGAGACCCCGCCCCAGTCGTCGATCCCGGCGCCGATCAGCCGCTCGTACTCGGCGTCGACCAGGTTCGGCGGCGCCTGGATGTTGGCCGCCGGGCCCATGATGTGCCGGGCCACCGCCACCGTCGCGACCAGCTCGTCGAGTTCCGCGTCCGGCATGCCGCGCATCGCGGTGTCCGGCTTGGCGCGGAAGTTCTGGATGATCAGCTCCTGCACGCCGTGGTACGAGCGGGCCACGCGCCGCAGCGCGAACAGGGAGTCGGCGCGCTCCTCGTACGTCTCGCCGATGCCGATCAGGATCCCGGACGTGAAGGGGACCGAGGACCGGCCCGCGTCCTCCAACACCCGTAGCCGGACGGCGGGTTCCTTGTCCGGGGAGCCGTGGTGCGGGCCGCCGGGCTCGGACCACAGCCGGGTCGCGGTCGTCTCCAGCATCATGCCCATCGACGGGGCGACCGGCTTGAGCCGCTGGAAGTCGGTCCAGGACAACACGCCCGGGTTGAGGTGGGGCAGCAGGCCCGTCTCCTCCAGGATGCGGATGGAGATGGCGCGGACGTAGGCGATCGTGTCGTCGTAGCCGTGCGCGTCGAGCCACTCGCGCGCCTCCGGCCAGCGGTCCTCGGGCTTGTCGCCGAGGGTGATCAGGGCTTCCTTGCAACCGAGTTGGGCGCCGCGACGGGCCACGTCGAGCACCTCGTCGGGGGACATGAACATCCCGTGTCCGGCCCGGCGCAGCTTGCCCGGCACGGTGACGAAGGTGCAGTAGTGGCACTTGTCGCGGCAGAGCCGGGTGAGAGGGATGAAGACGCTCTTCGAGTACGTGATGACCCCCGGGCGGCCCGCCGCCGCGAGGCCCGCGTCGCGCACCTTCGCCGCGGAGGCGGTCAGCGCGTCGAGGTCGGCGCCGCGGGCCTGGAGCAGCACCGCGGCCTCCGTGACGTCGAGGGCGACGCCGTCACGGGCCCGTTTGAGCGCGCGCCGCATGGAGTTCGCGGTCGGGCCGGTTCCTGGGACGGGGTTCTCGGTCGGGCCGGTTCCTGGGGTCGCGGGAGTCGTCATTCTTCGAGCATACGTTCGCGATGAGCAGGCGAAACAGGGCGTGCGACCGGCCGACGGGCCGACCGGTTCGTTACAGATTGTCACTGGCATGGGCGGTGCGCAGGTGTTACGCCGGGGTGTTATCCGGCCCCGTCGCCCCCAGTCGGCTTGTCTTGCACCGGAGTTGTACCGGAATTCACGCCGCCCCGGCAGACTGCGCGGTGCACATTCCCCCCCTTCCCCCCCTTCCCCCCACCCCCGCAGGCGACCCCAGGAGCCCGGCATGTGCACCGACGACCACCCCCCGACCCCCCTCGCCAGACGCTCACTGCTGGTGACCGGAGCCGCCGCCACCCTTACGTTGGCCCCCGTGAGCTTCGCCGCAGCCGCAGACGCAGACGGCACCGGGACCCCCGACCCGCAGACCATGACCCTTACGGGCACCCTCCCGCCCGGTTCGCCCGATTTCGTCTACGTCCCCGTCGAGATCCCCGCCGGCGTACGCGAGCTGCACGTGGCGTACACGTACGACAAGCCGACCGTCCCGACCGGCACCCAGGGCAACGCCCTCGACATCGGCCTCTTCGACGAGCGCGGCACCGCCCTCGGCGGCGCGGGCTTCCGGGGCTGGTCGGGCGGGGCTCGCACGGAGTTCTCCGTCCGGGCGGACGACGCGACCCCCGGCTACCTCCCCGGCCCGGTCCGCCCGGGCACCTGGCACATCGCGCTCGGCCCGTACACGGTCGCCCCGGGCGGCCTGTCGTACGAGCTGACCATCACCCTCTCCTACGGCGACGCCGGCGCCGTCCCGACCCCGACGTACCCCCCGGAGCGGGCGACGGGACGGGGCCGAGCCTGGTACCGCGGCGACTGCCACCTCCACTCCTGGTACTCCGACGGCCGCCGCACCCCCGCCGAGATCGGCGCGCTGGCGCGGGCGGCCGGGCTGGACTTCATCAACACCTCCGAGCACAACACCTCGTCCTCGCACGCGCATTGGGCGGACGTGGCCGGGGACGACCTGCTGGTGCTGCTCGGCGAGGAGATCACCACGCGCAACGGTCACGTCGTCGCGCTCGCCACCGACCCGGGCACCTTCGTCGACTGGCGCTACCGGGCCCGCGACAACCGTTTCGGCCGGTTCGCGCGCGAGATCCGGCGGGCCGGGGGCCTGGTCGTCCCGGCGCACCCGCACGCGACCTGCATCGGGTGCGGCTGGAAGTTCGGGTTCGGAGAGGCGGACGCGGTCGAGGTGTGGAACGGCCCGTACACCGCCGACGACGAGGTCACGCTCGCGGAGTGGGACAACATGCTGGTGGCGGCGGTGCGTTCAGGTTCCGGGACGGAGTCGGGGGGCGTCAACTGGCTGCCCGCGATGGGCAACAGCGACGCGCACCGAGACCCGGACGTCGTCGGCCTGCCCCAAACCGTGGTCCTGGCGGACGACTTGACCCGCGAGGCGATCCAGGAGGGCCTGCGGGCGGGGCGTTCGTACGTGGCCGAGTCGAAGGACGTGTCGCTCGCGTTCTCGGCGGCCGGTGGGCGGGGCCAACACGCGGGAATCGGCGGGCGGTTGGCGGTGGCGTCGGACGAACCCGTCACCGTACGCCTGGAGGTGACGGGTGCGCCGGGCTGCACGGTGCGGTTCGTGACCGACCAGGGGGTGCTGTTCACCGCCGCGCAGCCGCTGCCGGTGTCCGGGGCGGGGACGGTGGAGTGGTCGACGACGGCGGCGTACGCGGCGTATGTGCGGGCGGAGGTGCGGCATCCGGCGACGAGTGCGGTGTTGCCGGGGGCGTTGGCGGCGTTCACGAATCCGGTGTTCCTGGGCGGCGGTTGAGCCCGTCGAGCAGGGCGGTCCGGGCTGGTGCCGCTGGACGTGAACTCGTACTGCACCTCGTCTGATGGGCGATGGGCCGCGTGCCCGGTGGATCAGCGGTGGTGGTCGAGGAAGATGCGGGCGCGCTCGTCGAGTTCGGCCGCCACCCGTACGCCGCGGGCTCGGTACGGGCGCAGGTCGGAGCGCAGGGTACGGACGGCCTTGAGGGTGCGGGCGGACCTCACCCCGGTCATCGTGTCGATCGCGTGGCCCCAGGTGCCGCACGCCTGCTCGATGCTGCCCTGCTTGGCCTGCTGCTCGGCCTGGGCGACCAGATCGAGGGCGATGATCCGCGCGTACGTCGCCCCGGGCCGGCTGGCCGCCGCGGTGGCGTACTGGTGGGCGGCGTTCGGGCGGTCACCGAGGGTCTCGAAGACCTTCGCCGTACGGGAGTGGACGGTGGCCACCGGCGGCCCCCACACCAGGGCCCAGAACGGCACCTCGTCCCCGGACCCGGCCGCCAACGCGGTCTCGGCAAGCTGGACGCCCGCGAGGGCGCGCCAGGTCTGGCCGGTCTTGGCGAGCGCGTGCGCGTGGGTGACGGCGAACAGTGCCTCGACCTGCCGGCCGACGCGGCCCCTGGCACGGCCCCAGCCGGTCTCGGCCAGGGCAAGGCAGTGCTCGGGCCGGTGCAGCTTCATGCCCTGCTGGGACATGGTGCGCATCACGAACCCGTCCTGCCCGGGAACGCCGGAGGCCCGCGCGAGCGCGAGGGACTGGAGGTAGTAGCGCTGGGCGAGCCCCTGCTCGCCGCTGTCGTACGCCTTCCAGCCGCACAGGTGGGCCGCCGCCGAGGCGACCGAGAGCGCCTCGGCGCGGACGTCGTCGCCTGCGAACCGGCCCCGGCACAGCTGCGCGACGTCGGTGATGAGGTACTGCACGAAGGCGGCCCGTCCGTGCTGTCCGCCGTGGCGTTCGTCCATGTCCATGAAGAGCTTCACCATGTCGCGGACCGCGGCGACGTCGGCTCGCCCGGCGACTCCGCCGCCGCTGACCGTGCGGGTGCGGGCGGCGGCTTCCTGGACGGTCGCCGGCGGGAGGGTCGCCGCGGCCATGGAGTAGGCGGAGGCGGCCAGGAATCGGCGGCGGTTCACGTCGGCCTCCCCGATGGCGGTCAGCGTCTCGATGGGATCGAAGTCCAGCGTCAGCCCGATGCTGTCATCTTCGCCCCCGGCCGGGGAACCGAGTCCGAGGTCTTCGCGGGTGATCCGGCGCCCCAGGCGGCGGGACAGCGCTTCGGCCAGGTAGCCGATGGTGGGCCCGGCCGGGGTCGCGCCGAGCGTCCAGTGGTGGACGGCCGACTTGTTGGTGCCCAGGCGTTGGCCGCTCTCCAACGCCACGGCCTTCACGGCGCGGGCGACGCCGTCGTACGGCAGCCCGGACTCGTCGATCAGTGCTTTGAGCTGGTGGTTCGCAGTGCGCTGGGTCATGGCGTCCTGCCCTCGTATACCCGATATACGGCTCCGCGCGCTCGCCACGGTACCCGCCAACTCCCTTGCCCGGTTCACTGATTGACGAAGCTCGATGACGTTCCGTCAACGGGTTCGGTCGAGAAGGAAGGGGTTCGCCATGAAGGAGGCGAGGGGGTAGTAGGCGTCCGTCAACTCACAGGGCTCACCGTCGAGTTCGATGACCCGGCGGCGTACGACGACGGTCCCGCCCGCGGCCACGCCGAGCAGCACGGCGACCTCGTCGGGCGCGGGCACCTCCCCCGCGTGCACGATGCGCTGCGTTCCCCGGCACCCCTTGGCGGCGGGCGTCACCCTGTCCCGCGGCGCGAAGGGTCAGGTACGGCATCGATGTGCTGATCCACAGGAACATAGCGAAGTCGGATCTTCGGCATGGGTTACCAGGCGTGACCGGGCGTGACCGGGCGGGGGTTGGGGTATCGCCTTGTTCGGACCGCGGGCTCCTGTCCGCTCACGGGAGAGGAAAGGAATGCCTGAACTCAACTTCGCCTGGCTGGAGATCACCGGTAAGTGCCAGCTGAGGTGTGAGCACTGCTACGCCGAGTCCGGGCCCCAGGGCACCCACGGGAGCATGAGCCCGAGCGACTGGCATCGCGTGATCGATCAGCTCGCCTCCTACGGCGTAACCATGGTGCAGTTCATCGGCGGCGAACCAATGCTCCACCCGGACTTGCCCGTCCTGGTTGAACGTGCCCTCGACCAGGGCCTGCGGGTAGAAATCTTCTCCAACCTCGTTCACGTCCCCGCCACTCTGTGGCCGCTGCTGGAGCGCGCCGGAGTGTCCCTGGCCACCAGCTACTACTCGGACGACCCCGCCGAACACTCCGCCATCACCGGACGTCCCAGTCACGCCCGTACCAAGGCCAACGTCGCCGAAGCCGTGCGGCGCGACATTCCGGTCCGGGCGGGAGTCATTGATCTCCGGAAGGGACAGCGAGTGGCCGCAGCCCAGCGCGAGTTGGTCACCCTCGGCGTCCAGGAGATCGGCGTGGACCGGCTGCGGCAGGTCGGCCGCGGCGTCCGCGAAAGCAGGCCGGACACCTCGCAGTTGTGCGGCCGCTGCACCTCCGGCGTGATCGCCATATCCCCGGATGGCGCGGTATGGCCCTGCGTGTTCTCCCGGTGGCTGCCGGTCGGCAACGTCATGGACGCCGCACTTGCCGATATCCTGGCGAGCCCGCAGGCCCAGCAGGTGAGGTCCGAGTTGGAAGCGGACTTCGCCGCGCGAGAGCCGGGCACAGCCGGCAAGGGGAAGAAGGACCCGTGCGATCCACAGTGCGGGCCGTCGTGCGGACCGGCCTGCGCCCCCTCCTGCTGGCCGACCGGCACCGGCCCCTGCACTCCCAATGGGGGCTGCCAGCCGAACTACGACTAGGAGCCGCGTGTTCGTCGACCGGGTGTACGTACCGGAAGCTCTGGCCCCTGCCCACACCGAACGCGGCCGGTGGCCCTTCACCGTCGCTTGCGTCGCCCAACTCCTGGAACACGGCTTGGCCTTCACCCACCCCGTCACCTTCCTGGTCGGCGACAACGGCTCGGGCAAGTCCACCCTCGTCGAAGCAATCGCCGAGAGCTTCAAACTCGACGCCTACGGCGGACGCCTCGCCCGGCTCCGAGGACGCCCCGATCCGACGAAGACGCCTCTGGGCGAAGTCCTCCGCGCCGACACCACCAGCGCCGGAGCACGGATGCTCGCCGGCCCCCGCCGCAACAAGAAGGGTTTCTTCCTGCGGGCCGAGACCGCGTTCGACATGACCGAGAACCTCGGTGGCGTTCCCGGTTACTGGGACCAGGACACCAGCGCCATGAGTCACGGTGAGGGCTTCCTCACCATGTTCCAGGCCATGTTCGACGCCCCCGGCTTCTACGTCATGGACGAACCCGAAGCAGCCCTGTCCTTCAGCTCCTGCCTCCAACTCGTCGGGCTGATGCACCAACTGGGAGAGATCGGAGCACAGGTCATCTGCGCCACCCATTCCCCCGTCCTCGCCAGCACACCAGGTGCGGACATCATCGAAGTCGGGGACCACGGCTTCCGGCGAGCGAAATGGGATGATCTGGAACTGGTCGACCACTGGCGCCGTTACCTGACGAACCCCTCCGCCTACCTGCGCCACATCATCCCGTGACGACCACTGGACCCCACGACATCGCCGAGGCGGACCGCCGCTTCCGCGTTTGGATGCGCCAGAACCTGGAGCGCGCCGCCGATCACTTCGACCTGACCATCACCGCCGACCCCGTCTTCGGCTGGCGCGACCGCTCCATCAGCGCACCCGCCGTCGCCCCCGACGGCTCCAGCTGGCTCCGTGTCGTCTCCGAACAGACCCAGTGGGCCCAGGGCCACGCCTGGACCGGAAACGCCGACGCCAACCACGTGCACGGGCTGCCCAAACCACGCGTGCTCGACGTCTACGAATGGGCGGAAGGCGACTGGCGCCGCCAACGAGCCGAAGTCATGACGATCCTTCCCGGAACGCCGTGCTCACCCACCGATACAGCCCGGCCGGGCCTCGACCCGTCCGATGGCTGGTGGAATGGCCTCCACGATGCTCTGCTGCGCCTGGCCTCCACCCCCACCCAGCGCATCAGCACCGACCAGGACAAGGTCGACCTCCGCGTGCATGCTGCCTTCGGTGACGACGCCGATGTCCGTATTCAGCGGTGGGAAACCGTTCACGGCGACCTCCATTGGGCGAACCTTCTCGATCCCCTCTCCATCCTGGACTGGGAACTCTGGGGCCGCGGGCCCGTCGGCACCGACGCGGCCACCCTCTACTGCTACAGCTTGCCCGTCTCCGGCCTCGCCCAGAAAGTGCACGACCACTTCCCCGTCCTCGACACCCCTGACGGACACCGGGCCCAGCTCTACGTCGCGGCCCGCCTGCTGCACCGCGCCACGCTCGGCGACCACCCCCACCTCGCCGAGCCTCTCCGCGACCTCGCGACAAAGCTCCTGCGCTGAACGACTGCGGCCTGTGCGCTCGGCTGCCTGCTCAGCGCTCGTCCGGGTTCGCCCTGCCCGGACACGGAACAGCCCCGCCGCTCCGAAGGGGATGGAGTGGCGGGGCTCGGGCAGCGCTCTCGGTACCGCGTCAGTCGGCGGCGAACTCCCCGGCCCTGACGCCCGCCACGAAGGTGGAGAAGGCGGCGGTTGGGATGCCCAGGACAGGACCGGCCGGGTTCTTGGAGTCACGAACCGGGACGATGCCGTGGGAGGCGACGAGGTTGACGGCGGCCTCGACGCACGCGCCACCGTTGCTGCTGTAGCTGGACTTGAACCAGTCGGGGTACACCTCAGTCAGCAACGAACTCACCGGCCTTGACACCCTCCACGAAGGAGGAGAAGGAGGCGCCCGTGAAGCCCAGCACCGGACCGGTCAGGTGCTTGGAGTCACGGACGGGGACTATGCCGCGCGAGGCGACCAGGTTCGCGGCGATCTCGACGCAGTCGCCGCCGTTGGAGCTGTAGGAGGACTTGAACCAGCGGGGGGATTCGGTGCTCACGGGGTGCCCTTTCGTGCCTGCTCGATCATGGCCACGGAAGCCGCCTGCGACAGCGCTTCGGCCTGTAGTTGATGGTAGGACGCCAGCAGGGGAACCACGAACGAGCTTTCGCGTTCCAGGTGACCGCGAAGGGCCGACTCGGCGTAGGCCATGAGCGAACGGTCCGGCATCGTCAGGATGTTGAGCGGCAGGTCGAACGGACGACGCTCCCCCACGGAGAACGGCACGATCTGCAACACGGTGTTGGGCAGTTCGGCGAACTCGATCAGGCGCGCCAACTGGGCGTCCATGACCTCGGGTCCGCCCACGGGACGACGGATACAGCTCTCGTCCATCACCGCAATGATCGTGGGCGGGCGGGGCCGCACCAGCGCCGCCTGTCGCTCCGCCAGGAACGAGACGCGTTCCTCGGCCTGTTCGGGCGTGACGGTGCCCCGGCGGACGTCCTCGGCCGCCACCGCGTTCGCGTACGCGGGTGTCTGGAGCAGGCCGGGAATGATCCCGAGCATGAACAACCGAAGCTCCGCCGCCTTGGCCTCGTACACCACGTACTCCGGGAAGCCCTCCAGCAGGCTGCGCTGCCGCATGGCGTGCCACTCGGTCTCGAACGAGTCGTCAGTGCCGACGAGGCCGAAGATGACATCGATCTTGCGCGAGAAAATCAGGGTTGGCGGCTTGTAGGCAGTTTCGATTGCCGACATATGCTGGCTGGAATATGACAGCTGGTCGGCCACGTCGTCCTGGGTCCAGCCACGCTTCTCCCGCAGCCTGCGGAGACGGGCCCCGTACGCCGCGCGGGGACTGCTCTCGGGATGCAACTCCTTGCGATTGACCACGGTTCTCCCAACCCCTCCTTCTTCCCCAGTAGCTTGAAGAGTGCCTCCACCGTAAGTCACGCTAAATCGCCTCGGTAGTGGAATGACTACAGAGGGCTTAAGTGCGACTGTATGAAGGGGCACGGCAACCGACCATGACCAGTAAGACGACGACCACCACGACCGAGCACGCGCCGGACGACACGACGACGCAACTGGCCATGTGGATACGGGAGTTCGCCAACTCGGAGCTGCCGCGATGGGAACCCCCCGGCGGCTGGGCCGACCCCGACACCGTCGACCTCCGTGCCGTGCAAGCCGGCTTGAGGCGGCTGATCTCATGACCACGAAACCGGACGTCGGCACCATCGCGAAAGACACTCGCAACGGGAAGGTGGGCCGGGTCATGGGCCACGTCGGCAGATATATCCAACTCCGCCCGCTGAAAGGCGGCCTGGAGTGGGACGTCCCCCCGGAGCACGTCGAACCGGCCACCACCTCGGACACCCTCTCCGCCGCCGTGGCCGAGCGCAACGCCCAAAGCCAGCGGGGGACGTTGAAATGACGAGAGCCGTCTACCGTTTCGTGAAATACACGACCCGCCAGGACCCCACCGTCGAACCCGAATACTCGGCGGAGTGCGTGGCCGGCGACGAACAACCCTGCGGAGCGAGTTCCGGCCCCCACGCCCACCCCAGCAACGTAGAAGACTGGATGGAAGCCCACCTCAAGGAAACCCCCCACCGCCACTACCGGCGCCGCATCGACGACTTCGCCGAATTCGTCCCCACGGACGAACTCCCGCCCGACCTGGAACCCGCCAAGGTCAACCGGGCGACGCCATGAAACGCCTGCGCAAAGAGATCCTGGTCGCAGGGGTGCTGATGATCGCCGCAGCAATCGGCGTATGCGG
>LJCV01000072.1 GCA_001298575.1 Actinobacteria bacterium OK074
CCCACCCCCTCCCCCCCCCCCCATAGCCTCGATCTTCTCCCTGGTGTCCTGCATGACCGCCACGATTCGCTCCTCCCTCCCCGGTGTCAGGCGGGATACCGGTACCGAGCAGCTGATGGCGTCCTGGGCGGGGGTGTCGTAGCGGAGGGCGAAGCCGAAGCCGATGATGCCGGGGACCGCTTCCTCCCGGTCGATCGAGTAGCCGCGGGTTTGGGTCAGGGTCAGGTCCTCTGTCAGGGACTCGCGGGTTACGTGGGTGTGGGGGGTCAGGCGTTCGTATGGGCCCGGGGGGAGGGCCGTGGGTGGGCGTTGGGCCAGGAGGGCCTTGCCCAGGGCTCCTGCGTGGGCGGGGAGGCGGCGGCCCACTCGGCTGATCGTGCGGAGGTATTCGTGGGACTCCCGGGTCGCCAGGTATGCCACGTCCGTGCCGTCCAGGCGGCCCATGTGCAGGGTTTCGCCGAGGGTCTCGGACGCCTCGTCCAGGTAGGGGCGTACGGCTCTGACGCGCGGGTCCGAGTCCAGGTAGCTCGTGCCGGTCAGCAGGGCGCGGATGCCGATGCCGTACAGCGAACCCGTGATGTCCGTGCGGACCCAGCCGCGGCCGATCAGGGTCTGGAGCAGGGCGTACATGGAGCTGCGCGGGACGCCCAGCTCGGCGGCGAGTTCCTGTAGGCGGGCGGGGCGGTCGCCGCGGGCGGCCAGCAGTTCCAGCACCTCGACCGTGCGACCTGCGGACTTCACCTCGCGCACGCCGCCGCCACGCTCGTCCACGGACTCTTCGGGTTCCTCCGGCATGCAGTGATCGTAGGGGCGGACGGCGGTGGGGAGTGTGTCGTGCCATTGACGCCTTGCGTTCGTCTATCTAATCTCTGTCTTCATACGTAGATTGCGTTCACGTGGGGAGATGAGTGGCAGTGGTGAGTGCGGATCCGGGCAGCCGTACCGGCTCGGCAGCGGGCGATGCCGGTGCCGGTGCCGTCGTCGAGCGGCTGCGTCTTGGTATGGCCGGCGGGGTGTTGTCGTTTCCGCTGACCAGCTTCCATGCCGACGGCTCCCTTGACCTGGAGGGGTTTCGGGCGCACGTCGCCGCGCAGGTGGCCGCGGGACCCGGCGCCGTTTTTCCCGCCTGCGGCACCGGGGAGTTCTTCTCCCTCGACGAGGACGAGTACCGGCAGGTCGTCACCGCCGCCGTCGAGGTGACCGCCGGTCGCGTCCCGGTCGTCGCCGGGGTCGGGTACGGGTGGGCCCAGGCCGCCCGGTTCGCGCGGATCGCCGAGGACGCCGGGGCGGACGCGCTGCTCGTGCTGCCGCACTACCTCGTCGCCGCCCCGCAGGACGGCCTGGTCGAGCAGGTGCGGCAGCTCGCCGCCCGTACCCGGCTGCCGCTCATCGCCTACCAGCGCGGCCAAGTCGCCTTCAGCGTCGAGTCGTTGAAGAAGATCGCGGCCATCCCCACCGTCGTCGGGCTCAAGGACGGGCACAGCGACCTCGACCGGCTGCAACGCCTCACCCTCGCCGCCCCCGACGGCTTCCTCTTCTTCAACGGCGCCGCCACCGCCGAGATCCAGGCCCGCGCCTACGCCACCGTCGGCATCCCCGCGTACTCCTCCGCCGTGCACGCCTTCGCCCCCGAGATCGCCGACGCCTTCTTCGCCGCCCTCCAGCGCGGCGACCACGCCGAACTCGACCGGCTGCTGCGGGAGTTCTACGTCCCCTTCGTCGAACTGCGCGACCGGCGGCCGGGTTACGCCGTCTCGCTCGTCAAGGCCGCCGCCCGGCTGCGCGGCCGTCCCGTCGGGCCGGTGCGGGCGCCGCTGACCGACCCGTCCGCCGAGGACCTGGGCGACCTCAAGACCCTGCTCGCCGCCGGACTCGAACTCGTAGGAGCCGCCCTGTGACCAGCACCGCCACCGCCCGTGATTTGACCATCGTCGACGTTCGGCTCACGCCTATCCTCGTCGCCGATCCGCCGTTGCTCAACACCCAAGGCGTGCACCAGCCTTACACGCCCCGGCTGATCGTTGAGCTGGTCACCGCGGGGGGTGTTGTCGGTGTCGGTGAGACCTACGGTGATGCCAAGTACCTTGAGTTGGCACGGCCGTTCGCGGAGAAACTGACGGGGCGTCAAGTCGGTGATCTGAACGGGCTGTTCACCGTCGCCGATGAAGTGGGCGTTGATCAGTCCCGGGTTTCGGGGCAGGTCGACGTCGGTGGGCTGCGTGGCGTGCAGACCGCCGACAAGCTGCGGCTGTCCGTCGTCTCCGCCTTCGAGGTCGCCGCGCTGGACGCCCTCGGCAAGTCGCTCGGGCTGCCCGTGCACGTGCTGCTCGGCGGCAAGCTGCGCGACCAAGTCGAGTACAGCGCCTACCTGTTCTACAAGTGGGCCGAGCACCCGGCGGGTGTCGCGGCGGAGAAGGACGACTGGGGCGCCGCCGTCGACCCGGCCGGAGTCGTCGAGCAGGCGCGGAAGTTCACCGAGCGGTACGGGTTCACCTCGTTCAAGCTCAAGGGCGGTGTCTTCCCGCCGGACGAGGAGATCGCGGCGATCCGCGCGCTGGCCGAGGCGTTCCCCGGGCACCCGCTGCGGCTCGACCCCAACGGCGCCTGGTCCGTGCCGACTTCGCTGAAGGTGGCGGAGGAGCTGGGAGACGTCCTGGAGTATCTGGAGGACCCGGCGCTCGGCACGCCCGCCATGGCCGAGGTCGCCGCGCGGACGGGAGTGCCGCTGGCCACCAACATGTGTGTGACGACGTTCGCGGAGATCCCGGAGGCGTTCACCAAGGGCGCCGTGCAGGTCGTCCTGTCCGATCACCACTACTGGGGCGGACTGCGCAACACCCAGCAACTCGCCGCGATCTGCCGGACGTTCGGGGTCGGGGTGTCCATGCACTCCAACACCCACCTCGGCATCTCGCTGGCCGCGATGACCCATGTCGCCGCCACCGTCCCGAACTTGCACCACGCCTGCGACTCCCACTATCCGTGGCAGTCCGAGGACGTCATCACCGAGCGGATCACGTTCACGGACGGCAAGGTCACCGTCTCCGACGCACCCGGCCTCGGCGTCGAACTCGACCGCGACCGGCTGGAGTTCCTGCACCGGCGCTGGCTCGACGACGACGGTTCCCTGCGCGACCGCGACGACGCCGCGGCGATGCGGGTCGCGGAGCCGGGGTGGCGGACACCGGCCGTACCGCGCTGGTAGCCGCGCTGGGCGCGACGCGCGGTGCGGTGGACGGTGCGACGCGCGGTGCGGTGGACGGTGCGACGCGCGGTGCGGTGGACGGTGCGGTGGGCGGCGTACGGACCGTGCCGTGGTGCACACTGGCCTGATCCGCACCATGCTCAGGGAGCCAGTTGTGACCCCGCCCCCGCCCGTCCTGTCGTCCAACGGGACCGCCGCCGGCCCGTCGTCCCCCGGAGAGGGATCGCACCGCCCCGGCCAGGTCGACCCCCTGGCCGGACAGCGTGCCCCCGGGGACCCGCCCTGGGACGTCTACCTCACCGGCACGGTCTTCCTGGACATCGTCTTCACCGGGCTCGACACCGCTCCCGTCCGCGGTACCGAGACCTGGGCCCGCGGCATGGGCTCCAGCCCCGGCGGCGTCGCCAACATGGCCACCGCGCTGGCCCGGCTCGGCCTGCGCACCTCGCTCGCGGCGGCGTTCGGCGACGACCACTACGGCGAGTACTGCTGGGACGTGCTCGCGCACGGCGAGGGCATCGACCTCACCCCCTCCCGTACGGTGCCGGGGTGGCACTCGCCGGTCACCGTCTCCATGGCGTACGAGGGCGAACGCACGATGGTCTCGCACGGCCACGAGCCGCCCCCGGAAGAGCCCGCCCCCGACTGCCCGCCGCTCGCCCGCGCCGCCGTCGCCTCGCTCACGCCCGGCGTACGCGCCCCCTGGATCGCCCAGGCCGCGAGCAAGGGCACGCGGATCTTCGCCGACGTCGGCTGGGACGACAGTGGCGCGTGGGACCTCGCGGGCCTCGCCGACCTCGAACACTGCGAGGCGTTCCTGCCCAACGCGGAGGAGGCCATGCGGTACACGGGCGCGACGTGTCCGCGTGCCGCCGCGCACGCGCTGACCTCGTACGTACCGCTCGCGGTCGTGACGCTGGGCGCGGAGGGGGCGTACGCGGTGGACCGGCGGACCGGGGAGAGCGCGGAGGTGCCCGCGATCGAGGTCGAGGCGCTGGATCCGACCGGGGCGGGGGACGTGTTCGTCGCCGGGTTCGTGACGGGCACGCTGGCGGGGTGGCCGCTTGCCGACCGGCTCGCCTTCGCGGGGCTCACGGCGGCGCTGTCCGTGCAGGAGTTCGGGGGGTCGTTGTCGGCGCCCGGGTGGGCGGAGATCGCGGCGTGGTGGGGGAAGGTGCGGGGGTTGTCCGCGCAGTCGCCCACGGCGTTGGGGCGGTATGCGTTCTTGGAGGGGGTGCTTCCGGAGGGGGTGGGGGAGGCGGTGTGGCCGCGGCGGCGGGCCGTGCCGACGATCGGGTTTCGGCAGGGCGCCTGATCGCTCGGTGCTCGGTGCTCGGGGGTGCGGGGGCCGGCTGGCGGCTGCGGCGTGCGTCGTGGCTGCTCGCGCAGTTCCCCGCGCCCCTAAAAGCAGGGGCTGCGCCCCGCTTTTCCGGCGCCGCGGATCTCGCGCGCCTTTGCGTCGGCGGCCCCTTGCCACCGGGCCCGCAGCCGCCAACCGCTCAAAACCCCAACTTCCGCAACTGCCGGGGATCCCGCTGCCAGTCCTTCGCCACCTTCACGTGCAGATCCAAGAACACCGGCGTCCCCAACAACGCCTCAATCTGCTTGCGGGACTTGATCCCCACCTCCTTCAACCGCTTCCCCTTCGGCCCGATGATGATCCCCTTCTGGCTGGGGCGCTCGATGTACACGAAGGCGTGGATGTCGAGGAGGGGCTTGTCGGCGGGGCGGTCCTCGCGCGGGAGCATCTCCTCCACCACCACCGCGATGGAGTGCGGCAACTCGTCCCGCACCCCCTCCAGCGCGGCCTCGCGGATCAGTTCCGCGATCATGACCTGCTCGGGCTCGTCGGTGAGGTCGCCCTCGGGGTAGAGGGCCGGGCCCTCCGGCAGGAGCGGCACGATCAGGTCCGCCAGCAGCGACACCTGCTTGTCGCCGACCGCCGACACCGGCACGATCTCCGCCCACTCGAACCCCAGCTCCCGCCCGAGCTGGTCGATCGCGATGAGCTGCTCGGCGAGGGTCTTGCCGTCGACGAGGTCGGTCTTGGTGACGATCGCGATCTTCGGCGTCTTCTTGATCGACGCCAGCTCCTTCGCGATGAAACGGTCACCGGGACCGAGCTTCTCGTTCGCGGGCAGGCAGAAGCCGATGACGTCGACCTCGGCCCACGTCGTGCGGACGATGTCGTTCAGCCGCTCACCCAGCAGCGTGCGCGGTTTGTGCAGGCCAGGGGTGTCGACCAGGATCAGCTGGGCGTCGGGCCGGTGCACGATGCCCCGTACCGTGTGCCGCGTGGTCTGCGGCTGGTTCGCGGTGATCGCGACCTTCTGGCCGACCAGAGCGTTCGTAAGAGTGGACTTGCCCGCGTTGGGGCGGCCCACGAAGCAGGCGAAGCCGGCGCGGTGGGGTGCCCCCGAAGAAACCGGCGGCTCGGATGACTGACTGCGAACGCTCATGGCGCCCATTCTCCCTGATCCACAGAGCCCTGCCGTACAAGCGCCCGACCGCGGGAGGGAGAGTGAGGATCCGGAAACCTCCATGCAATGAAACGTCACGGAAACACGCACGTACGCGATCGGAAACGCACCCCGGTGACCCTCTGACGAGCCCGCACCTCGACGGAGACCATGGAGACGACCGTGCCCCTCGCCGCCGCGCAAGCCGTGTCCCGTATCGACACCGGTGACACCGCCTGGCTGCTCGCCGCCACCGCCCTCGTCCTGCTGATGACCCCGGGCCTGGCCCTCTTCTACGGCGGCATGGTCCGCACGAAGAGCGTCCTCAACATGCTGATGATGAGCTTCGTGTCGATCGCCCTGGTCACGGTCGTGTGGCTGGCCGTCGGCTACTCCCTCGCCTTCGGCCACGACAGTGGCGGCGGGCTCATCGGCGACCTGAGCCACGTCGGCATGAGCGGCCTGGGCCCCGACAGCGTCCAGGGCACCGTCCCCACCCTCCTCTTCGCCACCTTCCAGCTCACCTTCGCGATCGTCACCGCCGCCCTCGTCAGCGGTGCGATCGCCGACCGGGCGAAATTCTCCGCCTGGCTCGTCTTCGTGCCCGTCTGGGCGCTGCTCGTATACGTTCCCGTCGCCCACTGGGTGTGGGGCCCTGGCGGCTGGATCCTGCACCACCTCGGCGCCCTCGACTTCGCCGGCGGCCTCCCCGTCGAGATCGCCTCCGGCGCCTCCGGACTGGCCCTCTGCCTGGTCCTGGGCCCGCGGCTCGGCTTCAAGAAGGACGCCATGCGCCCGCACAACCTCCCCATGGTCGTGCTCGGCGCGGGCCTGCTCTGGTTCGGCTGGTTCGGCTTCAACGCCGGGTCGGCTCTCGGCGCCAACGGCCTCGCCGCCGCCGTCTTCCTCAACACCCTCGCCGCCGGCTGCACCGGCCTCCTGGGCTGGCTCTTCGTCGAACAGAAGCGCGACGGCCATCCGACGACCCTGGGTGCGGCCTCCGGCGCCGTAGCGGGCCTGGTCGCGATCACCCCGTCCTGCGGCTCGGTCTCGCTCCTCGGCGCCCTGGTCGTCGGTCTCGCCGCCGGTGCCGTCTGCTCGTACGCTGTGGGCTGGAAGTTCAAGCTGGACTACGACGACTCCCTCGACGTCGTCGGCGTCCACCTCGTCGGCGGTGTCATCGGCACCCTGCTCATCGGCCTCTTCGCCACCGCCACCATGACCGAAGGACCCGAGGGCCTCTTCTACGGCGGCGGGCTCGCCCAACTCGGCAAGCAGGCCGTCGCGGTGGCCGTCGTGGCCGTGTACGCCTTCGCCGTGACGTACGGAATCGGCAGGGCGATCGACAGGGCGATGGGCTTCCGCGCGGACGAGGAGCACGAGCACACCGGCCTGGACCTTACGGTGCACGCCGAGACCGCATACGATCACGGCGTCCTGGGCCACGGCGCCCCGGTCACGTCCGCTGTTTCGTCCTCAGCCCAGAAGGTCAAGAGCCAGGCATGAAGCTCATCACCGCCATCGTGAAGCCCCACCGGCTCGACGAGGTCAAGACCGCACTCCAGGAACTCGGCGTGCACGGCCTGACCGTCACCGAGGCCAGTGGGTACGGCCGTCAGCGCGGCCACACCGAGGTGTACCGCGGGGCCGAGTACCAGGTCGACCTCGTGCCCAAGGTCCGCATCGAGATCGTGGTCGACGACGCGACCGCCGACCTCGCCATCGACGCCGTCGTCAAGGCCGCGCAGACCGGCAAGATCGGCGACGGCAAGGTCTGGGCGGTGCCGGTCGAGACCGTCGTCCGGGTCCGCACGGGCGAGCGCGGCCCCGACGCGCTGTAGCGGCCGGGACCGCGCTTCCCTAGGGGATACGGCTCAGTCGAACACGAACGGGCCCGGCGACTGCGGTGCGGTCGCCGTGCACGTGATGGCGATGCCCAGCACCGTCAGCTGGAGCGTGCCGCCGTACGCCTCCAGGCTGTCGCCGGAGGCGACGGTGCCGTTCAGCGGTCCGACCGTGACTCCGCCGCCCGCCGCGATGGCCGGGTTCTCCGTGCCGGCGAAGGAGACGGTGCCGCCGTTGGTGTTGTTCACCAGGGTGAGGTCGGCGGTGATGGTGTCCGCGTCCAGCGCGATCGGGCTGGTGATCGCGGTGGAGCTGAGCGTCAGGGTCGCCGCGGTGCCGTCCTGGGTGGCGGTGAGGGTTGCCTCGCCACCGCCCAGGAAGCCGCAGTCCGCGGTGATCGTCGCCGTCTGGGGGGTGACGGCGGATGCGGTCTGGGCGAAGGCGAGCCCGGTCGCGGCACAGGCCGCGACCAGGGCCGTACTCATGCCCAGTCGTGTGCGTCTCATCGGGTTCCCTTCCCTCGTGGGGGGACTGCCATGTGGGGTGGGGGGTTGGGGGGTCGTCGATGACGGTCTCGCGGATCCGTGGATTCCAATGTGTGCGGATGTACGCGGAATCGCGGATCCTGACGTGCGAGTAATCTGACTGCCCGTCAAAAACGCCGGTCCCATTGAGACGCCAGGGGCGGGAGATTGCAAGAGAAGGCCGGGCCCTACCGCCAACAGCCGTGAATGTGGCCGAAGTCGAGCGGTAGCGCGGGGGCGGCGCTCAGCTCGCCGGGACCGTCTCCCGGACCACTCCGTCGGTCCCCGCCACCAGCACCGGCGTCCCGGGTCCGCCCAGGTCGCGCACCGCCGCCAGGTCCTCCGCCGCCGCGGACGCCGACTCCGTCACCACGGCCGCGGCCTCCAGCGACTTCGCCCCCGAGGCCACCGCCATGGCCACCGCCGTCCGCAGCGCGCTCAGTTGGAGCGAGTCGAGGGACACGGTTCCGGCCACATACGTACGGCCGGTCTCGTCCCGCACGGCCGCCCCCTCGGGCACACCATTACGGGCCCGCGCGGAACGGGCCAGGGTGACGATCTTCCGGTCTTCGGGGTCGAGCGCGCTGCTGTCGGTCATGCTCAGAGCATACGGAGCCGGATGCCGACCAAGGTCACCCGGCGGCCGGGAGCGATGTCAGGGCCGGTCCAGTCGTAGCCGCTGCGCGCGCGGCAGCCCCGCGACGACCAAGTCGTAGGAATCCTCGACCAGTTCGCGCAGCAGGGCGTCCGGAAGGCCGCCGTCCGCCGTGACCGTGTTCCAGTGGCGCTTGTTCATGTGGTAGCCGGGGATGATCAGGCCCGGGTGGTCGTGGCGCAGCCGTACCGCGTCGTCCGGGTCGCACTTCAGGTTCACCGTCAGGGGGCGGGCGTCCAGGGTGGTGAGGGCGAAGAGCTTGCCCTGGACCTTGAAGACCGACGTCTCCGGGCCGAACGGGAAGTCCTCGACCGCCGCGTTGAAGGAGAGGCAGAAGGAGCGCAGTTCCTGGGGGGTCACTCGGCCTTCGCCTCCTCCGCCTTCGGGCCCCGTACCGCGGGGGTCAGGGGCTCCACCAGTACCGTCACGATCTTGTTCCGGCGGCCGGCCGCCGCCTCCGCCGTCAGCCGCAGCTCGCGGCCGTCCGGGAGTTCCACGACCGAGGACGCCCCGGCGATCGGCACCCGGCCCAGCGCCTTCGCCAGCAGGCCGCCCACCGTCTCGACGTCCTCGTCGTCGTACGCCTCGAAGCCGTACAGCTCGCCGAGGTCGCTGATGTCGAGGCGGGCGGTGACGCGGAAGCGGTCGTCGCCCAGCTCGGAGACCGGGGGGAGTTCGCGGTCGTACTCGTCGGTGATCTCGCCGACGATCTCCTCCAGGATGTCCTCGATGGTGACGATCCCGGCGGTGCCGCCGTACTCGTCGATCACGACGGCCACGTGGTTGCGGGCCTGCTGCATCTCGCGCAGCAGGTCGCCCGCGTTCTTGGTGTCCGGGACGAAGGCCGCGGGCCGCATCGCCGTGGACACCAGCTCGCTCTCCGCGTCCCGGTCGACGTGCGTACGCCGGACCAGGTCCTTCAGGTACACGATCCCGACGATGTCGTCCTCGCTGTCCCCGGTCACCGGAATGCGCGAGAAACCCGACCGCAGGGCCAGGGTCAGGGCCTGGCGGATCGTCTTGTAGCGCTCGATCACCACCAGGTCCGTGCGCGGGACCATGACCTCCCGTACGAGGGTGTCGCCCAGCTCGAACACCGAGTGCACCATGCGGCGCTCCTCGTCCTCGATCAGGGACTCCTTCTCGGCCAGGTCCACCAGCGCGCGCAACTCCGCCTCGGAGGCGAAGGGGCCCCGGCGGAAGCCCTTGCCGGGGGTGAGCGCGTTGCCGATGAGGATCAGCAGCCACGGGATCGGGCCCATGATCCGGGCGAGCGGGACGAGGACGTACGCCGCCGCCGTCGCCGTGTTGAGCGGATGCTGGCGCCCGATCGTGCGCGGCGAGACCCCGACCGCGACGTACGACACCAGGACCATCACGCCGAGCGCCACCAGCAGCGCCTGCCAGGTCCGGTCGAACTCCTTCAGGCACGCGTACGTGACCAGGGTCGCCGCGGCCATCTCGCAGGCGACGCGCACCAGCAGCGCCACGTTCAGATAGCGCGTCGGGTCGGCGGCTACCTGGGCGAGCTTGGCGCTGCCGCGCCGCCCGGACCGGACGGCCTCCTCGGCGCGGAAGCTGGACACGCGCGCGAGCCCCGCCTCCGCGCACGCGGCCAGCCAGGCGACGACGACCAGGGCGACGGCACCGGTGATGAGCTGGGTGCTCATGACACGGTCGGGGCGGGCGACGGGCCCGTCAGGCCGTGCTCGGCGCGCCAGCCGTCCACGATGGCCGCCTGGAGACCGAACATCTCGGCCTTCTCGTCCGGCTCCTCGTGGTCGTACCCGAGCAGGTGCAGCACCCCGTGGACGGTGAGCAACTGGAGCTCCTCGTCCATGGAGTGCTGCGTCGGCGCTTCCTTGCCCTGCTTGTCGGCGACCTCCGGGCACAGCACGATGTCACCGAGGAGCCCCTGCGGCGGCTCCTCGTCGTCCTTCGCCGGCGGACGCAGCTCGTCCATCGGGAAGGACATGACATCGGTCGGGCCCGGCAGATCCATCCACTGGATGTGCAACTGCTCCATGGCGGCCTCGTCCACGACGATCACCGAGAGTTCGGAGAGCGGGTGGATGCGCATCCGGGTGAGTGCGTAACGGGCGATGTCGAGGATCGCCTGTTCGTCGACCTCGGTTCCGGACTCGTTGTTGACGTCGATCGACATGGTGGTGCTGGTCTACTTCCGCTTGTCCCGGGCGCCCTTGTGGGTGCCGTTCTCCGTACCGTTCTCGCTGTCGTACTTCTCGTACGCGTCGACGATACGGCCGACCAGCTTGTGCCGTACGACGTCCTGCGACGACAGGCGGGAGAAGTGGACGTCGTCCAGACCCTCCAGGATGTCCTGGACCTGACGCAGCCCCGACTTGGTCCCGCTCGGCAGGTCCACCTGCGTCACGTCACCCGTGATCACGATCTTCGACTCGAAGCCGAGACGGGTGAGGAACATCTTCATCTGCTCGGGGGAGGTGTTCTGGGCCTCGTCCAGGATGATGAAGGCGTCGTTCAGGGTGCGGCCACGCATGTATGCCAGCGGTGCCACCTCGATCGTCCCCGCCGCCATCAGCTTCGGGATCGACTCCGGGTCCAGCATGTCGTGCAGGGCGTCGTAGAGCGGGCGCAGGTAGGGGTCGATCTTTTCGTAGAGGGTGCCGGGGAGGAAGCCGAGGCGTTCGCCCGCCTCTACCGCCGGGCGGGTCAGGATGATGCGGTTGACCTGCTTGGACAGGAGGGCCTGGACCGCCTTGGCCATGGCCAGGTAGGTCTTGCCGGTGCCCGCGGGGCCGATGCCGAAGACGATCGTGTGCTTGTCGATCGCGTCGACGTACCGCTTCTGGTTGAGGGTCTTGGGACGGATGGTGCGGCCGCGCGAGGAGAGGATGTTCTGGGTGAGCACCTCGGCCGGGGTCTCGTCGGGACCCTCGCCGTTCTCGCTGGTGCGGAGCATGGCGATCGAGCGTTCCACCGCGTCCTCCGTCATCGGCTGACCGGTGCGGAGCACCAGCATCATCTCGTCGAACAGGCGCTGGACCAGGGCGACTTCGCGGGCGTCGCCGACGGCGCTGACCTCGTTGCCCCGGACGTGGATGTCCACCGCGGGGAAGGCCGTTTCGATCACGCGCAGGAGGGAGTCGCCGGAACCCAGCACGGTCACCATGGGGTGCTGGGCGGGGACGGTGAACTGTGCTCGTGCCTGTCCCCGCGCGGGGTTCTGGGCTGTGGGTGTCTGAGTCATGGGCCGGCTCGGTAGCCTTGCTCGTCCTCCTCGGTACGGCGTGCTTGCCGCGTGCGGCAGCCTTGTGGTTCAAGAGTACGTCGGGGGTGTGACAGCGTCGTAGGGCTTTTCGCCCCGAGGTTTTGCCTAGGGGTCATCCCTGACCGTCGCGGGTGGCCGTGCTCAGTCCACGGCCCGGATTCGGCCCACCAGCGCCGCCCCGGCCAGGCCGATCGCCGCCGCCACCAGGAACAGCACCCGGTAGCCGCCCAGGTACGTCACCAGCGGGGCCGCCAGCGCGGGGGCCGCGACCTGGGGGAGGGCGTTGGCGACGTTGATCACGCCCAGGTCCTTGCCGCGGTCCACCGCCGTCGGCAGGACGTCCGTCATCAGGGCGAAGTCCACCGACGTGAAGACCCCGAAGCCGACGCCGATGACCGCCGCCGCGACGATCGTGCCCGGCCAGCTCTGCCAGGCCGCCAGCAGGGCCGTCGCCGCGGCCATCACGACCCCGGACCACACCACGAACGGTTTGCGGCGGCCCGTGCGGTCCGACCACACGCCGCCGACCACGACGGTCGCGAGCAGGGCGACCCCGTTCACCGCCGTGAGGATCAGTACGCCCTGTTCGGGGTCGCCGTAGTGGAGGCGGTCCCGGAGGTAGTAGAGGAGGTACAGGAGCACCAGGGCGTTGCTCAGGTTCATCAGGAAGCGGGTCAGCCAGGCCCAGCCGAAGTCGGGGTGGCGGCGCGGGCTGAGCCAGAAACCGGCCAGGAAGCCCCGCCAGGACCACGCCGGCCGTGCCGCCGCCGGCAGCCGCAGGTCGGGGTACTTCAGCACGTACGGCAGCACGCCCACCACGACGCACACGGCGCAGGCCTCGTACCCCGCCTTCACCCCGCCCGCCGCCGTCGCCAGGCCCGTCCCGACGACCACGCCGAGGATCTGCACCGCCCCCAACCGCCCGCCCACCGAGCCGCGTTGGAGCCGCGGCACCCGGTCCGGCACGGCCGCGGTGACCGCCGCGAACGCCGCGTTCAGGGTCAGCTGCACCAGGCACCAGCCCGCCGCCATCGTCCAGGGCCCCGAGGCCCCCGACAGCAGCAGCAACGACACCGCGCCGCCGCCCGCCCCGGCCACGATCCACGGCGTACGACGGCCCCAACGCGCCGTCGTGCGGTCCGAGAGCGCGCCGAACAGCGGGTTGGCGAACAGCGACACCACCGCGCCCGCGCCCGCCACCCACGCCAGCAGCGTCTCCTTGGTCATGCCGGTGCCGGGTGCGAAGTCCTCCGACTGGGAGGCCAGCAGGATCTGCAGCGGGCCGTACCAGCCCACCCAGATCGCCCCGTTGGCGCCCGCGAGGGCGTAGGTCCAGCCGCGGGTGACCCGTTCGACGGGTTCGGCGAGCGGGTCCGCGGCCAGGGTTCGGGTCAACTCCGGTGCGGGCGAGGGTTGTTCGACGTCCGACGGCTCCGCGGGCGTCATCTGCGGGCTCCTTGCGCGCCCTGTTCGCGCAGCAGCTCCCTGAACCAGCCGTACGACGCCTTCGGGGTCCGCCGCTGGGTCGCGAAGTCCACGTGCACCAGGCCGAAGCGGCGCGCGTACCCCTCCGCCCACTCGAAGTTGTCCAGCAGCGACCACACGAAGTAGCCGCGCACGTCCACCCCGGCCGTCAACGCCTCGTGCAGCGCGCGGACATGGCCGTCGAGGTAGGTGATCCGTTCCTGGTCGTCGAGGCCCTCGTAGGAGCAGCCGTTCTCGGTGATGACGACGGGCGGGAGCCGGTCGCCGTAGCGGTCCCGGAAGGTGGTGAGGAGTTCGGTGAGGCCCTCGGGCGCCACCGGCCAGCCGAAGTCGGTGACCGGGTAGCCCTCGATGTCCCGTACGGAGAAGGGGAGTTCGGCGGGCATGGTCAGGCCGCCGAACTCGATCTCGGTGCCCTGGGGGGCGCCCACGCGGGTCGGGGCATAGTAGTTGACGCCGTAGAAGTCGAGGGGTTCGGCGATGACCTTGAGGTCCGACTCGACGTCGCCGGGCATGAACCCGCCCATCCCGTCCGGGTATTCGCCCAGCAGCACCGGTTCGGCGAACAGGCGGTTGAGGAGGATGTCGTAGAAGGCCGCCGCCTCCAGGTCCGCGGGTTCCTGGGAGGCGGGCCAGGTCGGGCCGTGCGAGTTGACGATGCCGACGTCCGTGGCCCCGGCCGCGCGCAGCGCCCGAACCGCCAGGCCGTGCGCGAGGAGTTGGTGGTGGGCGACCGGCAGCGCGTCGAAGAGGAGCTTGTGGCCGGGGGCGTGGGCGCCCAGCGCGTGGCCCAACAGGGTGTGTTCCGCGGGCTCGTTGAGGGTGATCCACTTGGCGACCCGGTCACCGAGGCGGTCGGCGACCAGCGACACGTACTCCGCGAAACGGTGTGCGGTGTCCCGCTCCCGCCAGTCCCGCGTCACCGGCAGGTCCCAGTGGAAGAGCGTCGGCACGGGGACGATGTCCGCGGCGCGCAGTTCGTCGACGAGACGGTCGTAGAAGTCCAGCCCGCCGGGGGAGTTGACGCGCGGCCACGAGATCGAGAAGCGGTACGCGCGCACGCCGAGGTCGCGCAGCAGGGCCACGTCCTCCCGGTAGCGGTGGTAGTGGTCGCAGGCCACCGCCGCCGTCGAGCCGTCCTTGATGTGGCCCGGTTCGGCGGTGAACACGTCCCACACGTTGGGTTCGCGTTCGTCCACCGCGCCCTCGATCTGGTGTGCGGAGGTGGCCACGCCCCAGAGGAAGTCCGCCGGGAACGCGGGGAGTTGGGATGTCGGGCGCTGGTTCGCGGTCTCGGTCTCGTTCGGGATCATCGCCATGCGCGGGATCATCCGTACCGTCGGTAACGTAAGTCAACGGGCGGGCGTGAACGGGTTGTTACGGCATTCACGCCCCCTCCTTCAGCACCAGCCGGATCAACTCCCGCTGTTCTTCGGTCAGTCGGGGATCCGCGATGTGCACGGTCTGGCCGTCGACCGTGATCTCGTAGTGGAAGCCGTCCGGGACCCCGGCCGGGGGCGTGGTTCCGCCCCCGGTCAACGCCCGTTCGGCCAGGGCCCGCAGCTCGGCGGCGTCGGACCGTCCCGCCGTGTCCACCTCGGCCCGGCGCGCGATACCCGCGAACCCGCCCGTCCGTTTCACCTGGATACGCATGGTTCCTGTCTAGTACGCCGGGCGGGGTGGTGGCGAGGGCCGGACGGCCCCCCGCCTCGGTCCTGCGAAGGTGCCGCGAACCTAGGTGGTCTTCACGCCGACCTGTTCCCACGCCTTCGCCACCGCGTCCGGTTCCGCGCCGCTGCCGTAGCGGGCCTTCGCCGTCGTCAGCGTGAGTTTCGCGAAGTCCGCGAAGGTCGCGTTCGACGACAACTCCCCGCCCGTGAGCGTGTCGTACCAGATCTGTCCGGCGCGTTCCCAGGCGTTGCCGCCGAGTTCGGTGGCGACCAGGTAGAACGCGTGGTTGGGGATACCGGAGTTGATGTGGACGCCGCCGTTGTCCTGGCTGGTCTTGACATAGCCCGCCATGGTCGCGGGCTGCGGGTCCTTGCCGAGGACGTCGTCGTCGTACGCCGTGCCCGGGGCCTTCATCGAGCGCAGGGCCACGCCGGTGACGCGCGGGGCGAGCAGGCCGGAGCCGATCAGCCAGTCGGCCTGGTCGGCGCTCTGGCCCAGCGCGTGCTGCTTGATCAGGGAGCCGAAGACGTCCGAGAGCGACTCGTTGAGGGCGCCGGGCTGGCCGTAGTAGGTGAGGTTCGCGGTGTACTGCGTGACGCCGTGGGTGAGTTCGTGGCCGATGACGTCGATGGAGCTGGTGAAGTCGAGGAAGACCTCGCCGTCGCCGTCCCCGAACACCATCTGCTCGCCGTTCCAGAAAGCGTTGTCGTAATCCTTGTCGTAGTGCACGGACGCGTTGAGCGGCAGGCCGTTGCCGTCGATGGAGTTGCGGCCGTACGCCTTCAGGTACAGGTCGAAGGTGTCGCCCAGACCGGCGTACGCGCGGTTGACGGTGGCGTCCTTGCCCGGGTCCTGGCCCTCGCTGCGGACCTTCGTGCCGGGCAGGGTGGTGCCGTGCTTGGCGTCGTAGATCGTGCGGTGCGGCTCGCCGGCGACCGGGGCCGGGGCGACCGCGGTCGCGCCGATCACAGTGGTCAGGCGGCGGCGGGTGCGTTCCAGGGAGTCGCGCTCCAGGGTGCGGCGCGCGGGATCCGACAGTGCGGCGTCGCTGTTCCGGGCGAGAGTGTCCAGGACGTGCGGCGGCACGATGGTGCAGAAGACGGGCTCGAAGCCCCCGTGGTGTGCGGTCATGAACGGCACCATCGCACTGCGTCACACACTTGTCACCACCCGCAACCTGATTGGTGAATGCCTGTAACGAAGGCGGTACATACCGCATCAAGAAGTGGTATGGCGCACTTTTTGTCCCATTCGTTCGACGGGGCCCGCATACTGACCGCATACTGATACGGGTTCTCGTATCGGCCCCGTCTGGGCTAAGGTGCGAAGCACTATGCGTTTCGGGCTGCTTCTCCTTAGCTGCCGCGGCGAGGGCCTGTAGTCGAGGCCGACCCCCTCCCCGCGGCGTTTTGGCGTTGCGCCGTCGGCCGCCCTTCCGGACCCGTATCCCGATCTCCGGACTCGCGGACACACGAGGAGCCCCCGCATCATGGCCCAGAGCGCCAATCGCCAGCAGCCCAGTTCGATGCCGATCCACAAGTACGGCCGCTACGACCAGGTCGACATCCCCGACCGCACCTGGCCGGACAACCGGATCACCGCCGCCCCCCGCTGGCTCTCCACCGACCTGCGCGACGGCAACCAGGCCCTGATCGACCCCATGTCGCCCGCCCGCAAGCGCGCGATGTTCGACCTGCTGGTCAAGATGGGCTACAAGGAGATCGAGGTCGGCTTCCCGTCCTCCGGGCAGACCGACTTCGACTTCGTCCGCTCGATCATCGAGGAGCCGGGCGCGATCCCGGACGACGTGACGATCTCCGTCCTGACCCAGGCCCGCGAGGACCTGATCGAGCGGACGGTCGAGTCGCTGAAGGGCGCCAAGCGCGCCACCCTCCACCTGTACAACGCCACCGCCCCCGTCTTCCGCCGCGTCGTCTTCCGCGGCTCCAAGGACCAGATCAAGCAGATCGCGGTCGACGGCACCCGGCTGGTCGTGGAGTACGCCGGCAAACTGCTGGGCCCGGAAACGGAGTTCGGCTACCAGTACAGCCCCGAGATCTTCACCGACACGGAGTTGGACTTCGCGCTGGAGGTCTGCGAGGCGGTCATGGACGTCTGGCAGCCCGGTCCGGGGCGCGAGATCATCCTCAACCTGCCTGCCACGGTTGAGCGTTCGACGCCGTCGACGCACGCGGACCGCTTCGAGTGGATGGGGCGTCACCTGTCCCGCCGCGAGTACGTCTGCATCTCGGTCCACCCGCACAACGATCGCGGGACGGCGGTGGCGGCGGCCGAACTGGCGCTGATGGCCGGCGCCGACCGCGTCGAGGGGTGCCTGTTCGGGCAGGGTGAGCGCACCGGCAACGTCGACCTCGTCACCCTGGGCATGAACCTGTTCTCGCAGGGCGTCGACCCGCAGATCGACTTCTCCGACATCGACGAGATCCGTCGTACGTGGGAGTACTGCAACCAGATGGAGGTCCACCCGCGCCACCCGTACGTGGGCGACCTGGTCTACACGTCCTTCTCCGGCTCCCACCAGGACGCCATCAAGAAGGGGTTCGACGCGATGGAGGCCGACGCCGCCGCGAAGGGGGTCACGGTTGACGACATCGAGTGGGCCGTGCCGTACCTGCCCATCGACCCCAAGGACGTCGGGCGGTCCTACGAGGCCGTCATCCGCGTCAACTCGCAGTCCGGCAAGGGCGGGATCGCGTACGTCCTGAAGAACGACCACAAGCTGGACCTGCCGCGCCGGATGCAGATCGAGTTCTCGAAGATCATCCAGGCCAAGACGGACGCGGAGGGCGGCGAGGTCACTCCCGCGGACATCTGGGCGACGTTCCAGGACGAGTACCTGCCCAACCCCGAGAACCCCTGGGGGCGCATCCAGGTGCGGGCGGGGCAGTCGACGACCGACACGGATGGGGTGGACACGCTGCGGGTCGAGGCGACCGTGGATGGTGTCGATACGGTTTTGGCCGGGGCCGGGAACGGGCCGATCTCCGCGTTCTTCGATGCGCTGGCTGTGGTGGGGGTCGATGCTCGGCTGCTGGACTATCAGGAGCACACGATGAGTGAAGGTGCGTCCGCGCAGGCCGCTTCATACATCGAATGCGCGATCGATGGTCAGGTGCTGTGGGGGATCGGCATTGACGCGAATACGACGCGTGCGTCCCTGAAGGCGGTTGTCTCCGCCGTCAACCGGGCGGCTCGGTACGCCGCCTGACCAGTGTTTTTGCTGGGCCCCGTCTGCTGCGTGCGGCAGGCGGGGCCCTGGTGCGTACGGGGGCGGGTACGAGCCAATCGCGTTCGCTCGTCGAGAGAGCCCGTACGGGGTACTGACTCCGCATCACCAATGTGGCTAACATCACGCCAACGCGACGATGTTGCCGCGGCGTTACGGAGGTGCGACGTGCTGCCAGGACGGGGACACAAGGACCGGTCCGTCCGTGAGGGCCGCGGTTCGGGGGTGTTGGGGGGCT
>LJCV01000073.1 GCA_001298575.1 Actinobacteria bacterium OK074
GGAACCTCGCCCCCGGAAGAATCTTCCGATGAACGGGGTATCAACATATCTGGCGTTGATTTTTGGCACGCTGTTGAGTTCTCAAGGAACGGACGCTTCCTTTGTACTCACCCGAGAATTTCTCTCGCGGCTTTCCTCCAGGCGCTTCCCTTCGGTCCTACTGTCTTGCTTTGTTCTTGCGTTTCCGACTCTATCAGATCGTTTTCCGGTCCGATTTCCTCGGCGCTTTCCAGGTTTCCGCTCTCGCGTTTTCCCTTCCGGCGGCTCCGACTTTATCAGACTCTTTCGGGTCCGATTCCCTGTCGGCGGGGCCTTTCGACACTCACTACGTTAACCGACTCCCTCGGCAACTCATAATCGAGTTCCGCGAGTTCGAATTCAGGCATGCGGACACGCCGGATTCGACCCCGCTGAAGGGGCGATCGTAGGTAGTGGGTTGGCCGCTTCCGGCTGCTGGCTGAAGGCCGTACCCGGGTCAAGCGGCTCGGGCTACGTTACGCATCCGTTCCAGTCGCGTCAACTTCGGCGTCGCTTGGGTGCATGGGCCCGATAAGGGCTCACCGTCGGGTCGTTGGCGATCCAGAAGCGCCACGGGTGGACTCCGCCGTCGCCGGCCACGCCGGTGCGCGGACCGTTGCGTACCTGGTCGGACGGGACGGGGGTGCCCGTCAGGATCGACAGTGGGCCCGCTCCCCCGGTGCACGCGTCCGTGCCGTCCAGGGAGCGGTCCACGTCCAGGGCGGTCGCCAGGCGGGCGGGGCCTTTGGCCAGTTCTTTGTCGTTTCGGGCCGAGAGTCGACGTTTGCGGGCGGCATCGGCGCCCATGAGGATCTCGCCCGCGCGCAGCAGCACCCCGCTCGGCCGGCCCACCGGACCGCACACCAGGTTCATGCAGTGCCACATGCCGTAGGTGAAGTAGACGTACACGTGCCCCGGCGGACCGAACATCACGTCGTTGCGGGCCGTGCGACCGCGATAGGCGTGGGAACCGGGGTCGTTCGGGCCGTCGTATGCCTCGACCTCTGTGAGGCGCAGTTCGATCGGGCCGTCCGGGGTCGTACGGACGAGGACGCGGCCCAGGAGGTCGGGGGCGACCTCCAGGACCGGGCGGTCGAAGAAGGCCCTGGGGAGGGGCGTACGGTCCGGGGGCGCGATCATGCCGTAGGAGCGTAGTCCAGGCCGGTGTGTGGCCCGTGTGTGTGCCAACGGGTGGTCAAGTGCCTTTCTCCTTGCCAGGGTGAGGGCGCGGAACCGACCGAGGTCGGAGCGCGTTTCAAGGATCAAGGATTCGCAAAGCATGAGGACCGTGAAGGAGAGCCATGGCGTTCAAGAAGCTGCTCGCGAGCCTGGGGGCCGGCGGGGCTTCGGTCGAGACGGTGCTGACTGAGGTCAACGTCGTCCCGGGTGGCGTCGTCCAGGGTGAGGTGCGGATCCAGGGCGGGTCCGTGAACCAGAACATCGAGGGCCTGTCCGTCGGGTTGCAGGCCAAGGTCGAGGTCGAGGGGCACGACGACCAGGAGTACAAGCAGAACATCGAGTTCACGAAGGTGAGTCTCGGTGGGGCCTTCGAGTTGCAGGCCGGTGCGGTGCACGCGGTGCCGTTCGGGCTGGAGATCCCCTGGGAGACGCCGATCACGACGATCGACGGGCAGCCGTTGCGCGGCATGAACATCGGCGTGACGACCGAGCTGGCAATCGCGCGGGCGGTCGACTCCGGCGACCTGGACCCGATCAACGTGCACCCGCTGCCCGCGCAGAAGGCCATCCTGGACGCCTTCATCCACCTGGGCTTCCGCTTCAAGAACGCGGACATGGAGCGCGGTCACATCCGCAACACGCGGCAGACGCTGCCGTTCTACCAGGAGATCGAGTTCTTCCCGCCGCAGCAGTACCGGGGGCTGAACCAGGTCGAGTTGAGCTTCGTCGCGGACGCACACGAGATGGACGTCATCCTGGAGATGGACAAGAAGCCGGGGCTGTTCACCGAGGGCAGCGACTCCTTCCGTTCCTTCCGGGTGGGGCTGCACGACTTCCAGACCACGGACTGGGCGGCGTATCTCCACCAATGGGTGTCCGAGGTCGGCAGCAAGCGCAGCTGGTTCTAGGCTCGGAATCGGCTGCCCCTACGGGGTGTCCGACACAGCCGACCGATACCGATCTGGAGGGTCCGACGTGACCGAGCTCAAGAGGCCGCCGCTTCCGCACGACTTCCACCCGCCCGTGCCGTCGTTCACGGTGACGAGCGACGACGTCGCGCCCGGAGCGACGCTGAAGGACGCTCAGGTCTACGCGGCCGGCAACACCTCTCCGCAGTTGCGCTGGGCGGGCTTCCCGGCCGGGACCAAGAGCTTCGCCGTGACGTGCTACGACCCCGACGCCCCGACGGGCAGCGGGTTCTGGCACTGGGTCCTGTTCGACATCCCGGCCTCGGTGACGGAGCTGCCGGTGGGCGCCGGCACGGGGAAGTTCGAGGGTCTGCCCGAGGGCGCGACCCAGGCTCGTAACGACTACGGGTCCAGGGACTTCGGGGGTGCCGCGCCGCCCGCCGGGGACGGGCCGCACCGTTACGTGTTCACGGTGTACGCCGTGGACCAGGAGAAGCTGGGTCCGGACGCGGACGCCTCGCCGGCCTTCGTCGGGTTCAACCTGCGCTTCCACACGCTGGCGCGGGCCCAGCTCCTCGGCGAGTACGAGGTGCCCGCGGAGAGCTGATCCGCCGTGTGCGACGGCGGGTGTGACCGGCCGATCGTTCACGCAACGTTTGCCCGCCTCTGGTCTTGGAATTGATCAGGGGCGGGCACTTTTTATTGCGTTGTCCATCTCGGCGTGCCCGTCCAGAGTTGATCCAAGCCCGCCAGGTGGCGGGCAGGTGCGCAGGGGAGGTGGGCCGGATGCGTGACACGCTGGTGCTGAACGCGAGCTTCGAGCCGCTGTCTACGGTGACGCTGAAGCGCGCGGTCGTTCTGGTGCTCCAGTCGAAGGCCGTCGTCGAGGCCGCCCACCCCGAACTGCGCATGCGCGGCGCCGAGGTGGACATACCGGCGCCACGGGTGATCAGACTGTGCCGGTATGTACGGGTGCCGTTCCGAAGACAAGCTCCGTGGTCGCGCCGGGGGGTGCTGGTACGGGACCGGCACCGGTGCGCCTACTGCGGGCGCCGGGCGACGACCGTGGACCACGTGGTACCGCGGTCGCACGGCGGTGGGGACACCTGGTTGAACACGGTGGCCTCGTGCGCGGAGGACAACCACCGCAAGGCGGACCGGACTCCGGAGCAGGCGGGCATGGTGTTGCTTCGGGAGCCGTTCGAGCCGACTCCGGCGGATGCGATGCTCCTGGCGCTCGGCAAGGAGGACCTGGAAGGGCTGCCCGAGTGGATATCGCAGCCGGCGGCGTAGTCGGGGTGAGCACTGCGGGTTGTTCGTCCGGCTGCGGGTCGTTTGCGATTGAGCGCGCCCGCGCGGCGGAGGCGCACAACGACGCGGACCCGCGCCCCTGAAGACGGGGCGCGGGTCCGCGGCTACGCGTTGGACCTCAGTCCGTGACCTGCGGCTTCTCGCGGCGTTCCGTCGCGCTGTCCGAGCCGCCGCCCGAATTGCCGCCCCCGGGGCCGAAGTTGTTGCCGAAGGCGCCGGAGAGGCCCTTGAGGGCGTCGCCGATTTCGCTGGGGACGATCCAGAGCTTGTTGGCGTCGCCCTCGGCGATCTTCGGGAGCATCTGGAGGTACTGGTAGGAGAGCAGCTTCTGGTCGGCGTCTCCGGCGTGGATCGCCTCGAAGACCGTACGGACGGCCTGGGCCTCGCCCTCGGCGCGCAGGGCGGCGGCCTTGGCCTCACCTTCGGCGCGCAGGATCGCGGACTGCTTCTCGCCCTCCGCGGTGAGGATCTGCGACTGGCGGATACCTTCGGCGGTGAGGATCGCGGCGCGCTTGTCACGGTCGGCGCGCATCTGCTTCTCCATCGAGTCCTGGATGGAGGTCGGCGGCTCGATCGCCTTCAGCTCGACGCGGTTGACGCGGATGCCCCACTTGCCGGTCGCCTCGTCCAGGACGCCGCGCAGGGCCGCGTTGATCTCCTCGCGGGAGGTCAGGGTCCGCTCCAGGTCCATGCCACCGATGATGTTGCGGAGCGTGGTGACGGTGAGCTGCTCGATCGCCTGGATGTAGCTGGCGACCTCGTACGTCGCGGCCCGTGCGTCCGTCACCTGGTAGTAGATGACGGTGTCGATGTTGACGACCAGGTTGTCCTGGGTGATCACCGGCTGCGGCGGGAACGGTACGACCTGTTCGCGCAGGTCGATGCGGTTGCGGATGGTGTCGATGAACGGGACCACGATGTTGAGGCCGGCGTTCAGCGTCCGCGTGTAGCGGCCGAACCGCTCGACGATCGCGGCACTTGCCTGTGGGATGACCTGGATGGTCTTGATCAGGGCGATGAAGACCAACACCACCAGAATGATCAGGACGATGATGACCGGTTCCATCGTGTTCCCCGTACCCTTCTCCGCCTCGGCACTTTCCCGAAGATCTTATGCTTGTTGAAGATCTTTCCGGTCGAGTCTGACAGACCGTTGCATGCCCCGTAGGGCGTTCCCTTGCACCTACGGCCTCGATGTTTCGTCCGAGGTCACATCACGATCGCGGTGGCACCCTCGATCTCGACGACATCCACCTCCTGGCCCACCTCGTAGGCGAGTTGACCGTCGAGGGCGCGCGCCGACCAGATCTCTCCGGCGAGCTTGACGCGGCCGCCGCGGCCGTCGACCCGTTCCAGGACGACGGCCTGCTTGCCGCGCAGTGCGTCGATGCCGGTGGCCAGCCGGGGCCGCTGGGCGCCGTGTCTGGCCGCGATGGGGCGTACGACGACGATGAGGGCGGTCGAGACGACCGCGAAGACGACGACGGGGAGTACGACGCCGCCGCCGAGGGCCGCGACGCCCGAGGCGGCGAGGGCCCCCACGGCGAACATGGCGAACTCCGGCATCGCGGTGATCACGAGCGGGATTCCGAGCGCGGCCGCGGCGACGAGCCACCACACCCATCCGTCGATGTCGTTCACATCGTCAATGGTAGGACCGCGGGTCCCGCCACGGACAGGGCGCCGATGGGTCGGGTACGTGCCTCTTACCGGGCTTTTCGGTGATCAAAGGGACCGGCGAGGCCCATCGTTACGACAGCGGCAGGCCCTGGGCCGTCCAGCGGTCGCCGACCTGTTCGACGACGAGGGGCAGGCCGAAGCAGAGGGAGAGGTTGCGGGAGGAGAGTTCGAGTTCGACGGGGCCCGCGGCGAGCACTTGGCCCTGACGGATCATCAGGACGTGGGTGAAGCCGGGGGCGATCTCCTCGACGTGGTGCGTGACCATGATCATCGAGGGGGCGATGGGGTCGCGGGCCAGACGGCCGAGACGGCGTACGAGGTCCTCGCGGCCACCGAGGTCGAGACCGGCGGCCGGCTCGTCCAGGAGCAGCAGTTCGGGGTCGGTCATCAGGGCGCGGGCGATGAGGGTGCGCTTGCGCTCCCCCTCGGAGAGGGTGCCGAACTTCCGGTCGAGGTACTCGCTCATGCCGAGGCGGTCGAGGAAGGCGCGGGCGCGCTGCTCGTCGATGTCCTCGTACTCCTCCTGCCAGCCGGCCGTCATGCCGTAGGCGGCCGTCAGGACCGTCTGCAGGACCGTCTGGCGGCGGGGGAGCTTCTCGGCGAGGGCGATGCCCGCCATGCCGATGCGGGGGCGCAGTTCGAAGACGTCGGTACCGGGCCTGCCGAGGGTCTCGCCGAGGATGCTGACGGTGCCCTTGCTGGGGTAGAGGTAGCTGGACGCGATGTTCAGGAGGGTGGTCTTGCCGGCGCCGTTCGGGCCGAGGATGACCCAGCGTTCGCCCTCCTTGACCGACCAGTTGACCTGGTCGATCAGGGCGCGGCCCTCGCGGACCACGGTCACGTCCTCCAGCTCCAGAACATCGCTCATGAGCGCGTTGTCTCCCCTTGCAGTGTGGCCGGTCTCGGCCGTCGCGTCCGACTGTGGGCCCGGGCCGCCGCGCCAGTGGGCGCAGCCCTCCACGAAATCTACGCCACCGGCCACCCGGTCCGTTCCATCGGTCCGGTCCTTAGGGTGGGGGCATGCTTTCGGAACCACGTTCAGGACGGCTGGCCGCTTGGGGAAATGCCCTGTTGGCCGGAGTTGTTTCGCCCGACGACGCCGTGCTGGCCGTCGTCGGGGACGATGCGGTGCACCGGGTCGAGGGGCTGCCGGGCGAGTCCGGCCTGGTCGGCCTCACGCTCGCGCTGGGGCGGCTGCGCACGCTCGGGGTGACCGGACTGCGGGTGGCGCTGCCCGTGCCGGGGCATCCGCTGGGGCTGAGCGGCCCGCCCGAGTTCAACGCGCGGGCGCTGGACGCCGAGGAGGCGGTGGTCTGTTACGGGGCCGCGCTGGGCCTCGTACCGGAGGTGTCCGAGGCCGGACCCGAGGGCGACGTGCACGTGGAGGTCGTCTGGCACGTGCTGCCGGTACGGCAGGCGCCGCCGGCCGACGTGCCGTCGCTGGGCGAGGCCGAGCGCGAGCTGGCGGAGGCGCTGCGGGACGCCACGGAGGTGCTGTCGCGGCTGGACGTGGCGGCGTCGGGGCCGGTCGCGGAGGCGGCGATCGACGCGTACCGGGCGCGCGCGGAGCGGGGGCGGGAGCTGCTCGCGCCGGGGTATCCGCCGCGTGCGGTACGGGTGTTGGAGCTGGCCGAGCGGGTGGGGCTGCTGGTGTCGCTGGCGTACGAGAACGGGCACGGGGGTGCGGTGAGCGCGTCGGAGATGGCGGTGCGGGCGGGGGCGTTGCGGCCGGTGGAGCGGACTGCTCGGCGGGCTCGGGTCGCTGCGTACAACTCCGTTGTGGAGGAGCGGGAGGTGCGGTGAGCCTTGGTTGGAGTGGTGCTGCCGGGGTGGTGTTGCCGTCTCTGGGGGCTGCGCCCCCAGGCCCCCGCTGATCGGCCTGGACGGCCTCGGCCTCAAACGCCGGCCGGGCTGGGTGGTGCGGGAGCGGGCTGAATCGTGCATGCCCGGCAGACACAGAACCCCGCGAACGTCGTCGGTCGCGGGGTTCTGCGGGTCTTGCGGGGTCGGCCAAATGCCTGGCGTCAGTCGTTCGCGCCGGTGTTGCCGAACGCCGGGTTCAGGAGACCGATGACGTTGATGCTGTCGCCGACCACGTTCACGGGGACGTGGACGGGGACCTGGGCCACGTTGCCCGAGCCGACGCCCGGGGACTTCACGGCAGCGGCCTCGGCACCGGCGTCGGCGACGGCGGCACCGGCCGACGCGCCCGCGGCGATACCGGCGACGGTGAGGGCCACAGCGGCCTTCTTGGCGATGTTCATGGACGTATTCCTCCTGCGTTGTACGTAACCGACCCTGCCGCGGGTCGTACGCTGCCAACGCCCGGAGCAGGCCGACGGCACGGAACAGCGGGGATGAGTGCCCGTTCGGCCCATCGGATCACTCGTTCGGGGCGCTGAACATACGACCAGCCTCCCGGGTGTCGCCGGGAGGCTGGTGGTCACCGTGCGCCGGGGCGCCGGCCCCGTCGGGTCGGCGGTCTCAGTGGTTGAGGCCGAGGTTGCCGAACGCGGGGTTCAGGATGCCGATGACGTTCACCGAGTTGCCCACGGCGTTGACGGGGATGTGGATCGGGGCCTGGATGGTGTTGCCCGAGATCACACCCGGGGAGCCCACGGCCTTGCCGTCCGCGTGCGCGCCGTCGCCGCCGGCCAGGCCCGCGCCCGCGGCGACGAGCCCGCCGGCGACCATCGTGACGGCTGCGGCCTTCTTCAGGTTCTTCACTTTTCTCAAGCCCTCCTAGCAATCGCTGCGGCAAGGCGCCGCAGCACGCATGGAGAACGGTGGCGGCGCCCGGAGGATGCGCCATTCGGGGGACATTCCCACGACGGTATGAATCTCAGTCCGGAACGGAACCCTCCGTGTTGCCGGGAGGGCGCCTCCGTGGCGCGTGCGCCGGAGTGCGGGTGCCGGTCGGGCGGGGCGGTTGTGTGCTGGTCAGGCCGTCATTCCGTGGCGGACCGCCCACAGGGCCGCCTGGGTGCGGTCGGACAGGTCGAGTTTCATCAGGATGTTCGAGACGTGGGTCTTCACCGTCTTCTCGGACAGGACGAGGGCGCGGGCGATCTCCCGGTTCGAACGGCCGTCCGCGATCAGGGCGAGTACCTCGCGTTCCCGCTCCGTGAGCGAACCGCCTCTGCCCTGGCCCGAGTTGGCCTCCTCCTGGGAGAGGAGTGCGTCGGCGACCTCCGACTGGAGCAGGACGTGTCCCGCGTGCACCGAGCGGATGGCGCCGGCCAGCGCGTCGGGGTCCACGTCCTTGTACACGTAACCGGCGGCGCCGGCGCGCAGGGCCGGGACCACGGTGCGCTGCTCGGTGAAGCTGGTGACGATCAGCACGCGCGCGGGGTGGTCGAGTTCGCGGAGCTTGCGCAGCGCGTCGATGCCGTCCATGCCCGGCATGCGGACGTCCATGAGGACGACGTCCGGCTGCAACTCCTGGGCGCGGGCGACTCCTTCGGCGCCGTCGGCCGCCTCGCCGACGACCTCGATGTCGTCCTGTACTTCGAGAAAGGTGCGCAGTCCGCGGCGGACCACTTGGTGGTCGTCCACGAGCAGCACCTTGATCGCGTCAGCCACCGGGGACCTCCATCTCGATCGTGGTGCCCTTGCCGGGCACCGATTCCACGGTCAGGGCGCCGCCGGCGCCACTGGCCCGGTCGCGCATGGAGACGAGGCCCAGGTGGCGGCCCGCGCGGCGTATCGCGTCGGGTTCGAAGCCGCGGCCGTCGTCGGTGACGCGCAGCACGGCGCCGCACCCGCGGCGTTCCAGGGTCACGTCGACGTGGGCCGCGCCGGAGTGCCGCAGGGCGTTGTGCAGGGCTTCCTGGGCGACCCGCAGGACGGCTTCCTCCTGGGTGGCGGGCAGTGCGCGGACGCCCCGGGCGGTGAAGGTCACGCGCGCGGTGTGGGCGCGGTCGAGGACCTGGATCTGGGTGCGCAGGGTGGGGACCAGGCCGTCCTCGTCGAGGGCGGCGGGGCGCAGTTCGACGACGGCGGCGCGCAGTTCCTCGGCGGCCTCGGCGGCGAGCGCGGCCACCTGTTGCAGTTCGCCCTTGGCGCGGCCGGGGTCGCGGTCGACGAGGGCGGCGGCGGCCTGGGCGGTCAGGCGCAGGGAGAAGAGTTTCTGGCTGACGGCGTCGTGCAGCTCGTGGGCGAGCCGGGAGCGCTCCTCCGCGATGGTCAGTTCGCGGCTGCGTTCGTAGAGGCGGGCGTTGGTGAGGGCGATGGCGGCGTGCTGGGCGAGGATGGAGAGGAGTTCCTCGTCGTCCTCGGTGAAGCCGCAGCCGCCGTCGGGCTTGGGGCAGCGCTTGTTGGCGAGGAAGAGGGCGCCGATGACCTCGTCGCCGTCGCGGATGGGCAGGCCCAGGAAGTCGGACATGTCGGGGTGGGCGGCCGGCCAGCCCTCGAAGCGGGGGTCCTCGCGGACGTCGGCGAGGCGCTCGGGCTTGGCGTCCTGGAGCATGGCGGCGAGGATGCCGTGCTGGCGCGGGAGGGGGCCGATGGCCGCCCACTGCCGGGGGCTGACGCCGTCGACGACGAACTGGGCGAAGCCGCCGTGGTCGTCCGGGACGCCCAGGGCGGCGTACTCCGCGTCGAGCAGCTCCCTGGCGGAGGCGACGATCGTCTTGAGGACGTCGCGCACCTCCACCTGCCTGCTCATGGCCAGCAGCGCGGAACTCACCGCGTACAGGCCCAGTCGGGGTCCATCGCTCATGACCTCAAGGTACCGGCGGGGTGTGACAACGCGGATCGGCCGGGCGGGTCCCGGGGTGGGCCGCTGTGTCTAGGGCGGTGGTCGTAGGGCCGGGGGGCCTACGACCACGGACCCGGCCGGGCGGCTTAGGGCGAAGGGCCTTCCCTGGTTGCGGCCCGCGTCCGAGGCGGTGGCCGGGGTGCCGTTCCTACGTTGGGATCACCGCCGAAGCACGGCGGGCGACGACGAGGGGACCGTGTCATGCCGGTGGCGATCATCACGGGGGCTTCGAAGGGACTGGGGCGGGCGCTGGCCGAGGCGCTCGCCGAACGCGGCTGGGACCTGGTCCTGGACGCGCGGACCGCGGAGGCGCTGGAGAAGACGGCGGCGGGGCTGTCCGCGTACGGCACGCGCGTGGTGGCGCTGCCGGGGGACGTCACGGACGCGGGGCACCGGGCGGACCTGGTGGCGGCGGCCGTACGGCTCGGGGGCCTGGACCTGCTGGTGAGCAACGCGAGCGCGCTGGGCGCCGAGCCGCTCGTCCGGCTGGAGGGGCTGCCCCTGGACGGGCTGCGGCGGGCGCTGGAGGTGAACGTGGTCGCCGCGCTCGGCCTGGTGCAGGAGGCGCTGCCGCTGCTGCGGGCGTCCGGGCCGGGCATGGTGATCGCCGTCAGCTCGGACGCGGCGGCGGAGGCGTACGAGACCTGGGGCGGCTACGGGGCCTCCAAGGCGGCCCTGGACCAGCTGGTGGCGGTGCTCGGCGCGGAGGAGCCGGGGTTGCGGGTGTGGGCGGTGGATCCGGGGGACATGGCCACCGACCTGTACGCGGCAGCCGTGCCGGACGACGCGGATCCGCGGCCCGATCCCGCGCGCGTGGTGCCCGCTTTCCTACGGCTTCTCCAGGACCGCCCGGCCAGTGGGCGGTACGCGGCGCCGTCCCTGCTGGAGGCGCGATGACGACCGTGCTGCGGGTGCCCGAGGAGTTGTCCGCGCGCGTGCCGGCGGAGCGGCGCGGGCCAGACCGGGACCGGGACGACGTACGGCTGCTGGTGTCGCGCGGTACGCGGGTGGCGCACCACGGGTTCCGGGAGCTGCCGGGGCTGCTGAGAGCGGGTGATCTGCTCGTCGTGAACACCTCCCGGACCCTGGCCGCCGCCCTGGACGGCGAGATCGGGCACGCACGCGTGGTCGTGCATTTCTCCACCCCCGGGGACGACGGCCGGTGGGCCGTGGAGCTGCGGGAGCCGGACGGGAAGGGCACCACACGCGCGCGTGCGGGCGGCCCGGCGGGGACGGAGGTGCTGCTGCCGGAGGGCACGCGGCTGGTGCTGGAGGAGCCGCTGAGCGAGCGCGGCGACCGGTTGTGGTGGGCCCGGGTGTCCGGTCCGCAGGGCGTGCTCGCGCTGTTGCGGGCGCACGGGCGGCCCATCCGGTACGCGTACACGGAGCGGGACCAGCCGCTGTCGGCATACCAGACGGTGTTCGCGCTGCCGTCCGCCGACGGCTGCGGCAGCGCGGAGATGCCGAGCGCGGCGCGGCCCTTCACGGCGCGGATGGTGGCGGAGCTGGTGAGCCGGGGTGTGCAGTTCGCGCCCGTCACGCTGCATACGGGGGTGGCGTCGGCGGAGGCGCACGAGCCGCCGTATCCGGAGCGGTTCGTGGTGCCGGGGACGTCGGCGCGGCTGGTGAACGCGGTGCGGGCCGGGGACGGGCGGGTGATCGCCGTCGGTACGACGGCCGTGCGGGCGCTGGAGTCGGCGGCCGGCGCCGACGGGGTCGTACGCGCGCGTGCGGGGTGGACGGATCTGGTGGTGACGCCCGCGCGAGGGGTGCGGGTGGTGGACGGGCTGCTGACCGGGCTGCACGAGCCGGAGGCGTCGCACCTGCTGATGCTGGAGGCGGTCGCGGGACGGGCGGCCGTCGAGCGGGGGTACGAGGAGGCGCTGGCCGGGCGTTATCTGTGGCACGAGTTCGGGGACGTGCATCTCCTGCTGCCGTAGGAGCCCGGCTGCCGTCACCGTGGGGTTTTCATCGCTCAATGCATTGCTTCAGCAACCTGGAGTGAGAGTTGAGTGGGCGGGCTGTGAGCCGCCCCATAGGGCGCAGGTCACGTACGAAGGAACATAGGAGGACGAGACCTCCCTGATGATCGGGGCAGACGTGACAGTCTGCCCCGATTTGCCCTTCCTGCGCCCACTACCGGGGATAGTACGTCGCACCTTTGCCACCAGATTTTGCGGCCGCTAAGAATGGCAGCCGTCGCTCGACGCCGCGGGTCTCTGTCCGCGGCGTTTGTGCTGGAGACGCCGTTGTCCCCCGTCCAGCCCGAGGAGCGACCTCCGCGCTATTCGAAGAGGTCCATCTGCCATGCCCCAGAACAGCAACAGCGGCGGCCGCGGTCGTGCCCTGACCAAGGTCCAGAAGTTCTCGCTCGCCGGCGTCGCCACGCTCGGCGCGGCCGCCCTCGCGTTCACCCTGGTGCCGGGCTCCTCCGGGCAGACCACGACGACGGACGCCTCCTCGGCCTCCCGGGTCGCGTACAACGACCAGCAGATCAAGGACGTCAAGGCCGCGGTGACCGACCGCCTGGCCGCCGCGAGCCTGAAGGCCGAGGTGGCCGCAGCGAAGAAGAAGGCCGCCGCCGACGCACGTGCCGCCGCCGCGAAGAAGAAGGCCGCGCAGGAGGCCGCCGCGAAGAAGGCCGCCGCCGACAAGGCCGCCAAGGAGCGCAAGGCGCGGCAGGAGGCCGCGAGCCGGTCCACCACCCGCGCGCAGATCGAGACGGTCGCCGCGAAGACGTACGCCAACAACCTCGACGGCTGGATCCGCCAGGCCCTCGACATCATGGCGAAGAACGGCATACCGGGCACGTACAACGGCCTGTACCGCAACATCATGCGGGAGTCCTCGGGCAACCCGAGCGCCGTCAACGGCTGGGACACCAACGCCGTCAACGGCACCCCGTCGATCGGTCTGCTCCAGGTCATCCAGCCGACGTTCAACGCCTACCACGTCAGCGGCACCTCGACGAGCATCTACGACCCGGTCGCCAACATCACCGCCGCGGCCAACTACGCGGCCGCCAAGTACGGTTCGATCGACAACGTCAACGGCGCCTACTGAGGCGCTCCTGCACGTACCCGCTACTTGCGCATGACCTCGGGTTCGTGGCGGCGCAGGAGGCGGGCCACCAGGAAGCAGCAGACGACGGCGAGGGCGATCAGGGCGACCATGTCGAGGCCCCAGGTGGCGGCCGTGTGGTCCCAGAGGGAGTCCGGCCGGGAGGGCTTGGTCGGATCGCCCGGGTTGATGACGTTGAAGTCCAGGGTGGCACCGGCCGCGGCGACCGCCCAGCGCGACGGCATCAGGTACGACAGCTGGTCGACACCGGCCTTGCCGGCCAGGGGGAACAGGCAGCCGGTGAACACCACTTGGACGATCGCGAACATCACGAGCAGCGGCATGGTCTTCTCGGCCGTCTTGACCAGCGCGGAGATGACCAGGCCGAACATCATCGACGTGAAGCCCAACACCATGACGGGCACGCAGAGTTCGAGCAGGACGAGCGCCTTGCCGCTGCCGAGGACCAGGCCCTTCGCGGGCAGTCCGCGGCCTGCGAACCCGATGCAGCCGATCAACAGGCCCTGGAACAGCGTGATCACGCCGAGGACGATCACCTTGGACATCAGGTACGCCGAGCGGGACAGACCGGTCGCGCGCTCCCGCTCGTAGATCACCCGTTCCTTGATCAGCTCGCGGACGGAGTTGGCGGCGCCCGCGAAGCAGGCACCCACCGCGAGGATCAACAGGACTGTGGGGGCGGTCTGGTTGGCGGGTGACCCGCTCTTGTTCTGGCCGCCGAGAGGGGTGGGCAGCAGGCCGACACTGGGTTCGATGAGCACACTGACCGCGCCCAGCACCGCCGGCAGCACCACCATCAGGACGAGGAAACCCCGGTCGGAGACGATCACCGACACGTAACGCCGTATCAGCGTGCCGAGTTGGGGCCACCAGCCCTGCGGCTTGGGCGGTTTCATCGCCTGCGGCGGAGGCATCTGGACGGCCTGCGGGGCGACGGCGTCGATGTCCGCGGCATAGATCTGGTAGTGCTGCGAGCCCTTCCAGCGGCCCGCCCAGTCGTAGTCGCGGTGGGCCTCGAAGGCGGCGAAGACATCGGCCCAGGAGTCGTAGCCGAAGAAGTTCAGGGCCTCCTCCGGCGGGCCGAAGTAGGCCACCGCACCGCCGGGTCCCATCACCAACAGCTTGTCGCACAAGGCCAGTTCGGCCACCGAGTGGGTGACGACCAGGACCGTGCGGCCGTCGTCGGCGAGGCCGCGCAGCAACTGCATGACGTCGCGGTCCATTCCCGGGTCGAGGCCGGACGTCGGCTCGTCGAGGAAGATCAGCGACGGTTTGGTGAGCAACTCCAGGGCCACGGAGACGCGTTTGCGCTGGCCGCCGGAGAGGGAGGTGACCTTCTTCTCCTTGTGGACGTCCAACTTCAGCTCGCGCAGCACCTCGTTGATGCGGTTCTCGCGCTCCTCCCCCGTGGTGTCGGCGGGGAAGCGCAGCTTGGCCGCGTACTTGAGGGCCTTCCTGACCGTCAGCTCTTTGTGCAGGATGTCGTCCTGCGGGACCAGGCCGATGCGCTGGCGCAGTTCGGCGAACTGCTTGTAGAGATTGCGGTTGTCGTAGAGGACGACGCCCTCGTTGGCGGGCCGGTAGCCGGTGAGGGCCTTCAGGAGTGTGGACTTGCCGGAGCCCGACGGGCCGATGACCGCGACGAGCGACTTCTCCGGCACTCCGAAGGAGACGTCCTTGAGGATCTGCTTGCCGCCGTCGACGGTGACCGTCAAGTGGCGCGCGGAGAAGGTGACTTCACCGGTGTCGACGAACTCCTCAAGGCGGTCGCCGACGATCCGGAACGTCGAGTGGCCGACGCCGACGATGTCGTTCGGGCCCAGCAGCGCCGAGCCGCCCTTGCTGATCGGCTGGCCGTTGACGTACGTGCCGTTGTGCGAGCCCAGGTCGCGGATCTCGAACCGGCCGTCGGGCATGGCGTGGAACTCGGCGTGCCTGCGGGAGACTTGGAGGTCGGAGACGACCAGGTCGTTCTCCAGGGCACGGCCGATGCGCATCACCCGGCCGAGCGGGAGCTGGTGGAAGGTGGTGGGGCTGCGGTCGCCGTAGACGGGCGGGGCACCGTAGGCCGGAGGTTGGCACGCGCCACCTCCCGGCCGCTGTGGTGGTGTTGAGGCGGCGGGTTGGTGCGGCCGGTTGCGCTGGGGGGTCTGTTGCGGGGGCACCTGCTGCTGGGGCGGCGCCTGACCGGCCCACGCGGGGGCGCCCTGAGCCGCGAACGGCTGCCGCTGCGGCTCCTGTTGGGGCTGGGCCTGCGGCCGTGGCTGCTGCCGGGGTCGCTGCTGCGGCTGGACCTGCGGGGTGGCGACGGACGCGGGCGTGCCCGACAGGCTCAGGCGTGGCCCGTCGGTCGCGTTGCCCAGATGCAGGGCCGACCCCGGCCCGATCTCCAACTGCCGGATGCGCTGGCCCTGTACGAAGGTGCCGTTGGTACTGCCGTGGTCCTCGACGACCCAGCCCCGGCCGCCGAAACTGATCGTGGCATGCCGCCAGGAGACCCTGGCGTCGTCGAACACGATGTCCCCCTGCGGATCGCGCCCCAGGGTGTACGACCTGGACGGGTTGAGCGTCCAGGTCCGTCCATTGGATTCCAGTACGAGTTCAGGCACCGCATGCCCCACTGAGTTGTCCCCCGAATTTCCCCCGACACGGGGAGTCTAGGGACGGCGAACACCGCACGGAACTGTTCCGGGCAGACCCCGCGTGAGCCTGGAGCCGAGCGCCGTCACAGCCTTGTACCGCCTTCGCGCGGCCGTGTCGCAGAGGTGTACGACCCTGTACAACCGCATACGCCCGTTTCCGTAGGTGACGATTCGTCAGTGGCGTACGGGGGCGCGGCCGTTCGCGTGGGCGGCGTTGACGGGGTGGGAGGCGGACCGGACAGTGGTAGTCCCCGCGAGGGGGCATCCGCGGTGGACCACCGCGGCGCGGATCGGGGGGTCTGCCATGAGTTCTGCCAGGGCCGGCAGGGGTGCTGCCGGTGGTTCCGCCGGTGGTTTCGCCAGCGGGTCTGCCCATGGGTCTGCCGCGAGCACCGGCGCGGAGCGCGTTCCGGCGGCGGGCGGGCGCGGCCGGGGCATCCGCTGGGGCGATGTCCTGCTGTCCGCAATCGCCTCCGTGAGCTGGGCGTTGATCGGCATGGCGGGTACGGCGGCGCTCGGCCTGCACCTGTTGCAGGCGGACTCGGCGGGCTCGCTCGGGACGATGACCGCGGCCCTCGTCGCGCTCGGCGCGGGCGGATCGGTCAAGCCGTCCGGCGACGTGTCGGCGTTCGGCCTCACGGGCGCCCAGGCGACCACGTCGATCCAGCTCACCCCCCTGGGCGTGAGCCTGGTAGGCGCGCTCCTGCTGTCCTGGTTCTTCCTACGGTCCTTGCGCGGTACGGGAGTTGTCATCGCGCCTGGTGAACTCCTCGCCCGCGCGGGCACGGTGGTCGCGCTCTTCGTGGCGATGCTCGGCGGACTGGCCTGGGCGGGACACGACGTCATCACCATCGACGGCGGCAAGCTCGGCCTCGACAAGCTTACGGGTGGCGGGAGTTCGGGCGGTTCCGGCGGGCTGAGCATCCCCGGCCTCGGGGACCTCGGCGGGCTGCTGCCCGGCAAGGTCGGCGACCTCGTGGACGCGAAGGCCGCGGTCGGCTTCACCGTCGACACGGTGCCGACCCTGCTCGGGGGCGCCGTCTGGTCCGCCGGGGTCCTGCTCGTCGCGCTGCTCGCGTCCCGCCGTACGCCGCTGCCACCGGGCTGGGGCGCCGTGCACCGGGTGGTACGGCCGGCCGCGTCCGCCCTGGTCACGGCGTTGCTGGTAGCGGTCCTGGCCGGGTGCGCGGCGGCGGCGTACGCGGCGATCGGCGACGACAACCCGGCGCGCATCGGCGGCGCGGCCCTGCTCGGCGCGCCCAACGGGGTCTGGCTGGGCGTGACCATCGGCCTGTTCGTGCCGTGGGACGGCCATGCCACGGGCGCGCTGACGAAGGTCCTGCCCGCTCCCCTGGACCAGCTGCTCGGCGGCGGCTCCAGCCAGAACGTGACCCTGCACCGCCTGGCCCAACTCGACGGCCGCGTCTGGCTGTTGGGGGTGGCGACGGCACTGCTGATGCTGTACGCGGGGGTGCTGACGGCGGTGCGTACGCCACTGGTGCGGGGCCGGGGTGCGGGTGTGTCCGCCGAACGCGGCGGGGGTGCGGGGGGCGCGGCCGGTGTACGCGGCGGGATTGTCGGCGGTACGTATTCTGCCGGGGGGCGCGGGGCCACGGATGGACCAGGCGGTACCGGTACTGCGGTACGAGGGCCGGGTCCCCTCGGTTTCGCAGCGCGGTGCGCGGTGCGGCTCGCGGTGGTGACCGCGTTGGCACTGCCGCTGCTCGCCCGGCTGACGGACGTGTCGGTGAATGCGGCGCTGTCCGTGCTCGGCATCGACGCGTTCGGCGCTGGCATCGAACTGCACGGACACCTCGCCGTCGCGTTGCTGCTGGGAGCGGTGTGGGGCGCGGGCGCGGGCGCGGCCGGTGCGCTGCTGGCGTACGCGACGGGGGCGGCGGGGCGACGGGCGGCGGTGTTGGCGTGGGGGGTGCCGGGGAAGCGTGGGGGGCTTGAGGGGGC
>LJCV01000074.1 GCA_001298575.1 Actinobacteria bacterium OK074
CACACGTTCGACGCGGCCTATCGCAAGGCGGATGCGCCGCGGCTGGCCCCGCAGACCCCCCCTGACCCCCAACACCCCCACCCCCTGACACACCCCCCCACACCCACCCGCACCCCCCCAGCCACCCTCCCGCCCCCCCCCTCACCACCACCCTCACCAAGCCCAGCGCCGCGCACCCCCGCCCCACCCCCGACCACGACGCCTGGATCATCTTCACCTCCGGGTCGACCGGGAAGCCCAAGGGCGTCGCCGTCAGCCACCGCAGTGCCGCCGCGTTCGTGGACGCCGAGGCCGAGCTGTTCCTCGCCGAGGAGCCGATCGCGCCCGGCGACCGGGTGATGGCCGGGCTGTCCGTCGCGTTCGACGCGTCCTGCGAGGAGATGTGGCTGGCCTGGCGGCACGGCGCCTGCCTGGTGCCCGTGCCGCGCTCGCAGGTGCGCAGCGGCGCCGACCTGGGCCCTTGGCTGGTCGAGCAGGAGATCTCCGTCGTCTCGACCGTCCCCACGCTGGCCGCGCTGTGGGAGCCGGAGGCGCTGAACGACGTCCGGCTGCTGATCTTCGGCGGTGAGGCGTGCCCGCCCGAGCTGGTGCAGCGGCTGGTCACCGAGGGGCGCGAGGTGTGGAACACCTACGGGCCCACCGAGGCCACCGTGGTCGCCTGCGCGGCCCTGCTGACCGGCGAGGAGCCCATCCGCATCGGGCTGCCGCTGAACGGCTGGGAGCTGGCCGTCGTCGACGAGGCGGGCGACCCCGTGCCGATGGGCGACAGCGGGCAGCTGGTGATCGGCGGCGTCGGACTCGCGCGCTATCTCGACCCCGAGAAGGACGCCGAGAAGTACGCGCCGCTGGACTCGCTCGGCTGGGCGCGGGCGTACCGCAGTGGTGACCTCGTGAAGGCCGAGCCCGAGGGGCTGATCTTCCTCGGGCGGGCCGACGAGCAGATCAAGCTCGGTGGCCGCCGGATCGAGCTGGGCGAGGTGGACGCGGCCCTCCAGGCGCTGCCCGGCGTCGCGGGCGCCGCGGCGGCCGTACGGACCGCGCGCAGCGGGAATCAGCTGCTCGTCGGGTACGTCGTGACCGCCGAGGGCTGGGACCAGGCCGCCGCCGTGGCGAAGCTGCGGGCCGAACTGCCCGCCGCGCTGGTGCCGTTGCTCGCCCCGGTGGACGACCTGCCGACCCGTACCTCCGGCAAGGTGGACCGGGGCGCGCTGCCCTGGCCGCTGGAGGACGTCGAGACCCCCTCCGCCGAGTTGTACGGCACCGAGGCGTGGCTGGCCGAGCAGTGGACGGAGGTGCTCGGCATCCCCGTCGGCGGCGCGGACGACGACTTCTTCGCGATCGGCGGCGGCTCCCTGGCCGCCGCGCAGCTCACCACCCGGCTGCGCACCCGCTACCCCAGCGCGGCCGTCCTGGACATCTACCAGCGGCCGACCCTGCGCAAGCTGGCCCGGCACCTGGAGGAGTCGGCGCAGGACGACGGCGCCCGGCGTACGGTCGCGCCCGTGCCGCTGCGCGCCAAGCTCGTCCAACTCGCTCTGCTCGTCCCGCTGTGCACCATCCTCGGGCTGCGCTGGGCGGTGCCGCTGGCCGCGCTGGGGAACCTGGCGGGGTCCTCGTACCCGTGGCTGCCGACCGCGCCCTGGTGGGCCGTGGCCGGTGCCGCCGTGCTCTTCTTCAGCCCGCCCGGGCGGCTCGCGATCTCCGCGGGCGGTGCCCGGCTGCTGCTGCGCGGGCTCAAGCCCGGCCGTTACCCGCGCGGCGGGAGCGTGCACCTGCGGCTGTGGACGGCCGAGCGGCTGGCCGAGTTCAGCGGGGCGACCGGGCTGACCGGTTCCTGGCTGGAGCGGTACGCGCGGGCGCTCGGCGCCAAGATCGGCCCGGACGTGGACCTGCACTCGCTGCCGCCGGTCACCGGCATGCTCAAGCTGGGCCGGGGCGCGGCCGTGGAGTCCGAGGTCGACCTGTCGGGCCACTGGCTGGACGGCGACCGGCTGGAGATCGGCCCGGTCAAGATCGGTGCGCACGCCGTCGTCGGCACCCGCAGCATGCTCTTCCCGGGCGCCCGCGTCGGCAAGCGCGCCGAGGTGGCGCCGGGCTCGGCGGTCGCCGGGCAGGTCCCCACCGGGCAGCGCTGGGCGGGCGCGCCCGCGGTCAAGCTCGGCAAGGCCAAGCGCAACTGGCCCAAGGACCGGCCGCAGCGCGGTCTGTTCTGGCGGGCGATGTACGGGGCGACCGGGTTCGCGCTCACCGCGCTGCCGGTGGTGGCCGCGCTCGCCGCGCTGCTCGTGACCAGCGTCTTCGTCAAGCCGCACGCGGGGCTCGGCGAGGCTCTCGCGCAGGCGTTCGTCGCCCTCGTCCCGGCCACGCTCGCCTTCGGGCTGGCGTACGCGACGCTGCTGCTGATCGCCGTACGGCTGCTGTCCCTCGGGCTGCGCGAGGGCACGCACCCCACGCACAGCCGGATCGGCTGGCAGGCGTGGACGGTCACACAGCTGATGGACCGCTCCCGCGAGACCCTGTTCCCGCTGTACGCGGGGCTGATCACGCCCGTGTGGCTGCGGCTGCTCGGGATGCGGATCGGGCGTGGCGCGGAGGTGTCGACCGTGCTCGCGCTGCCGAGCCTGACCACGGTCGGCGAGGACGCGTTCCTCGCCGACGACACCCTGACCGCGCCCTACGAACTGGGCGGCGGCTGGGTGCACGTGGGCCGCGCGGAGATCGGCCGGCGGGCGTTCCTCGGCAACTCCGGGATGACCGCGCCGGGCCGCAGCGTGCCCGACGGCGGTCTGGTCGGGGTGCTGTCCGCGACGCCGAAGAAGGCCAAGAAGGGCTCCTCCTACCTGGGGCTGCCGCCGGTGAAGCTGCCGCGCGCGGCCCAGGGCGGCGACCAGAGCCGTACCTACGCCCCGCCCGCCCGGCTGCTGTGGGCGCGCGGTGTGGTCGAGCTGTGCCGGATCGTGCCCGTGTTCTGCTCGGCGGGGCTCGCGGTGCTGACCGTGGCCGCGCTGAGCCGGCTCGGCGGCTGGGCGGCCTGGCTGCTGTCCGGTGTCGTCCTGCTCGCCGCCGGTACGGCCGCGTGCGTGCTGTCCGTCGTCGCCAAGTGGGCCCTCGTGGGCCGGCACCGCGCGGGCGAACACCCGCTGTGGAGCGGTTTCGTGTGGCGCAACGAGCTGGCGGACACCTTCGTCGAGGTCGTCGCCGTACCGTGGCTGGCCGGTGCCGTACCGGGCACGCCGGTCCTGAACCTGTGGCTGCGCGGGCTCGGTGCGCGGATCGGCAAGGGCGTGTGGGTGGAGAGCTACTGGCTGCCCGAGACGGATCTGGTGACGCTGGAGGACGCCGCCACCGTCAACCGCGGCTGTGTGCTTCAGACGCACCTCTTCCACGACCGGATCTTGCGGACGGATACTGTGGTTCTCCGTGAGGGCGCGACGCTGGGCCCTGGCGGGATCGTCCTGCCCGGCAGCGCGATCGGGGCCCGTACGACTCTGGGTCCCGCGTCGCTGGTGATGGCGGCGGAGTCCGTGCCCGACGACACCCGCTGGCTGGGCAACCCGATCGAGGCATGGCGATCCGGGGCATGAGCGGTGTGAACGTGAGCGGTTCGTACTTGAGCGGTCCGTACGTGAGCGACGCCCCTCGCCCCGGTCCGGCGACGGACGGTGCACCGGCACGGCGTACGACCACGAGTACGAGCACAGCTCAGGGAGCAGACGCGGCAGTGAGTCCTCAGCGAGCGGCGGGAGCGGATCCCTACTTCCCCGAGAACGGCGACGCCCGTTACCGGGTGCACCGCTACGAGCTGACCCTGGACTACCGCCCCGGCCCCAACCGGATCTCCGGCACGGCCCGGCTCAACGCCATAGCGGGGCGTACCCCGTTGACCGAGTTCCACCTCAACCTGGCCGACTTCCGCATCGGCCGGGTCAAGGTCGACGGCCGCGTCCCGCACTACACGCACCGCGGCGGCCGGCTGCGCATCCGCCCGGCCAAGGCGGTCCGCGCGGGGGCCGCGTTCACCGTCGAGGTGCACTGGTCGGGCAACCCCAAGCCGGTGGGCAGCCCGTGGGGCGGCCTGGGCTGGGAGGAGCTGGAGGACGGCGCGCTGGTGGCCAGCCAGCCGATCGGCGCCCCGTCCTGGTACCCGTGCAACGACCGCCCGGCCGACAAGGCGTCGTACCAGATCTCCGTGACGACGCCCTCGGCCTACTCCGTCGTCGCGGGCGGGCGCCTGCTCACCCGTACGACGAAGGCGTCGACGACGACGTGGGTGTACGAGCAGTCGGCGCCGACGTCCAGTTATCTGGTCGGGCTGGCGATCGGCAAGTACCAGACGGTGCTGCTCGGCGACCCCGGCCTCGGCGGCGTGCCGCAGGCGGCGCACATCCCCGCGCAGCTACTCCCGCAGTTCTCAAGGGACTTCGCGCGCCAGCCGCAGATGATGGAGCTGTTCCAGGAGCTCTTCGGGCCGTACCCGTTCGGCGAGTACGGCGTACTGGTGACCGAGGAGGAGCTCGATGTCCCGGTCGAGGCCCAGGGGTTGTCGCTGTTCGGCGCCAACCACGTGGACGGGGCCCGGAGTTCGGAACGCCTGGTGGCGCACGAGCTGGCCCACCAGTGGTTCGGCAACAGCGTGACCATCGCCGACTGGCGGCACATCTGGCTCAACGAGGGCTTCGCGAAGTACGCGGAGTGGCTGTGGTCGGAGCGGTCGGGGGGCCGGGGCGCGCAGCAGCTGGCGGCCATCGCCCACCGCAAGCTGTCGGCCCTCCCGCAGGACCTCCGGCTGTCCGACCCCGGCCGCAAACTCATGTTCGACGACCGTCTGTACGAACGCGGCGGCCTGACCGTCCACGCCCTGCGCTGCGCCCTGGGCGACGAGGCGTTCTTCCGCATGCTGCGCGGCTGGACGGGCGTGCACCGGGGAGGCGTGGTGACCACGACCACCCTGGCGGCCCACGCGGCCCGCTTCAGCGACCAGCCGCTGGACGAGGTGTTCGCGCGGTGGGTGCACGGGACTCGGCTGCCGGCGCTGCCGAAGCCGGTCTCCCCCACCCGGCTGCCGGCCATGCCGTCGTATCCGCCGTCGAACGCGGAACCGGCGTAGGTGCCTGCACCCACGACACCTGCGCCCACGGCAGCCGCACCTTGGGTACCTACACCTTCGGCTCAGCCCCAGTGGCCAACGTCCCGCAGAGCGCCGTCGCGCTGTCCGTCGCGTACGGGTCCGTCCCCGCCGGGCCGCCCGTCTTCGCCGTCTGGCCCGCCAGCAGCGGGCGGAGGTGGTTGGTCGCGTCCTCCGCGCAGCCGAGCGGTCCGGCCTGGACGTAGGAGACGACCAACTCGACCTGGTGCAGCCGCAGATCGTCCCGGTCGAAGCGGAAGGTCAGCTCCCGCCGCACGGTGAACAGCGAAGCCTTGGCCTTCGCGCCGGACCCCGTCGCCTTCAGCGCGTACACCAGGGTGTGGTCCGCGCTGACCTCCAGCGCGTCCGCCCCCGTCTCGGTGACCTGGAGCGTGCCCTGGACGCGGACCTTGCGGTCGGCGAGCTGGGCGCGGGCCGGGTCGAAGCGGATCAGCCAGCCGGTGGGCGCGTGCCGCCCGTCCGCGGCCGGGTGCTCGAAGCTCTGGTCGAACTGGTCGAGCTGCTGCGGGGCGACCAGCAGCCGTACGTCCCGGACCGTGCCGCCCGCCAGCACGGTGGGGTCGAGCGCCGAGGCGACGAGGTAGTCCTTCGCGGTGGTCAGCGCGGACAGCACCTGGCTCTCGGAGAAGTGCGCGGTGCGCCGGGCGGCGGGCAGTCCGATGCCCTCGGCGCCGACGCCGAACTGGGCCGCCGGGCTGTGCGCGAACAGCGACTCCGCGTCCGTGGCGCCCGGTATGACGCCCTGCGGGGACAGCGGTATGACCGTCATACGGAGGGGTTCGACGGGCTGGGCCGGGGACGGGGTGTCGTACGGGTGGCGGACGCCCATGTAGATCGCGGTGCCGAAGGCCACGGCGATCAGCAGCACCAGGATCAGCGCCTGCCGGGACAGCCCGCGGTGCAGGGGCGGGCGGCGGCGTACGGCGGGGGCGTGGTCGCTCAGGCGTTCGTGCGCGGAGAACTCCTGGAGGCGGGCAGCGCGTACGAACGACTCGTCGAACACGACGGATCGGTATTCGTCCTCGCCACCGCCCGGAGCACCCTCGGGTGTCCCCTCCGGTGGGTCTCCTGGCCCGCTCATACCTTCAGAGTAGGTCTCCGGGGGCCTCGGTAAACGCCCTGGTACACGACAAGTTCTGACAGGTTCTCACCAGGGTTTCGAACGGCCGCCGAAGCGTACGGCGAACCGCACGGCCGTGACGAGCGGAATCACCGGTTCACACCGCCCCGCGGGCCCGTGGGAAACCGCTTCAGGGCGTGCGCGGATCCGCCGAGACCGCCGGATGCGAGTAGTCAGCGGAGGCGGACGGCCCCGAGTCGGCGCTCGCCTCCTGGTCCGTGCTCACGCCCGTGGACGACGACGGCGGCGGGCTCTGGTCCCGGCTGCTGCCCGAGTTCGCGCCCCGGTAGACCGCGCTGAAGGCCAGCGCGACCATGCCGACGCCCATCACGAGGGCGAGCATCCAGGCAACCGGGCGGTGCCAGCGGGCCGCCTTGGCGTACGGGCGGCCGAGGCGGCGGTAGCGGCCGTAGGTGCCCGGCCTGCCGTAGCGGTCGTCCAGGATCTCGGCGTCGTCGAGGTCGTCCAGGTCCCGGTCGTGACGGGGGTCGCCGCCGTCGGGGGCGAAGCCGTCCTCGTAGCGCTCGTCGTCGCCGCGGGCCCGCAGGCGGGCCCGGCGGGCCTCCGCCTCCTGGGCCTCCGCGCGGGCCTGGGCGGCGGCGAGGAGTCTCTCCACGGCCGTCGGCTCGTGCACCACGGCCGCCTTGACGAAGGCGTCGTCGAAGACCACGGTGGCGAACTCGTCGTCCAGGCCCCCGTGCTCATGATCGTCGTCGGGCTCCCAGCCGTCCGGAAACGGCGGTGTGCCCCCCACGTCCTCCGGCACACGTCCAGCGTAGACCGGGCGTGTCAATTTGGGCAGACGGTATGGAAATTCAACCGCCTGGCGGGACATTTCACAGGTGTTCGCCAGGTTGCCAGGCGCCCCGCACGCACCCCGCGCACCACCGGTTCCGTACGTGTTCCGTACGGGCCCCGTACGGCCGCCGCCGTCAGCGTCGTACGTGCCCGTCCCCGGTCACGATGTACTTCGTGCTGGTCAGCTCCGGCAGGCCCATCGGGCCCCGGGCGTGCAGCTTCTGGGTGGAGATGCCGATCTCCGCGCCGAAGCCGAACTGGCCGCCGTCGGTGAAGCGGGTGGAGGCGTTGACCGCGACCGTGGTGGAGTCGACCAGCTGGGTGAAGCGGCGGGCGGCCTGCTGCGAGGTGGTGACGATCGCCTCGGTGTGGCCGGAGGACCAGAGCCGGATGTGCTGCACGGCCTTGTCCAGCGAGTCCACGACCCCGGCGGCGATGTCGTAGGAGAGGTACTCGGTGTCCCAGTCCTCCGTGGTGGCCTCGACGACCGTGGCCCGGGAGTCCTTGGCGTACGCCATCACGCGTTCGTCGGCGTGCACGGTGACCCCGGCGTCGGCGAGGGCGTCGAGGGCGCGCGGCAGGAACTCGGGGGCGATGTCCTGGTGGACCAGGAGGGTCTCGGCGGCGTTGCACACGCTGACGCGGTGGGTCTTGGAGTTGATCAGGATGTCGATCGCCATGTCGAGGTCGGCCTGGGCGTCGACGTAGACGTGGCAGTTGCCGGTGCCGGTCTCGATCACCGGGACCGTGGACTCCTCGACGACCGTGCGGATCAGGGAGGCGCCGCCGCGCGGGATCAGGACGTCGACCAGGCCGCGGGCGCGCATCAGCTCGCGGACGCTCTCGCGGCTCTCCCCCGGCACCAGCTGGACCGCGTCGGCGGGCAGTCCGGCGCCGCCGACCGCGTCGCGCAGCACGCGCACCAGGGCGGTGTTCGAGCGGTACGCGGAGGACGAGCCGCGCAGCAGCACGGCGTTGCCGGACTTGAGGCAGAGGGCGGCGGCGTCGACCGTCACGTTCGGGCGGCCCTCGTAGATGATGCCGACCACGCCGAGCGGGACGCGGACCTGGCGCAGGTCGATGCCGTTCAGGAGGGTCGAGCCGCGGACCACTTCGCCGACGGGGTCGGGGAGCGCGACGACGTCACGTACGTCCGAGGCGATGGCCCGCACCCGCTCCGGGGTGAGCGCGAGGCGGTCGATGATCGCCTCGCTGGTGCCGGCCTCGCGGGCGCGCTCGATGTCCTCGGCGTTGGCGGCGACGATCTCGCTCGTGCGGACCTCCAGCGCGTCCGCGATGGCGAGCAGCGCGTCGTCCTTCTCGGCCCGGGGCAGCGGGGCGAGATCGGCGGCGGCACCCTTGGCCCGGTACGCGGCCTGGGCGACCGGGGACATGGAGTCGTACGGCGAGAGCGTGGTCATGGAGCAAAGGGTAGTGCGCGGGGCGGGCACGGCCGCCTGTCGTTTCGTACGACGAGACGAGCGCGCGGCCGGGCCAGTACGCGGGCTAGTACGGGTGCACCCCCACCGGCGCCGCCGGCAGTGGCCCGTACCCCTCCGCGATGCGCTGGTGGTAGGTCTCGCGGTCGATGACCTCCAGGCCGACGATCTCCCAGGGCGGGAGCTGGGCGGTGCGGCGGTGTTCGCCCCAGAGGCGGAGCGCGACCGCGGCGGCGTCGTGCAGGTCGCGGGCCTCCTCCCAGTAGCGGATCTCGGCGTGGTCGCCGGCGTAGCGGCTGGTCAGCAGGAAGGGGTGGTCGTGGGCGAGCTGTTCGAGTCCGCGGCGGACCTCGGCGAGCGGGGCCTCCTCGCCGGAGACGCTGAGGGTGACGTGCCACAGGCGGGGCGCGTCGGCGGGCTGCTTCCCACCGCCCGATGTGTCGCCGCCGGGGTTGGCCGCCTCGTACGCCTCGTACGCGGCCCCGGTGGCGACGCTGGTCAGCGCGCGTCCCTCGCCGGGGGCGCCGCCGGGGGCACTGGAGGCGCCCGCCGCTCCGGAGGCGCGGGCGGTGCCGCCGCCGCGGGATGCCGCCGTCCCAGGGCGCACTCGTCTCACGACGGCCTCCTTCGCCGGTTGTCCGCCCGGTGGTCCCGCCTGTGCGGGGCTCCTGCGGAATCTGTCCTTGGGACAAAGTTGAGCAGGCGGGAGGCGCTCGCGGGGGCGTTTTACGGAACGTCCTCTACCGGAGTCGGGTGAATCACCGATCCCGTGTGCGGCAGTTCACGCTGGTTCGCCGATCCGAAAGGTTTGCCGTCACCTCTGGGGTGGCACAGGCCCCTGCCGTGGCGTCACTTCTCCAGCAGGACGAGGTCGTCCCGGTGCACGACCTCGCGTTCGTAGGCGGGTCCCAGCTCCCGGGCCAGTTCGTGGGTGGAGCGGCCGATGAGGAGGGGGATCTCGCGGGCGTCGAAGTTGACGAGCCCGCGGGCCACCGCGCGTCCGGCGGGGTCGCGCAGTTCGACCGGGTCGCCCGCGGTGAAGTCGCCCTCGACGGCGGCGATCCCGGCCGGGAGCAGCGAGGTGCGGCGTTCGACGACCGCGCGGACGGCGCCCTCGTCCAGGATGAGCGCGCCCTGCGGGGTGGAGGCGTGCTGGAGCCACAGCAGCCGGTCGGCGGAGCGTTTGCCGGTGCGGTGGAAGTAGGTGCCGGTGTCCCGGCCGGCGAGGGCGTCGGCGGCGTGGACGGCGCTGGTGAGCACCACCGGGATGCCGGCCGCGGCGGCGATGCGGGCCGCCTCGACCTTGGTGACCATGCCGCCGGTGCCGACGCCCGCCTTGCCCGCGCTGCCGATCTCGACGTGCGCGAGGTCGGCGGGGCCGCGGACTTCCGCTATCCGCGAGGTGCCGGGTTTGCTGGGGTCGCCGTCGTAGACGCCGTCGATGTCGGAGAGGAGGACGAGCAGGTCGGCGTGGACGAGGTGGGCGACGAGCGCGGCGAGGCGGTCGTTGTCGCCGAAGCGGATCTCGTCCGTGGCCACGGTGTCGTTCTCGTTGACGACCGGCAGCGCGCCCATCGCGAGGAGCTTGTCGAGGGTGCGGGAGGCGTTGCGGTGGTGGGCGCGGCGGCTGGTGTCGTCCGAGGTCAGCAGCACCTGGCCGACGCGGATGCCGTGCCGCGCGCAGGAGGCGGTGTAGCGGGCGACGAGCAGGCCCTGTCCGACACTGGCGGCGGCCTGCTGCCCGGCCAGGTCACGGGGGCGGCGGCGCAGCCCGAGCGGGGCGAGTCCGGCGGCGATGGCACCGGAGGAGACCAGCACGATCTCCCGTTCCCCGCCGCTGCGGTGCTTGGCGAGGACGTCGACGAGGGCGTCCACCCGGTCCGCGTCCAGTCCGCCGGCGGCGGTGGTCAGCGAGGAGGAGCCCACCTTGACGACGATTCTGTGGGCGTCGGCCACGGCCTGCCGTACCGCTTCGTGCGCCTGCGCCTGCGCCTGAACCGTCTCTGCCCCTGCCACGTGCGTCCCCACTACTGGAAGTTCTCCGTCTACTGGAAGTTCTCCGTCGCGTACGCCCGGCAATCTACGTGAACCAGGGCATGCGGCGCCGCCGCGTTTCGAGGGGCGGACGGGGAGGTGGAACCCCACAGGGTGCCCCCAGCCCACCCCTGGCCGGCCCCCAGCCCCGGGCAGATGATATGTCCGCTTTACGGTGATTGTTGTCACGGGAGATTGCTAGCCGGGTGTCCGAAGCCATACGGTCGGTTGTCTGTCTTCATGCCATGACACCCCCAATGCCATGACACCCCGCCTTCCCCCCTTCCCCCGATCGCTCTCGCAGGAGCCCTACCCGTGCCCTCCGGCCTCGCCCCCCGCCGCATCGTGCAGCTGACCACGCTGCTCGCGATGTTCGCGCTCTTCACGGCCCAGCTCGTCTCCGCGCTGCTGCCGAACGTCCCGGTGCTCATCGCCGCGAGCGCGGCGGGCCTCGCCCTCGACCTGTACCTCCAGTACCGCGACCCCGGTCTGCTGGCGCTGCTCGGCAAGGTCCGCTTCGACGTCACCGTCCGCCAGCTGCTGCGCGACATGCTGATCCTGACCGGGCTCCTGAACATCGACGGCATCGACCCCGACCGCGAGCAGGCCCCGCTGCTGATCGCGCTGTGCGGGTTCTACCTGCTGCACTTCGCCTGCCAGGCCGTCGCGATGCTGGTCCGCCGCACCCGTACGCTGCCGGTGGTCACCCGCAACATCGACGTGTCCGCGCTGCACCCGACCGCCGCCCCGCCGCGCATCCTGGCCCGCCGCCAGAGCCACCGGCTGCTGGCCTTCTCGGTGCCCACCACGACGGGCCTGCTGACCACGGCGGCCACGAAGAACGCGCTCGGCGGCCTCGTCGGCGTGAGCATCGCGCTGGCGCTGATCCTCGGCGGCATCGTGTACCTGGCCACCTGGCTGCTGCCGAAGAAGCGCCCGCTGAACGAGCAGCAGGTCATGGCCTGGCTGGACGCGTGGCTGGCCGACTACAGGCCGACCGTGGCGATGTACTTCTCGGGCGGTACGACGTCGGCGTACCAGGCGAACATGTGGCTCTCCACGCTGGGCCAGCTTCAGGGACGCCCGCTGATCGTGCTGCGCGAGCGGTTCATGGTGCAGAAGATCGACGCCACCGACGTACCCGTCATCGTCTTCCCGAAGGTGTCGACGATGTTCTCCCTGGAGAACTCGACGCTGAAGATGATGCTGCACCCGGCGAACGCGGCGAAGACCTCCCAGGTGCTGCGCATCCCCACCATCAAGCACGCCTTCATCAACCACGGCGAGAGCGACAAGCTGTCCTCCTGCAACCCGTACGCGAAGGCGTACGACGAGGTGTGGGTCGCCGGTCCCGCGGCGCGCGAGCGGTACGCGCTGGCCGAGGTCGGCGTCGAGGACAAGGACATCGTCGAGGTGGGCCGCCCGCAGCTGGCGCCGATCCGCCCGTACGCGGGTCCGCCGACGGGCACGTACACGACCGTGCTGTACGCCCCGACGTGGGAGGGCTGGGACGGCAACCCCGGCAACACCTCGGTGGTGCTGGCCGGCGAGAACATCGTCAAGCGGCTGCTGGCCGACGACAACGTACGGCTGCTGTACAAGCCGCACCCGATGACCGGTTCGGTCGACCCGCGGGCGGGCGCCGCGAACGAGCGCATCAAGGCGCTGGTCCGCGAGGCGAACGCGAAGCGGTCGGGCACCCGGCCCGGCCCGGAGGCGGCGGCCGAACTCGCGCGCCGCACGGCCGAGTTGGACACGCTGACCTCGACGAACTTCCGGGCGAGCGCGGACGAGCTGGAGCGGATGCTGCTCCAGGGCGCGCCCGACGGCGAGCGCGAGGCACGCATCGCGGAGGCCACGCTGGCGTGGGAGCGGGCGTACTGGGCGTCGCTGCCGCAGTGGGAGCACCAGATCGTCACGGATGCCCGTCCGGCGATCTTCGCGTGCTTCAACGAGGCGGATCTCCTGGTCAGTGACGTGTCGTCGGTGGTGTCGGACTGGCTCTCCAGCGAGAAGCCGTACGCGGTCGCCAACACCTCGGGGCTGACGGAGGCCGCGTTCCGCGAGAGCTTCCCGACGGTCTCGGCGGGTGTGGTCCTCGCCCCGGACGCGAAGGGCGTGCCCGCGCTGGTGGACGCGGTCCGCCACCCGGACAAGGACGTCTTCGTCACGGCCCGCGCCGACCTGAAGGCCCACCTCCTGGGCCCGTCCGACCCGCCGTCCCTGGCCCGCTTCGACGCGGCGGTCCAGGAGCTGTGCGCCAAGGCGGACGAACGGCGGGTGCGCATGGAGTCCAAGCCGGACGGGGAGATCCCGTCGCCCCGGCCCGCCGGTGCGGAGGAGAGCGCGGAGGCGGACGCGGAGGACTCCGTCAGCGCGTAGCGGGAGTTGTCACGACGACGGCGGGAGCCGGGCCCCTCGGTCGGGGGCCCGGCTCCCGCCGTTCGGTCCGGAACGCGTGAGCCCCCGTCAGCCCCGCCCCGCCAGCAGTCCCGCGACGGCGAAGAGCGCCAGGGCGAGGCCGGGGCCGAGCCATTCGGGCAGCCCGGTGGTGCTCCGCTTCTCGAAGCCGTGCCCGGCCCGGGGCACCGCGGCATCCCGGCGGCTGAGCAACTCCCCCGCCACGGCGTCCCGTTGGGCCCTGTTCGTCAGGGCCGCGTCGAACGCGTACACCGGTACGGACCCGTGGCCGGACACGTCGATGGTGAGCGCGGTCCGCCCCTGAAGAGCCGTGATCAGGTAGTAGGGGATCAGGTACTGCGCGAACACGTTGTTCACCCGGACCCGGTCCTGGCCGAACGCGACGTACGGGTTCAGATGCAGCCGCCAGACCACGTACAGGCAGAACGGCGCCGGGGCCAGCGCGAACAGCCGCGCCGACCAGGTCCCGCCGTCCGCCGGCGCCAGTTGCACGGCCGTCTCGCACGCCACCACCACCAGTTGCGCGCCGACGGCCAGCACGACCTTGCGGGTCCTGCGGATCCTCACTGCGGTGCCCGTTCCCTTCGCCGTGTTCACTCGGACAGTCTCGCCCCTGGACCGGCCGCCTAGTCCGGGAACATCCACCGGGTCGCACGTGCGAGGACGCTCGTGGTGTCGCCCGAGGTGTAGACGTCCTGGATCCTGTTCGCCAGCGCCTGGCCCCGCATGGGCACGTAGGGCAGGGCGATCTCCGCGGTGGCGGTCACGGCACCCCAGCTGTCGTGCACGCAGTCCGCGCCGGTCCCGTAGGTGCACGAGTCGACGGCCTGGAGCCCCGCCGACACCGCGCTCACCCCCGCGCCGATCTTGCCGACGGTGGCCAGCACCTCGGCCGGGCCCGCGGCGCAGGCTCCCATGGTGACGGCCACACAGCCCGCCGCGATGAGCGTCGACCCGTAGTTCACGCCCTGACCGATGTCACCGATGATCTCGATGGCACTGCGGTGCTCGTGGATGAACCTGGTGAAGGCGTTGCCCTTGCCCTCGTTCTTCGCCTCGTCGACGCAGTCGCCGGCCGAGCCGCCGCCGGAGGAGCACTTCATGTACGTCGTCCATTTCTTCCTCGCGTCGTCGGAGGCGTTGCCCCACCAGACGTTGAGTTCGAAGGACGTCACGTACGGGGTGCCCAGGTAAGCCAGGTCCTTGGAGAGCCAGTTGTAGACCTCCTGGGCGGCCTTGAGGTGCGGTGCGTGGCTGACGATCGTGCCGTCGCCCACGGCGGTGCCCCACGTCGGGTCGACCTTCTGGGTCTTCGGGTCGTAGCCCACCGCGTCCTGCGTCTCCTTGTCGCAGTACTTGAGGTCGTACTGGCAGGAGTTCGGCTTCGACCCTCTCTCCAGACCGCTGGGGTCGCTGTACACGACCGGGTTGTTCGCCGCGTAGCTGTAGGCGTTCGTCTCCTGTGGCGCGTACGGCTTGTTGAGGTCGTCCGGGCTGAGGAAGCGGCCCAGGGACGGGTCGTACATGCGGGCGCCCAGCAGGGACAGGCCCGTGGAGTCGTCCTCGGCCTTGCCGAGGAAGCCCCGGTCGGTGGCGGACGGCAGCGCCGTCGTACCGCGCTGCTTGCCGAAGGGCGTGGAGCGGCGGCGGGTGATCACTCCGGCCATGGACACCAGGATGGTGGTCGACGCCTGGGTGTCGCTCAGCACCCAGGTGAGCTTGCCGTTCGTGGAGCCGTCGGCCTCGCGCAGCGCGACCGTGGTGCCCGCCGCCGTGTAGGGGCGGGTGGCCTTGACGGCGGCTCCGGTCGCCTTGTGCAGCTCGTGGCCGTCGATGTAGGCCACGTTCTCCGTGGGCCGCTACCCAACGCCTGGTCAAGCTGCTTTAATGACCCGCCATCAAGCGATCAACGGGGGTTGTGACGGATGCTGGACCGCAGAAAGCTGCTCAGACTGACCGGTGCCGCGCTGGGAGTGGCCGTTCCCGCCGTGGCGGTGACGGCAGCCCAGACGGTCGGCCAGGCCCACGCCGACGACGACTCGGACACCGACTCCGGCATCGACGAGGCGGAGGTTGGGGCGGTCACCGCCACCAAACGCTTCGACCTCACCGCCGCGTCCACGATGCTGCTGCGCGAGGTCCCGCTGAGCGGCACCCGCGTGTTGCAGTCGTTCGCGTTCGACAACGCCCAGGCCCAGCTCTTCACGGTCCAACTGGTCGACGGCGGCCTCCAGTTGCCCGGCGAGACCCGCACCTACACGGGCGCCGAACGCCAGGCCCAGGGCGACCTGTGCCTGACCCGCCTCGACCTCTCCGGGAACATCCTGGGCACGATGTACCTGCGCGGATTCGGCCACGGCGTCCAGATCGGCGTCGAGTCGACGACAGCGGGCAGCTACCTGTGGACCGAGACGGCGGCCGTCCAGGCGGCCAACTCCGACGGCACGTACTCCGGTTGGGGCAGCTGCCTGGCCCGCTTCAAGTTCGCGAACGGAACGACGCTGACCGCGACGTCCTCCCAACTCACCCAGTACACCCTGGAGTCCGGCGTCGACCGCACCACGGTCGCCGTCGACCCCGTCAACAACCGGCTCACCGTACGCTGCCGGGTCAGCGGCGCGTTCCGCTACCGCCTCTACGACCTCGCCGCGTTCAAGACCGGCGGCCGCACCATCCTGGCGGACGTGGCCCAGCCGGCGGACCTGATGCCCGACTACCCGGACACCTTCCAGGGCTTCGCCACCTACGGCAGCTACCTGTACCTCCTGGCGGGCACCGCCTACGGCACCGACGGCTCGGTCTCGCCCGACGGCAACACGTTCATCACCTGCGTCAACTGGAACACCGGCGCGGTCACCGAACAGAAGCTCACCAAGGCGGGGTACACACTGCCGTACCGGGAGCCGGAGGGCATGGCGATCCAGATCCCGGACCCGGCGAACCCGACGGCGGTCCGGCTGTGCAGCGGGTTCGCTTCCACGACGTCGGACACGGATACGCGGAAGCGGGCGAGCGTGTACTACAAGGATGTGCTGGTGTAAGGCCACCAGGCCCGGGCGCGCGCTGATCAGCCCGGCCGGCGTTTGAGGCCGAGGCCGTTCAGGTCGATGCGGGGGTCTGGGGGCGGCAGCCCCCACGGACTCCCGCACCACCGGAGCGCACCCTTACCCCTCAGAAGGGATCGAACCCCTCGAACTCCCGCTGCGCGTCATCCCGTTCGGCCTCGCGGTCACGCCGCCGCTGCGTCGCGGGCCGAGGCGCCTCGAACCGGTGGTCCTCGCCACGACGGCCGAGCATCTCCGCCCCGGCCATGACCGTCGGCTCCCAGTCGAAGACGACGGCGTTGTCCTCGGGCCCGATGGCGACGCCGTCGCCCGACCGGGCCCCCGCCTTCATCAACTGCTCTTCCACGCCAAGGCGGTTGAGCCGGTCCGCGAGGTAGCCGACGGCCTCGTCGTTGCTGAAGTCGGTCTGGCGGATCCACCGTTCGGGCTTCTCGCCGCGTACGCGGAAGAGGCCGTCCTCCTCCTGGACGACGGTGAACCCGGCGTCGTCGACCGCCTTCGGACGGATGACGATCCGGGTCTCCTCCTCCTTCGGCTTCGCCGCGCGCGCCTTGCCCACCAGGTCGGCGAGCGCGAACGACAGTTCCTTGAGGCCGAGGTGGGCGACGGCCGACACCTCGAAGACCTGGTAGCCGCGGGCTTCGAGGTCCGGCCGGACGAACTCGGCGAGGTCCTTGCCGTCGGGTACGTCGATCTTGTTGAGGACGACCATCCGCGGCCGGTTGTCGAGGCCGCCGTACTGCTTCAACTCCTCCTCGATCATGTCGAGGTCGGAGAGGGGATCGCGGTCGGATTCGAGGGTCGCCGTGTCCAGCACGTGCACGAGGACGCTGCACCGCTCGACGTGCCGCAGGAATTCGAGACCGAGTCCCTTGCCCTGGCTGGCGCCGGGGATGAGGCCGGGCACGTCGGCGATGGTGTAGACGGTCGAACCGGCCGTCACCACACCGAGGTTGGGCACGAGGGTGGTGAACGGGTAGTCGGCGATCTTCGGCTTGGCGGCGGAGAGCACCGAGATCAGCGAGGACTTGCCCGCGCTCGGGTACCCGACCAGTGCGACGTCGGCGACCGTCTTCAGTTCGAGGACGATGTCCTGGAGCCCGCCCGGCACGCCGAGCAGCGCGAACCCGGGCGCCTTGCGGCGGGCCGAGGCCAGCGCCGCGTTGCCGAGCCCGCCACGACCGCCCTGGGCGGCGACGTAGGAGGTGCCGTGGCCGACGAGGTCGGCGAGGACGTTGCCCGCCCCGTCGAGCACGACGGTGCCGTCCGGCACGGGAAGGACCAGGTCCTGCCCGTCCTTGCCGGAGCGGTTGCCGCCCTCGCCGGGCTTGCCGTTGGTGGCCTTGCGGTGCGGCGAGTGGTGGTATTCGAGCAGGGTGGTCACGGACTGGTCGACGGTGAGGATGACATCCCCGCCGCGTCCGCCGTTGCCGCCGTCGGGGCCGCCGAGCGGCTTGAACTTCTCCCGGTGAACGGAGGCACAGCCGTGGCCTCCGTTACCCGCGGCGACATGCAGCTCGACGCGGTCCACGAAGGTGGTCATGGGGGGTGCCTCCAGTTACGTACAGGAATGTCTCTAGCTCAACGACAGCTCAACGACTCATCACGCTTCATCACGCTCAACACGCGAAAGGCGGACCCGCTTCCCACCCGGGAAGTGAGGTCCGCCTCGCGAAGCGTTCGGTGGGTCTGCCTGGGGTCAGGCGACCGGAACGATGTTCACGACCTTGCGGCCGCGGAAGGTGCCGAACTGCACCGAACCGGCCTCAAGGGCGAACAGCGTGTCGTCGCCGCCACGGCCGACGCCCGCACCCGGGTGGAAGTGGGTGCCGCGCTGGCGGACCAGGATCTCACCCGCGTTGACGACCTGACCACCGAAGCGCTTGACGCCGAGGCGCTGGGCGTTGGAGTCGCGGCCGTTCCGGGTGGACGATGCGCCCTTCTTGTGTGCCATCTGTTCTCAGTCCCTTACTTCGCGACGGTGGGGATCGACGTGACCTTGATCGCCGTGTACTGCTGGCGGTGACCCTGGCGCCGGCGGTAACCGGTCTTGTTCTTGTAACGCAGGATGTCGATCTTCACACCCTTGTGGTGGTCCACGACCTCGGCCTGGACCTTGATGCCCGCCAGGACCCACGGGTCGCTGGTCACGGCCTCGCCGTCGACCACGAGCAGGGTCGAGAGCTCGACCGTGTCGCCCACATTGGCGGTGGAAATCTTGTCAACCTCAACGATGTCGCCGACAGCAACCTTGTGCTGGCGACCACCGCTGCGCACGATGGCGTACACGCGGATCTCACTCTCTCGCTCGGGATCTGCACCCCCGCAGTCCAGCCGCCCGGCACACGAACGGCCTCTTCCTGGCACCCGGTGCCCGGAAGGATGAGGTTTACGGGGATGTGGCGCGTCGTGGACTTTCTACGGACACGCCGACGGTCAAGGTTACGGGGCGGGGGCCGAACGGGTCAAACCGAGCGGCACGGGGGTCCGCGGGGGGGGCGGGTTCAAGGTGGGTGGTGGGTCCCGTCACCCTTCGCCGTCCGCCGGGAGCGGCTTCACGCCCTTGCACAGGTTCGTGGTGTCGGCGGTGCCGGGGTAGGCGACCTTGATCACCTTGCTGAACTCGGCCGCGTACATGTCGTGCACGGTGTCGTCGTCGACCTTGACGATCGACTCGTCGTTCTCGCGCAGCGCGGGGCCCGTGTAGTTGCCGGAGCCGGTGAAGGTGACCTTGTTGCGGACGCCGTCGTACATGCCGTCGACGGTGATGTACTTCGAGTGGATGATGTACGGCGTCGTCAGCGTGCCGCCGGCCGGGTCGCGGTCGTCGTTGTAGCAGCGCACCTTGGGGCCGCCGGTGCTGTGCAGCATCTCCCAGGTGCCCTTGGTACCGCCCAGACTCTTGGCGCTGTCGGTCTCGGCGTACAGGACGCTGACCCCGCAGCCGGCCTTCTGGAGCGCGACGAGCTTCTCCGCGACCGCCATGCGGGTGATTTTGAAGATGGCGACGCGTATCTGGGTCTTGCGGGTGACTCCGGTGGCGTCCTTGTACGTGCACTGGACGTTGTCGAGCACGGAGTAGACGGTGTCGGTGGCCTTGGTGGTGCCGGCGCGGGGGAAGAAGTACGCCTTGTAGAGGCCGTTGCTGACCGTGCGGTAGTTCCACGCCTTGTAGTTCTTGGCGACCATCGCGTCGAAATAGTCCGCGTACGCGTCGTACATCGTCGGGTTGTTCGGCAGCAGCAGGGCGTCGTTGAAGAAGCGGGTGTGCGCGGAGGGCGTGGAGTTGGAGGTCGTCTCGACGACGACGTTGGTGGCGCCCTCGACCGCGGAGAACAGCCAGAACTTGTTGTGCATGATCGACGCGCCGTACTTGGGGTCGCCGAGGCAGGACTTGTCGGCCGGGCAGGTGGCGATGTACGAGGCGTTCTTGGTGCTGGTGCCGAGGGCGGTCTTCAGCGTGCTGTACGAGGTGTTGGTGGGGCGGTCGCTGACGGAGGACTCGTCGAGCAGCACCTGGACGTTGACACCGCGGTTCTTGGCGGCGACGAGCGCGTTGACGACGGTCGCCTCCCAGACGTGGTAGACGGCGACCTTGATGGTGGAGCCGGGGAGTGCGGCGGCGGTGAGCTGCACGAGGCGGGTGCGGATGGCGTACTGCTCGTCCGTGGTGCCGAGGGGGTTGTTGAAGACGGGGCCCTCGGTCCAGGTGCGGGGGTCGTCGGCGTGGGCGACGCCGACGGTGGTGGCCTGTACGCCGGCGGCGGAGAGCACCGTGGCGAGTGCGATGGCCTGGCGGCCGCCCTTGACCGGCTTCACGGCGCGGTGCCGTCCGGTTGCCTTGAGACGCACGGGCGCCATGCGGTTCCCCCTCCCCTGACCTGAGCCGTCGTTCTCCCCAACGCCAGCTCAGGTAAATGTTTTATATGACTACCAGAGTTTTACAGATGCTTGACTGGGGGTGGAGGGGTGG
>LJCV01000075.1 GCA_001298575.1 Actinobacteria bacterium OK074
CATCCCCGCCATAGCCACCCCCGGCCCCACCCCCTGAGCCACCGCCCCCGCCACCGCCGCCGCGACCCCCTGCGTCGTCAGCATCCCCGCCGAGTGCAACCCCAAGGCGTGGCCGCCAAGTTCGTCGGGGGTCAGGGACATCAGGCGCTCCTGCTGGACGAGGCTCGCGCTGTAGCCGGCCGAGGAGAGCGTCACGCACACCGACGCCACGGCGAGCGGCGGGTGCAGGAGGAAGACGAGGTTCGGGGCCGCCAGGAGCACCAGCAGCGGGATGCCCAGGCGGCGGCGTACCCGGGGCGGCAGCAGGCGGCCCGTCGTCACGTCGCCCGCGAACATCCCGGCCGCCGCGCACGCGAACAGCACGCCCGCGTGGGCCGGCGCGTACGCCACGTACAGCGACTCGCAGCCGACGATCAGGCCGTTGGGCAGCCAGAGGAGGAGAAAGGTGGTGCGGCGCGGCGGCGACGACCACAGCAGTGCGTTCGTGTGCCACGTGCGGGCGATCGACGGGCGGCCGGTGGCCCGGGGCGGGCGCGGCGACAGGCCGACGCGGGCCAGTACGGCAGCCGTCGCGTACAGGGCCGCGGCCGTGACCAGGGTCGTGCGCGGGGACAGCAGCGTCACCAGCACGCCGCCGGTCGCGAAGCCGACGACCTGGGTCAGACCGTTCAGCATATTGAAGACCGACCGGCCCAGCAGGTAACCGCCCTTCGGCAGAACCTCGTTCAGCAGGCCCCAGCGGACGCCGCCGCCCAGCGACGCGATCAGCCCCAGCAGCAGGATCACCAGGAACAGAGCCCCGATCGGCAGGCCCGGCGTCGCCAGCACCGCCGTACCGACCGCGTACGACAGCGCGATCCCCGTCAGCGTCGCGCGCGGCGCCAGCCGGTCCGCGGCCGAGAGGAGGGTCGTCGCGCCCACCACCTGGGCGAGTTGGGGGCCGAACATGCTCACCGCCGACAGCAGCGGGGAGCCCGTCGACGCGTACACGAGCGTGCCGAGGGCCAGCCCGCCCAGGGTCGAACCCGCCGACTGGAGCCCGGCGTAGAGGAACAGCGGAGTGAACTCCGGGGTGCGGAAGAGGGCGGAGTAGCCGCGGGCGGGCAGCGCGGTCGTCGGAACCGTCGGAGTCGTCGGAGTCATGGGCGGATTGTGGGAGGCCCTCCTGCGCGGCCGTTATCGTTTCGCTTCTGTGCGAAACGACAACCGATGCGAAGGGCAAGGCCGTTGGGCTGGTGGCTCGTCAACGCCGACACCCTCGCCGGGAGTCGCTTCGTGCTGTCGCCGCTCTCGGAGACCTTCGCCTCCCTCGTGCTCCTGGAGTACCGGTTCGCCGCGCATCCGGGTGAGGAGGCGTGGCTGCGGGACCATCTGCCGGCGTACCGCTGGAAGTTGGCAGCCGATCCGGCCTACGGGGCGCTGGTGCGGACGGGCGTGACGAAGGGCTGGATCGCCGACTTCCTCACCCCGGCGCCGCTGGCCGGGGAGACCTTCGAGGACGGGATCGCGCGCGTGCGCGGCACCTCCGCCGCGCAGGCCCGCGCCGACCTCGTCGTCGCCCTGCGCGGGCGGCCCCTGCCCGCCCTCCTCGACCGCGACGATCTCCCCCAACTCGCCGCCGAACTCCTCACGTTCGTGTGGACCGAGACCGTACGGCCGTACTGGGACCGTCGGCAGCGGATCCTCGAAGCGGACGTCGTCGCGCGCACCGCCCTTGTCGGGCAAGGGGGTTGGGCGGCCGTCCTCGACTCGCTGCGGCCGGGCCGGACCCGGTGGCTCGGTGAGAACCGGCTCCAGGTCAACCTCCAGGAGTACCCGCCGCGTGAGATCTCCGGTGCCGAACTCCTCTTCGTGCCCGTCACCGCGCAGCGCAGCGGCTGGGTCGCCTGGGAGGACGGCAGGCGGTACGCCGTCGTCTACTCCTGCTCCGGGGTGCTGGCCGAGGGCAGCGGGGCGGCGACCGTCCCGGACGGCCTCGGGGCGCTGCTCGGCCGCAGTCGCGCCCTGGTCCTCGTGCTGCTCCAATCGCCGCTGAGCACCAGCCAGTTGGTCGCCGTCACCGGCCAGGCCCTCGGTTCGGTCGGCCGGCATCTGCGGGTGCTGCTCGACGCCGGGCTGGTGGAGCGGCGCCGGGCCGGGAAGACCGTGCTGTATTCCCGTACCGCCGCCGGTGAGGTGCTTGTCACAGCCGTCCGGGACGGGTCCGGCCGGAGGACTAGCATCCGATTCATGACGACTTCCGAGAACACCTCCAGTTCCTCCGACTCCTCCGGCTCCTCCGTCCTCGACGTCGAGATCGGCGCCCTCAAGGGCGGGTCCGCCGACCTCGGGCAGTACCGCGGCAAGGCCGTCCTCGTCGTGAACGTGGCCTCCAAGTGCGGCCTCACCCCGCAGTACACCGCGCTCGAAAAGCTCCAGGAGCAGTACGCCGCACAGGGGTTCACCGTGCTCGGCGTGCCCTGCAACCAGTTCTACGGGCAGGAGCCCGGCAGCGCCGAGGAGATCGCCGAGTTCTGCTCGGCGACGTACGGCGTGACCTTCCCGCTCACCGAGAAGATCGAGGTGAACGGCGACGGGCGGCACGCGCTCTACGAGCGGCTCGTCGGGTTCACCGACGCCGAGGGGCACAGCGGCGACATCCGCTGGAACTTCGAGAAGTTCCTGATCGGCAAGGACGGTTCGGTCGTCGGCCGCTTCTCCCCGCAGACCGAGCCGGATTCCGCGGAGGTCGTGGCCGCGGTCGAGGGCGCGCTCGTCTGAGGACCTCGCAAGCCAGGCCCTTGAGGACTTCACAAGCCAGGCCCGTGAGGTCCTCACAAGCCAGGCCCTCAAGAACCTCACAAGCCAGTCCCTGAAGGCCCCTTGACCTTGCCCCTGGGGCAGACACCAGCCTCCGTCCTACCGGGCCGACCGCGCCCGGTGACGGAGGATGGCGGGATGAGCGACACGGCGGAACCCCGGCTCGGTATCGGCGCGTTCGGCGCCCGTACCCGGCTGTCGGCCAAGGCCCTGCGCCTGTACGACCGCCTCGGCCTGCTCGCCCCGGCCCACGTCGACGCGGTCAGCGGCTACCGCTACTACCGCGCCGACCAGGCCGAACGCGCCCGGCTCGTGGCCCTGTTGCGCCAACTCGACATGCCGCTCGCGGAGATCCGCGCGGTCGTCGAGGCGGACGACGGCACCGGAGCCGCCGCCGGGCTGCTCGCCGCGTACTGGGACGGTGTCGAGGCCCGTATCGCCTCGCAGCGCACCCTCGCCGCGTACCTCCGTGGACGACTGTCACCGAGGAGTTCCGAGATGTACGACGCGTTCGAGATCAAGACGGTGGACGTGCCCGCGCAAGTGGTGCTCAGCGAGACCCGGCACACCCTCCAGCCCGAGTTGTCGCCCTGGATCGGCGCCTCCCAGGGGCGACTTGAGGCCGCGGCGGCCGAGTGCGGCGGAGTCGCCGGGTCCCCCTTCGTCGTCTACCACGCCGAGGTGTCCCTGGAGAGCGACGGCCCCGCCGAGTCCTGTGTCCCCGTGGCCGACGAGGCCGCGGCCCGCGCCTGGGCCGAACAGCACGGCCGTACCCGGGAGTTGACCGTCCGGGTCGAGCCGTCGCAGCGGCTGGCGTACACCCGGATCACCAAGGCGCAGGTCGCCTACCCGCAGATCCTGGCCGCGTTCGAGGCGGTCGAGCAGTGGTTGCGCGGCCAGGGCCTCCACCAGACGGGCCCCAGCCGGGAGATCTACTTCACCGACTGGAACGCGGCGGGCCCGACGGACCCGGTGTGCGACATCGCGTTCCCCGTGACCGTGTCCCCTGTGACCACGTCCCCCGTGACCGCGGTCTGAGTAAAGAGTGCAAAGGCCGAGGGCTCAACCCCGCCCTCGGCTACCGCAGTTCCTCCGGGCACGGAGTCCCCCGCGGCAGCTGGTACGGCGCCCCCAGCCGGTACACCCCCGCCTTGGGCGCCAGCAGAATCGTCCACTTGTCGCCCATCGAGTCCTCCCCCGCCTCCATCAGGCAGCCGTTGACGTTGTCGTACGACTTCGGGATGCCGTCGGCGCGGTTCTTGGACGCCTCCGTCTCCTGGGGTGCCTTGACGCCCTTGCCCTTGGCGTCGACCAGGCCCAGCCACGGGGAGTACGGGACGCGGATGAGGACGCTGCCCGCCTTCTTCACGGTGATGGTCATCTCGCCCTGCTCGGCACGGTCCACCACGGCCGGTGGATCGGCCAGCGGGGTGGGGTCGTTGACCTCGAACAGCTGCCAGTTCGCGTCGCCCCACACCTGCTTGAGGTAGGGCAACCCGCGCTGGACCAGCTCCCGTTCGCGTTCGCCGCCGTCGCCGTCGGGCTCGTCCTTCGGTACGACGACGAAGTGCACGGCCCAACGGCTCAGCCACTCGCGGTAGTTGGCGGAGTTGAGGGTGTCGTCGTAGAAGAGGGGGTTCAGTTTGAGGTCGGCCTGGCGGTTCCAGCCGCGGGCCAGGTTCACGTACGGGGCCAGCGCGGACGCCTCGCGGTGGGAGCGGGAGGGGACCACCTCGACGCGTCCGCGTTCGGCGCCCTCGACCTGCAACTGGTTGACCAGGGGCGCCAGTTCTCGGGCCCAGGAGGCGGCCGGGGTGGTGTGGATGACGTCGTAGACGGCCTTGCCGCCGATCCAGCCGTTGAAGCCGACGAAGGCGAGGACGACGACGTACCACTTGCGCGAGCGCTCCACCGTGAACGGCAGCGCGGCGATCAGCGCGACCCCGCCGAACAGCATCGCCAGCCGGGTGATGTTGGAGCCTATCTGCGAGCTGACCAGCCACACCATGACGACGCCCACGCCGTACACCGCCGCCGTGATCCGGACGGTCTTCCACTCCTTGGGCACCAGCGCGTAGACGAACGCCGCCGTCAGGAACGGCAGGATCACCGACCCGAACGACATCGGCTGCGTCCCGGAGAACGGGAACAGCCACGACGACAGCGCCACCACCGCGGCCGGGGCGATCCCCAGCGCCCACGCGCCCGGCAGCCGCCGCTGGAGGAACAGCGCGACCGCGACCAGCCCGACGAACAGGCCCGCGACCGGCGACGACATGGTCGCGAGCGCGGCCAGCGGCGCCGCGCAGGCGGCCTTCGCCCAGCGTCGCCGGCGCCAGCGGTAGGGCCAGCAGAACACGACGGCGACCGCGCCCAGCGCGAACAGCGTGCCCAGCCCGTACGTCACCCGGCCCGAGGCGGCGTTGCACAGCAGCGCGAAGATCCCGGCCAGCGCGGGCCACAGCGGCTCCCGCACGGCCCGGTCGCGGCTGCGCGAGAGCACCAGCGTGAGCAGCCCGGCGGAGAGCGTGCCCGCGATCATCATCGTCGTCCGCACGCCGAGCACGGACATCAGATACGGCGACACGATGCTGTACGACACCGGGTGCATGCCGCCGTACCAGGCCAGGTTGTACGCGGAGTCCGGGTGCCGTCCGACGAACTCGGCCCAGGCGTCCTGCGCGGCCAGATCCCCACCGCTGTTCGCGAACGTGAAGAACCAGAGGAGGTGGAGGAGCCCGGAGACAACGGTGGTGAAGAGGACGGGGTGGCGCTGGATCAGGTGGCCGAAACGGGTCAGCCGGGGGTAGCGGGGGCCGTCGCCGCCGTCGGGGGGGGGGGTGGCGGGAGCCGCGGTACCGGGCTCGACTGCGGGGGCCGTCTCCTCGAACCGGGCGGGGGCCTTGGTGCGGGACGGCAGCGTCGTTATTCGGCGGAAGATCCCGCGGCCCGCCGTGCCCTTCTCCGAACGGGAAACCGGGCTGGACCCCGGGCTGGAACCCTGGCGGGTCCCCGAACGTGTTCCCGAACGTGTTCCCGGACGGGGGTCATCGGCGTGTGTCGGCTCCAGTGCGGCCACTTCAAGGCACTCCCCGTGTCCCGTCCCGTCTGCGTCCTGCCCGGCGGGATGCCGCCCACCGGTGTTTCGTCCCGTCTCGCGACGCTAGCACGCACGCTCCGTGCCGCCACCACCCGGACGGCGGCAGCGGCACGAACGTACGTGCGAACGCACGCCTCGGACGTACGCCTCAGCCCAGACGGGTCATCCCAGGCGAGTCATCCCAGGCGGGTCAGCTTGGCCGTGAAGCCCGGCTCGGTGAGGTCCTTCTCCAACGCCACCGGTACCCGCACCGCGCTGCCCGAGCCGCCGTCGCCGACCGTCAGCGTGCCGACCTTGGTCCCGGCCTTCGCCGAGTGCGGTACGTCGTCGGCGGCGAAGGACAGCTTCACCTTCAGCCCGGCCCAGCCGACCGCCGTGACGTCCTTGGTGAGCACGACCGGGGTACGGCCGCCGAGCCCGTCGTCGACGTACCCGACGACATCGCCCTTCTTGAGGATCTTCACCGAGGTCAGCGCAGCCTGCGCGGCGAGCATCGCGGTCTTGCTGACCGCGTTGACGGTGTCGATGATCGGCGCCGTGTGCTGGCCGAGGATCGCGCCGACGACGGTGACCGTCTCGCCGCCGACCTTCTTGGTGGCGGCGAAGAGCAGGTTGCCGCCGGCCGCGGTGGTGGTGCCGGTCTTGATGCCGATGGCGCCGTCGTAGGGCACGAGGCGGTTGTAGTTCTGCCAGACCTGGCCGGAGGGGTCCTTCCAGGTGGGCAGCGAGGTGATGGCCATCAGGGCGGGGATCTTCACCAGCTCGTTGCCCAGCTTCACCTGGTCCTCGGCGCTGGAGACGGTGCTCTCCTTGAGGCCGGAGGCGTCGGTGTAGGTGGTGTTCTTCATGCCGAGCTTCTTGGCAGTGGCGTTCATCTTCTTGATGAAGGCCGTCTCCGAGCCCGCGTCCCAGCGCGCGAGCAGCCGCGCGATGTTGTTCGCGGACGGGATCATGATGGCCGAGAGGGCGTCCTTCTCGGAGAGCTTGTCGCCCTCCTTGACGGTGTTGAGCGTCGACTCGCCGTCCTTGTCGTAGCCGCCCTCCTTCTCGGCGGTCGCGTCGACGGTGATCGAGGGGCCGTCCTTGCCCACCTTCAGCGGGTGGTCCTTGAGCACGATGTACGCGGTCATCGCCTTGGCGACGGACCCGATCGCGACGGGCGTCTGCTTCCCGAAGTCGCCCATCGTGCCGATCCCGGCCCCGTCCAGCCAGCCCTGACCCTCACTGGGCCACGGCAGGTCGGCGGCGCTGCCCTTGAACGTGTACGAGTCCGCGGCGGTCAGCGTCAGCGCGGGCGTCGGCAGCGGCCGGAGTGACTGCACGACCGTGAAGATCACCGCGAGCAGCAGGACCAGCGGCGTCCAGATCTTGAACCGCCGCACGATCGTGCGGAGCGGCGTCTCCGGGTGGTTCGTCAGCTCCGCCAGCAGGTCCAGCGGCGGCTTCGGCGGCAACGGCTGCTGCGCGGTCCGCTCCGGCCCCACCTGGGGGATGGCGGCGGTGGCGTCGACGGGGCTCGTCTGCGGCCGTGCGGGGGTCGCGGCGGCGGGGTTCGAGGGCGCGCCGGGGGCACCGGGGGCCCGGGAGTCGACCTTACGGTCGATTTTGGGCCAGCCGGAGCTGGTGGTGGTGCCGGCGCCCGGGGTGGGGGCCGGGCGGTTCGCGGCGGGGTCGTCGAGGGACTTGAGGGCTACGAATTTGCTGGTGCGTTCGGTGGGGGATTCGGTGGGGGATTCGGGTTTGGCGGGTTTGGCGGGCTTGACGGACTCGTCGGAGGCTTCGGGCTTGGCGTCCTCGGGCTCGGCCTTGTCGTCCGGCTTGGCGTCCGGCTTCGCGTCGCCCAGCTTGAGCATGGTGGTGGGCTGGTCGACCTGGGGGCGCGGGGCCTTGAAGATCGCGGTGGGTTGGTCGACGGGGGCGGGCTCTTCGGCGGCGTCGTCGCTGTCGACGGCATCGCCATCGTCGTCACCGTCGGCATCTTCGACGTCACTGTCGGCGCCCGCGTCGCCAGGCTCGACCTCGCCCTCGGGCTCGACCTCCGGTTCGGCCTCCGGTTCGGCCTCCGGTTCTGCCTCATCGACGGCAGGCTCCCCGGCTTCCGCCTCCGGCTCTACGACGTCGTCGGCACCCTCCGCGTCCGAACCCCCCGAGGGCTCGTCGTCCGAAGATCCCTCATCAGATCCCTCATCCGAAGGCTCACCCGAAGGCTCATCGTCCGACGCTTCCGCCGGCCGAACCGCCTCCTTCAGCGCCGCTCGCGAGAACACGGCCGTCGGCTGGTCGACCCGCGCCCCCGCGACCCCCGCGGTCCCCGCCCCCGACCGCGCGGGCGCCGGAACCGTCGCCGCGTCCTCCGGCGTCGTAGCAGCCGTGTCGGCCGACGCCGAAGTCGACGACTCGGGCCGTTCGGGCTGTTCCGCTTCCGCCGTAACGGCCGTCCTGCCGCTGGACGTTGTGGACCTGTCGGGGGACTCGCCCGCCACCGATGCCTCCTCCTCGCGCCGCACTCCCGTGCGTACGCCTACCGAAACGTGAGCCGTGGAAACCTGCTCGGACGCCTGCTCCCCCGGCGCTCCCCGGCACCGTCCGAACCATGTACCAGTGTCCTGTGCGCGGGCTGGTCCTCCGTCGGTAGACGAGAACGACATACCTACCGGTTCCACTACATTCCGGTCACGCGCTCTCGACAGACCTCTGTGAGAGGGGTCACCCTGTCTGTCATCCACGCGGGGAGGCATGGATGGGCAGGAGCCGCAGAAGTATTCCGGAAGAGCTTCTGCTGCTGGCACTGGACCCGACTACGGGCACCACTGCACAGCCGCAGTCGCTCGACCTCGGTCTGGCCGGAGCGCAGCTAGTGGAGCTGGCGCTGGCCGGACGGATAGCCCCTGAAGGGGATCGTATCGCCGTGGTGGCACCACGGCCGACTGGAGATCCGACTTTGGACTCCGCTTTGGAGTTGCTGCGCAGGCGTGGCGCTCCGGTGCGGGCCGTCCACTGGATTGGCGGGCCCCGGCTGGGGCTGCGCCAGACGTATCTCTCGCATTTGGAGCGGTGCGGCATGGTTCATGCCGTGGCCGGCCAGATGTGCGGGGTACTGCCGACGACGCGCTATCAGGCGACGGACACGGCCATCAGCCGGGAGATCAGGTCCCGGCTCGATTCCGCGATCCGTACGGGCGTGCCGCCGGACCCACGGACCGCCGCGCTCGCCGCACTGGCGCACGCGGTCGGCCTCGGCAAGCACCTGTATCCGGGGAACGAGGGGCGTTCGTCCCGATCCCGGCTGCGGGACCTGATCAGGCACGACCCGATGGGCGGCCTCGTGGCGCACGCCGTGATGGACGTCCAGAACGGAGTCGCGGCGCAGCCACGCCGCGGCGGCAACACGACGGCACCGGCGGGGGGGCAGGCCGAGGCCGGAGCCGGGGCCAGGCCCGCACCGGAGCCCGCTCGCGGCGGCGTTCCGATGCAGCCGCGCCGGGGTTCGATGGCACGCGTCGTGGCGCACTGAGCCGCGCTTCCACGACACGCGTGCCCGCACCACCGCACGACGCACGACAACCGCAGGACCCGTACGGCACCGTACGGACCCGTAGGACCACGCACGGACTGGACGACCCGTACAGCCCGTGCGCCCGGTGGGATCCGTACGACCGTCAGTCAGCGCCGCACCGAAGTCCCCGAGAGACCCGGTCGGGAGCCGCTGGCCCGCGCGGGGCGATGAGACCGTACGTCCGGACGACGACGCGGCCTCACCGCCCCGCGCGGGCACACTACGGACGGCGTACGACGGCGCGGCCCTACGGTGGAGTGCGCCCCTCACGCGTCGGTACGCCAGGGTGCGTACGGAGGTCGCGGCGGCGGATTATGACAGGCAAGAGTGCCCCACTGGCCCCGAACTGGCGCATACACGCCGCATATACGCAGTTTCCCAGCGGTAGTAAGCACCTTGGTGGCAATCTGCTCAACAGCAGATACGCAAAGTAGGCTCAGCCGGAGGTGCACGTCCCGTGGCGTCGAACATCAATCCCACTATCCGGCGGCGCCGGTTGGGGCAAGAGCTGCGCAAACTGCGCGAGGGCAGGAACATGACGGCCGAGCAGGTCGCCGACCGCCTGCTCGTCTCCCAGTCGAAGATCAGCCGCCTGGAGAACGGCCGGCGCAGCATCAGCCAGCGCGACGTACGCGACCTGTGCGGGGTGTACGAGGTCGAGGATCAGCGGATCGTCGACCTGCTGATGCAGATGGCCAAGGAGTCGCGCCAGCAGGGCTGGTGGCATGCGTTCGGGGATGTGCCGTACAGCATCTACATCGGGTTCGAGACGGATGCGGAGTCGTTGCGCATCTACTCACCACAGGTGGTGCCCGGGCTCCTCCAGACCAGCTCCTACGCCGAAGCCGTCATCACCGGGGCTCTGCCCGAGACTTCGACCGCCGAGATCGAGAAGCGGGTCAGGGTCCGCCTGCGTCGACAGGACCGCATCACCATGGAGAAGGATCCGCTACGCCTGTGGGCCGTACTGGACGAAGCGGCACTCCGTCGGGTGGTCGGCAATCGGCACCTGATGCGCGAACAGCTGGAGCACCTCGCCGAGGTGATGCAGCTCCCCCAAGTCACCGTCCAGGTGCTCCCGTTCGACGTGGGAGCGCACCCCGGGCTCAACGGCCAGTACGCCATCCTGGAGTTCACGAACGAGGACGACCCCAGCGTGGTGTACATCGAAGGCGTGACAAGCGACCTGTACCTGGAGAAGGCGCCGGACGTCCAGCAGTACAGCCTCATGTACGAGCACCTGCGGGCCCAGGCCCTGAACGTGGAGCAATCACGCCAGCTCATCCTCGACATCGCCAAGGAGTACGCAAAGCAGGGCTGACGGAGAGAAAGAGCCGGATGGTACATCATTGATGATGCAACCAGAAGGCTCCCCTGGCATATACCACCCGGACGAGTGAATGGTCGCTTCAGGTACCGAAGTCCGCGAGTAGCGTCAATTACGCCAGCTATCAAGGAAGTTGGCGCAAAGCAACTCGCAACGGGAGCAAGCATGCCCATCCTTCAAGGCGCCACCCCGGAGTGGACGAAGTCCTCGTTCTCCATCGGAAACGGTGAATGCGTCGAGGTCAGGTCACCGATCGCGTCACTTCTGGCCGTCCAGGACTCCAAGATGCCCAGCGGTCCCACGCTGGCCTTCCAGGCAGACCCCTGGAACACCTTCGTGACGCAGGTAAGCCAGGGAGCACTCGACCACGGCTGATCCAGCACCTGAGAACCACAACTTCATACGCACCGCTGAAAGAGCCCTCTCGACTGGATCGCCGTCCCTGCCGAGGGGGCTCGGCGTTTGCTCAGGCCAGCAACTCGTCGAGCCTCCGCGCGGATTGCTCCGGCGACCAGGCGACTTCCTCTACCAGGATCTTCTCCGCACGCTGGTGGAGGGCAACCTCGTCAGGGTCGTTCGACAACAGGGTGATCGCACGCAGCTCGTAGTACACGGTGGCCGCTCCGCCCTCGTACGTCAGCATCGTGAAGGCACCTGAGCAGCCGGGATGGATGGACCGGTTCAGCGGAACGACCTGGATCGTCACGTTGGGCCGCTCGGACAGTTCCCTCAGCCGTCGGATCTGGTCCCGCATGATGTGCGGTTGCCCCTCGAACTCGTTCAGCAGGCCGACCTCATGCATCACCACGTGCACGTCGAACGGCCTCCCGGCACGCGACAGGATCGACTGCCGTGCGGTGTTCATGTCGGCCTGAAGGTCCGCGTTTTGAGCAGTGACGTTCGGGTCGCCATAGTTGAGATTCACCGCCCGCCGGTACTCCGCGGTCTGCACGATGCCGGGAACGGTGAGCGTGCCATAGCAGAACTCCTTCACCGCCTGCGACTCCAGCTCGACGAAGTCGCGGAAGCCGTGCGACATCGCATCGCGATACCGCATCCACCACCCCACCTCATCCGCGTCCCGGCACAACCGCTCGAAGTACACCCGGGTCTCGCTGTCGACCCGATAAAGATCCGCGAGCCGCGAGTACGTATCCAGTGACACCTTCGTGCTGCCGGTCTCCCAGCGGCTGGCCGTCGCGAGGCTGACCTCAAGACGGTCGGCGACTTCCTGAAGCGTGAGCCCCTCGCCGTTGCGCCACTGCCGCAGTTGCGCGCCAACTCGGCGCCTGCGGGCGGACGTTCCTTCACTCATGCAGAGACCTCCTGAACTCCCTGCCCACAGTCTGGCAGTTGCAGGGGCACCCATGCATCACCCTCACGTGTGAAAGTTTTCAAATCTCATGGAAGGGGTTGCGTGAGGCGCGGAGAAGCCCGCAGACTCGACCCACCGTCAGCCGCCCACCGCCGCCGCCCATCCCGGGCCGCAAGGGCCACGACCCCGTGGGGGAACCCATGCACCAGCCCAGACCGCCCTCCCGTACGGCGGTCGTCTACCTCTGCACCACCGTCCACACCGCACCGCAACCGCTCGTGGCCGCGTGCCGCGCCTACGCCGACGTACGCGGCTGGCGCGTCGTCGACGTGCAGCACGACGACACCGGCCAGAGCGACCCGACCAACCCCCGTGAGCGACCCGCCCTGGCGCGGGCGATCGAGACGCTGCGGACGACCGACGCGTCCGTGCTGGTGACCGTCTCGCCGGAGATGATCTCGCCGCTCGCGACGGAGCTCGGCCAGGTCACCAACCGGGTGGTCGACGCCGGCGGCTTCATCCACACCATGGGCTGGGCGTCGGCCCAGCTCCTCAACAGGAGGTCAGCATGAGCAAGTTCGAGTTCCGTACCGCAGCCGTCTGTGGCGGTCCCTGCTCCGAGGGCTGTGTCGAGGTGGCGACGAACATCCCCGGCACGGTGGCCCTGCGCGACACCAAGACCGAGGCCGTCATGCAGTTCACCCCGAAGGAGTGGGAGGACTTCCTCTCCGGGGCCAAGAACGGCGAGTTCGACCTCAGTGCCTGAACCCGCCCCAGCCGACCGGCGGCGGTCGCACCCCTCCCCCGGTGCGACCGCGCCCAGCGCCTACGACGCCTGGCGGCACCACGAACCCACCGCCTGGCGCGACCGGCACCTGCACTGGCACGCCTACTCCTGGCGCGGAGACGCGAACCGGCTGCACGACAACGTGGCCCGGAGATCCGCCGCCGAGAGCATCGTGCCGTTCACCCTCAAGGACTGGCTGTCGAAGTCGGACAGCCTCATTCGTCTCGCTCCCACCAGCCCCGAAGAGGCCCTGGCCTGGCTACGGAAGCAGTTCGACGACTGCGCGCCGCTCATGTCCCCCACCAGGCAACGCGACTTCACCTCCACCGACACCCGATTCGGCCTGGCCCTCTACCAGTTGCGGTGCGGCAACGACCTCTCCTGGGGCTTCTGGCTCACCAACCGCGCCTACCAGGCGCTGTCACTGATCACCGTGGACTCGCGGACCTGCGCCGCCGGGCACGCGACCGAGGTCAACGCAGCAGATCGACGTACCGGTCCGTCCCCGGCACCGTGGGGATGAACGGCGCCAGCAGCTCCACCCGTCCCAGCCCCGACTCCCCCACCGTCTCGGGCAGTTCGGCGAAGTGGGCCGTCCAGCACTCGCGCGGGTCCGCCTCCAGGAACCACAGCAGGGTCAGCCGGGTGTCGACGGCCTCGACCTGCTTCACGTAGGTCATGCGGTCGCCGGGCAGGGGCGTCGGGTGGAACACGGTCACCAGGGCGGCCGGGGAGCCCGCGAGCCGCTTGGGGAGGTGGCGGGTGCGCAGCCACTCCAGCAACTCCGGCCGGGCGTCCGGGGTTTCCGCGTCGACCACCTCCAACACCAGCCCCGCGTACGGGTGGTCGAGCGCGTGGACGTCACGGGGGCCCGCCGCCCCGTCCCGGTAGACCGTCGTCACCCGGTCCTGGAAGGCCGTGAACACGTGCGTACGGTCGCGGTAGACGCGGGCGTCGTGGTTGAGGCGGCGGTTGATGGCCACCGTCCAGCGCATGTGGTCGTCGTAGCGGCCGTCGGTGATCCAGTACGTGGAGAGGTAGCACCCGGTGGTGACGGGCTCGGCGACCGCCGACTTCTCGGGCCTGCGCAGGAGTTGGAGTTCCCGCGTGGCCACCCAGCGGCGCCCCGCGAACATCCACGGCATCGCCATCGCGCCCGCGTAGTAGTGGTCGTCCTCGTACCAGCGGTTGTACGCGTACTCGTGCCCCGGGTGCGGCTCGACCATGGTGATGAGGGCGTGGCCGACGCCGACGCCGTAGGGCCCGACGGCGGCGAGTTCGGCGTAGGCGGCGCTGCGGGTGTCCGCTTCGGCGTAGGCGGCGCCGCGGGTGTCCGCGGCCTCCGTGTCGGCGCTGTCCTCGGGCATGGCGACCATGAGCGCTCCCCTTCCGTCCTCCCACCGTCGCCCATACTCTGACGCCCCGTCAGACAATGCGCCAGAGGCGGGAGACGGCGCATCGCGCACACGGCACCCCAGGAGGTTGCGATGTCGATGTCACTGCTCGCGGGCAAGACCGTGGTCGTCTCCGGTGTCGGCGCCGGGCTCGGCCGGCAGGTCGCGGCGGCGGTCGTGCGGGACGGCGGCAACGCCGTGCTCGGGGCGCGCACCGAGGCCGTGCTGGCCAAGACCGCCGCCGAACTCGCCCCGGACGGCGGTCAGGTGGCGTACCGCACGGCCGACGTCACCGACGAGCGGCAGTGCGAGGCGCTGGCGGCGCTGGCCGTGGAGCGGTTCGGCGGGATCGACGCCGTCGTCCAAGTCGCCGCCTGGGACAGCCACTTCGGCGGTCTGGCGGACGCGGACTTCGTGACCTGGCAGTCGGTCCTGGACGTCAACCTGCTCGGCACCCTGCGCATGACCCGGGCCTGCCTGCCGGGGTTGCGCGGGCGCGGCGGCGGTTCCGTCGTGTTCATCGGCACCCAGTCGGCCGTGGCCGCGCCCACCCAGGTCCGGCAGGCCGCCTACGCCGCCTCCAAGGGCGCCCTGACGAGCGCGATGTACTCCCTGGCACGGGAGTTGGGCCCGGAGCGGATCCGCGTCAACACCGTCCTCCCGGGGTGGATGTGGGGGCCGCCGGTGGAAGCCTTCGTCCGCTTCACCGCCGCCGCCGAGTCCGTGCCCGAGGCCGCCGTCCTGGCCCGCCTCACGGACCGCATGGCCCTGCCGGACCTGGCCACGGACGCGGACGTGGCCAACGCGGCGGTGTTCCTGGCGTCCGACCGGGCGCGGGCGATCACGGGCCAGTCGCTGCTGGTCAACGCGGGCGAGTTGATGCGGTAGCGGCCGGAACGACGATTCGCCGCGCAAACGATGTTCATGTAGGTGAATTATGAATCTCCACCTGAACGAATTTACCGCGGCTTGACCTTCCGCTTGCTTGCCGCTGGCCTGTGCCCCAACTCACAGTTCACAAGGCGGACTTCGGAAGCGGGGCGGACTTCGGAAGGGGGCACATGAACGGTCTCGACTGGACCGTCCTGGTCGCGTACTTCGGCGTCATGACGGCGATCGGCATCTGGTCCCACAAGCGCGTGGACGACGTGAGCGACTTCTTCACCGCGGGCGGCAGGATGCCCTGGTGGCTGTCGGGGATCTCGCACCACATGTCCGGCTACAGCGCGGTGATGTTCACGGGCTACGCCGGCATCGCCTACACGTACGGCGTCACCTCGTACGTGACGTGGGCGCTGCCGATCGCGATCGGCGTGCTGCTCGGCGCGAAACTGTTCGCGCCGAGGCTGAACCGGCTGCGCTCGCGCCTGCACGTGGCGTCGCCGCTGGAGTATCTGAAGGACCGTTACAACGTGCCCACACAACAGGCGTTGGCCTGGTCGGGCATGCTGCTGAAGATCGTGGACGTGGGCGCGAAGTGGGCGGCAATCGCGACGCTGCTGAGCGTGTTCACCGGGGTCACGCTCACACAGGGGATCGTCATCACCGGTGCGATCACGGCGGTTTACTGCACGATCGGCGGACTGTGGGCGGACGCGCTGACCGAACTGGGCCAGTTCGTCATCCAGTTGCTGGCGGGCATCGCGATGCTGGCGGTGGCGCTGCACGAGATCTCACAACAGGGCGGCCTCGGAAAGGCCCTGGACTCACCGAAGTTGCACGGTCACGCGGACGGGTTCGCGGGCCCGTACCTGACGGTGTTCTTCATCGCGTACCTGTTCATCAAGCTGTTCGAGTACAACGGCGGCATGTGGAACCAGGCCCAGCGCTACATGGCGACGGGCAGTGCGCGGGACGCGAGCCGCTCGGCGCTGCTGTCGGCGGTGCTGTGGTTCGTGTGGCCGGTGATCCTGTTCATCCCCATGTGGCTGTCGCCGCTGCTGGTGACGGCGCAGAAGCCGGACGGCTCGGACGCGTACGGCCTGATGGCCGAACAGCTGCTGCCGCACGGGCTGTTGGGCCTGGTCGTGGTCGGCTTCTTCTCGCACACGATGGCCATGTGCTCCTCGGACGCGAACGCCATCGCGGCGGTGTTCACGCGTGACGTGGCACCGGTGCTGGTCCGCACGGCCCGCACCTGGAAGTCGGACACCCGGCGGGGCCTGATCGCCGGGCGCGTGACGACGGTCGTCTTCCTCGCGCTGTCGATGGCGGTGGCCACCCAGGTCAACTCCCCCACGTTCAAGGACATCATCACCGTCGTCATCAAGTGGGTGGCGGGGCTGATGGGCCCGATCGCGATCCCGTTCATCCTGGGCCTGCTGCGCCCCTTCCGCCGCTCGGGCCCCACCGCGGCGCTGACCAGCTGGGCGGTGGGCCTGCTGGCGTTCTTCCTGGTCAACTACCACCTGAACTTCTCCCAGCGCACGGACGTGAAGCTGGAGTACCAGGTCGCGCTCCCGATGGCGGTCTCGCTCGTCCTGTACATCGGCATCGGTTTCATCCGCCCCGAGGACACCCCGGAACGGCTGGCCCTGCTGGAGAAGATCAACACGGACGACGACGGGTCGGGAGCGGCGGGGGTGGCGCTGCCGGTGCCGGGGGCGCGGGAGGAGGAGGGGGCTACGGGGCCGGTGGGGTCGTAACGACGCGACGGGGCGGGACCCGTAGGGGGCCGTAGAGCGGTACGACGGCGACGGCGGTCCGCGGCGAGGTGGCAGGCGGGGTGACAGGCGAGGTGGCAGGCGAGGTGGCAGCTATCCCGCCGCGACCGTCGCCGCCAGCACCCGCATCGACTCCCTGACGGTCTCCGTCAGGGAGCCCCCCGCCCCGTCCGCGATCCAGCGGGCGAAGGCGACCCGGAAGGCGGCCATGCCCGTCTCCGCGACGAGGCGGGCGAGCCACTCGTCGTGTCCGCGCTCGCGGAGCGCCTCGGTGACGGACTCGGTGAGGGTGGCGAGTTTGACCAACTCGCGTTCCCGCAGCTCAAGATGGGCGTCGATGACGGCCTGGCGCATCTTCACGATGTCGGGCGCCGCGTGCAGCTGCTCCGCCGCCGCCTCGAACACCAGGGAGACCACCGCGAAGGGCGGCAGCCCGGCCGGCGCCTCGGCGACCGTGCGCACGACCAGTTCCCGCAGCGGGCCGACGCCGGCGAAGAGGACGTCGCGTTTGTCGGCGTAGTGGCGGAAGAAGGTGCGTTTGGTCAGGCCGGCGCGTTCGGCGATGTCGGCGACCGTGGTCTGGTCGAAGCCGCGCTCCGTGTACAGCTCCATCGCCGCCCGTCCCAGGCGTCCGCGCGCGTCCGGCTCCCATCGACCCATGGTGCCCAGTCTAGTGATGACACCTGGTGTCGTCACTGTTAGGGTGATGACACCAGGTGACATCACTGTCGTCGGCCTTGGGCGAGCCATGCGCGACCGCGCCCGGCACGCCCGGCACGCCCGGCACGGCGTATGAGAACCGGCCAAGTGACGACAGACGACAGACGACAGACGACAGCCGATGTCAGCCCTGCCAGACCCAGTCAAACCTTCGGAGGTCCCCCTCATGCGTGTTTTCGTCACCGGCGCTTCCGGCCACCTGGGCTCCGCGCTCATACCGGAGCTGCTCGCCGCCGGGCACCAGGTCACCGGACTGGCCCGTTCCGACTCGGCCGCCGCGGCGGTCGCCGCGCTCGGGGCCGAGGTCCGCCGCGGCGACCTGGACGACCTCGACGGCCTGCGCGAGGCAGCCGCGGGCGCCGACGGCGTCGTACACCTCGCGTTCAAGCACGAGGCGATGCTCACCGGCGACTTCCCGGCCGCCGTGGAGTCCGACCGGCTGGCCGTCGAGACGATGGGCGACGCGCTGGCCGACTCGGGCACCGGCAAGGCGTTCACCGCGGCCTCGGGCACGCTGCTGCTCGCGGCCGGCGGGCTCACCGGCCGGGCCGGTACGGAGGCCGACGTCGCACCGTCCGACGCACGGGCCGCCACCGAGAACAACCTGATCGCGCTGGCCGAACGCGGCGTGCGCTCCTCGGCCGTACGGCTGCCCCCGCTGGTCCACAGCGACCTGGACCAGCACGGTTTCGTGAACGTACTGATCGGCCTCGCCCGCGCCAACGGCTACGCCGGCTACCCGGGCGACGGCACCAACCGCTGGCCCGCGGGCCACACCCTGGACGCCGTCCGCGTGTTCCGCCTGGCGCTGGAGAGGGCCCCCGCGGGCTCGCGGCTGCACGCCGTCGGCGACACGGGGGTCCCGTTGCGCGAGATCGCCGAGGCCATCGCCCGCAACCTGGACCTGCCCGCGAAGGCCGTCCCCGCCGAGGAGGTGCCGGGCTACTTCCGGTTCCTGGCCCCGTTCATCGGCCTGGACAACCTCGTGTCGAACGACCGCACCAGGGAACTCCTGGGCTGGGCCCCGACGCACCCCGCCCTGATCGAGGACATGGACGCGGGCCACTATTTCGAGAGGACGACGGCATAGCAGCGCCAGACGATTTCAGGCGCGGGGATACCGGGTGAGCCACCCGGGCGCGGACCCCGTGGGGCTGTGGAGGGCGGGCCCCTGGGTCATCTCCATGGCGAAGTCGTCGGCGAGGACGAGCATCGTGGGGCGGCCCTCCAGTTCGGCCAGCCAGGCCGGGGGCAGGGCCGTCTCGCCGTGGAGGGCGCCGAGGAGGCCGCCGGTGAGGGCGCCGGTCACGCCGGAGGGGCCGCCGTGGTTGACCGCGAGGCACAGGCCGTGGCGGACGTCCTCGGCGACCAGCGCGCAGTACACGGCGGCGGCGAGCGCCCCGTCCGCCGTACCGACGCCGACGAGTTCCGCGACGGCCTCGGGCGACGGCGCCCCCTGCTGGACGGCGCCGAGGGCGCGCTGGAGCGCGGCGGCGACGGGCCGCTGGCCGGGCCGGGGGGCGAGGAGCTGCGCGGTGCGCTGGACGGCGCCGTCGAGGGAGTCGCCGCGGGCGAGGGAGTGGACGACGGCGGCGTAGGCGCCCGCGGAGAGGTAGGCGGTGGGGTGGCCGTGGGTCTGGGCGGCGCACTCGATGGCGAGCTGGAGCACGAGCTGGGGCTCCCACCCGACGAGCAGCCCGAAGGGCGCGGACCGCCCGGCGGCGTCGGGCCCAAGTTCCTTGGGATTCTTGGGGGTATCGAGCGTGCCCATGACATCATCACCGAAGCCGAGAAGGCAGGCGCGGGTGGGCGAACGGCGGGCGTAGAGCCACTCCTCGAACGCGAGCCAGCCGTCGTCCTTGCGGCGCATGTCGGGCCCCCAGTCGCGCTGGGTGGCCGCCCAGCGCAGGTACGCCCGGTGCAGGTCGGTCGGCGGATGCCAGGCACCCGTGTCGCGCCGCACCTGGGCACGGATGAGCCCGTCGAGACTGAAGAGGGTCAGCTGGGTGAGCGCGGAGACGGCCCCGCGCCGCCCGTGCCCGAAGGGGAGATCGACGACGCCGTCGGCCCCGTAGGCACGCTGGATCTCACCGAACGGAAGCCCGTCGACGGGCGTACCGAGAGCATCGCCGACGGCGCTGCCGAGCAGCGTCCCGCGCACCCGGCTCCGGAAGTCCTGCTGCTCACCCCGCCCCCAGAGGGCACCACTCGCCACCACCACACGGCCCCCTCACGGCCTTCCGTCCGTCCAGCCGCCGCCACCTGCCCGGCGCCGCCCCTGCGTTTGCACTGTAATCGAACGGGGGGGGGGGGGTGGGGTGGTG
>LJCV01000076.1 GCA_001298575.1 Actinobacteria bacterium OK074
GGAACGGACGTTCATGACGCACCCGACGCCCACCCCCGTGCCCCGCCCCGGCCACCGGCACCGCCGCGGCCACCGCCGTCGGCGCACGCGCCCCTGGCTCCTCGCCCTCCCCCTGGCCGTAGCCGTGGCGCTCACCGCCCCGGCCCCGGCCCCGGCCCAGCCGCAATCGCAGACAAAGGCGCAGCCGCCGTCAAGGAAGGCCGCGGTCACCGAAGCCACCCGCACCCTCCCCCGCTCCATCCCCCCGGGCAGCGAGTTCACCTACACCCTCACCGCCCGCAACAAGGGCCCCTCGGTCGCGCGGAACGTCACCGTGACCGACACGCTGCCCGCCGGGGTGCTGTTCGCGTCCTCGCAGGACGGGTGCACGAGTTCGGGGACCACGGTCACCTGCGGGCCCGCACCCGAGCTGACGGTCGGGCAGAGCAGGTCGTGGACGTTCACCGCGAAGCTCTCGCCCTCGTACCAGGGCGATGGCTCCGACCTGGGCAACTACGGCAGGGCGACCGCCGACACCAGCGACCCCGACTCCGCCAACAACCAGAACGCGACCGGGGTCAAGCCGCCGGGCCCGTACGACCCGGTCGCCGATCTGTCGACGCAGAAGAAGCCGGTGGGCAGTGGGCCGGTGGCGCCGGGGGAGACGTTCGAGTACACGATCACCACCCGTAACGCCGGGCCCTCGGACGCCGGGCAGGTGACGGCCACCGACACGCTCCCCGCCGCGCTCTCCTTCGTCTCCTCCTCGGACCGCTGCACGGCCGTCGGCCGCACGGTCACCTGCGGCCCGCAGGCGGTGCTCGCGCCGGGCACCTCCGTGTCGTGGACGTTCAAGGTCCGCCTCGACGCGAACTACCAGGGCAACGGCAGCGACGTACAGAACACCGCGAGCGCCACCTCGACGGCGAAGGACCCCAACCCGGGCAACGACACCAGTACGCCGGTGGACCCGCCCGGCGGGGTCGGCGCGCCCCAGGCGGACCTCGCGGCCGGGAAGAAGCCGGTGCAGTCCACGCCGGTCGCCCCGGGCGAGACCTTCGACTACGCGGTGACCGCGACCAACCAGGGCCCGTCCGTGGCCCGCCAGGTCAAGGCCACCGACCCGCTGCCCGCCCAGCTGACCTTCGTGTCCTCGCCGGACGGCTGCACCGCGAGCGGCCAGACGGTCACCTGCGGTCCCGAGGCCACGCTCGCGCCCGGCGCGACCAAGACGTGGATGTTTCACGTGAAACTGGACTCCGGCTACCGCGGCGACGGCTCCGACATCCAGAACATCGCCACCGTCTCCTCCGACACCGCCGACCCCGACCCGAAGAACAACACCAGCGACCCGGCGGGCCCGCCCGGCAGCTCGGTCAACCCGCCCAACGCCGACCTCTCCCTCACCAAGGTCCCGGTCGGCTCGACCCCGCCGGTGCCGGGGACGATGTTCGACTACCGGATCACCGTCAAGAACAACGGCCCGTCCTCGGACGCGTACAACGTCACCCTCACCGACAGCCTCCCGCCGCAGCTGGAGTACGTCTCCGCCCAGCCGGACGGCTGCGCGCTCACCGGCGCCACGGTCGCCTGCAAGCGGGACGCCCCGCTGCGGGTCGGCGACAGCGCCGTCTACACGCTGCGCGTCCGGCTGTCCCAGGACTACACGGGCAACGGCCGCGACCTGACCAACACGGCCACCGTCACCGCCGACAACGTCGACCCGAACACCGCCAACGACTCCGCCACCAGCGGCCTGCCCGGCGGCGAGGCGGGCACCGCGACGGCCGACCTGGTCACCGTCAAGAAGCCGGTCACGACGACCCCGGTCGCGCCCGGCGAGACGTACGAGTACGCGGTCACGGTGACGAACGACGGGCCGTCCACCGCCCGTGACGTGCGCATCTCCGACCGGCTGCCCACGCAGCTGTCCTTCGTCTCCTCCGACGACGGCTGCCTCACCGGCCAGACGGTCACCTGCGGCCCCGTCTCCGCACTGGCCCCCGGCGCCTCCCGGACCTGGGTCTTCCGCGTCAAGCTCGACCCGGACTACACCGGCGACGGCTCCGACATCCGCAACACGGCGACGGCCACGTCGTCGACGTACGACCCGGACGAGGACAACAGCACCAGCGAACCGTCCGGCGTCCCCGGCGGCCGGGTGAACCCGCCGACGGCGGACGTGGAGGTGGACAAGGAGACGCCCTGACACGATCCACTCGTGACGGCGGCCCCCCTCCGGACGAGGGGGGCCGCCGTCGCCGTATGCCGGCCGTCGTCTTCCTGTGGCTGCCGTCCTCGTCACATATGGCCCACATATCTCGGTCAGGGGTTGCTTCTTATTACTGGCGGGTAGCATCATCGGAGCTACCAGTTGGTACGTGAACCGGTAGCTGCGAGGAACGAGTGCCTCGCGATCCCTTCGATCCCAATACGGAGCCGTCGCCATGGGGCACTACAAGCCGAATCTTCGCGACATCGAGTTCAACCTCTTCGAAGTCCTCGGACGGGACAAGCTGTACGGCACCGGACCGTTCGAGGAGATGGACACCGACACCGCGAAAAGCGTGCTGGAGGAGCTGACCCGGCTCGCCGAGAACGAGCTGGCCGAGTCCTTCGCCGACGCCGACCGCAACCCGCCGGTGTTCGACCCGGAGACCAACACCGCGCCGATACCGGAGTCCTTCAAGAAGAGCTACCGCGCCTTCATGGACTCCGAGTACTGGCGGCTGGGCCTGCCCGAGGAGATCGGCGGTACGACCGCGCCCCCGTCCCTGATCTGGGCGTACGCGGAGCTGGTGCTGGGCGCCAACCCGGCGGTGTGGATGTACTCCTCCGGCCCGGCCTTCGCCCGCATCCTCTTCGACGAGGGCACCGACGTACAGAAGAAGATCGCCGAGATCGCGGTCGAGAAGACCTGGGGCTCCACGATGGTGCTCACCGAGCCGGACGCCGGTTCGGACGTCGGCGCCGGGCGCACCAAGGCCGTCCAGCAGGAGGACGGCTCCTGGCACATCGAGGGCGTGAAGCGGTTCATCACCTCCGGTGAGCACGACATGGAGGAGAACATCCTCCACTACGTCCTCGCCCGTCCCGAGGGTGCCGGTCCCGGCACCAAGGGCCTCTCCCTCTTCCTCGTGCCGAAGTTCCTGTTCGACTTCGAGACCGGCGAACTGGGCGAGCGCAACGGCGTGTACGCGACGAACGTCGAGCACAAGATGGGCCTGAAGGCGTCCAACACGTGCGAGATGACGTTCGGCGACCGCCACCCCGCCAAGGGCTGGCTGATCGGCGACAAGCACGACGGCATCCGGCAGATGTTCCGGATCATCGAGTTCGCCCGGATGATGGTCGGCACGAAGGCGATCTCCACGCTGTCGACGGGCTACCTGAACGCCCTGGAGTACGCCAAGGAGCGCGTCCAGGGCACCGATCTGGCCAACTTCATGGACAAGGCCGCGCCCAAGGTCACCATCACGCACCACCCGGACGTGCGCCGCTCGCTGCTCACGCAGAAGGCGTACGCGGAGGGCATGCGGGCACTGGTGCTGTACACGGCGTCGGTGCAGGACGAGGTCATGCTCAAGGAGACGGCGGGCGAGGACGCGTCGGCGGTGCACGCGCTGAACGACCTGCTCCTGCCGATCGTCAAGGGCTACGGCTCCGAGAAGGGCTACGAACAGCTCTCGCAGTCGCTCCAGACCTTCGGCGGCTCGGGCTTCCTCCAGGAGTACCCGATCGAGCAGTACATCCGCGACGCCAAGATCGACACGCTGTACGAGGGCACCACCGCGATCCAGGGCCAGGACTTCTTCTTCCGGAAGATCGTCCGCAACCAGGGCGCGGCGCTCAACTCGCTCGCCGAGGACATCAAGAAGTTCCTCGCGCTCGGCACCGGCGGCGAGGACCTGGCGGACGCCCGCGAGCACCTCGCCAAGGCGGCCGTCGAGCTGGAGGCGATCGTCGGCCTGATGCTGACCGACCTCGCGGCCACCGAGCAGGACGTCAAGAACATGTACAAGGTGGGCCTCAACACCACCCGTCTGCTGCTGACCTCGGGCGACGTCATCGTCGGCTACCTGCTGCTGAAGGGCGCCGCGGTCGCGGCCGAGAAGCTCCAGACCGCCTCGGCGAAGGACAGGCCCTTCTACCAGGGCAAGATCGCCGCGGCGAAGTTCTTCGCCGCGAACGTCCTCCCGGGCGTGACGCTGGCCCGCAAGCTGGCGTCGGGGGTCGACCTGGACGTGATGGAACTGGACGAGGCCGCGTTCTAGACGGGACGGTTCGCAGGGCGCGACGGTTCCTGGGGCGCGACGGTTCGGTTCTTGGGGCGGCCCGCGGTTGTACGAGGTCGTACAACCGCGGGCCGCCCCACTGCTGTGTACGGTGACCCGCCGTGTACGACCGCGGGCCGCCCGTGGCCTGTGGGGGCGCCCGTGTCCGGAACGCCCCCGCTTTCACATCCCCCTTACGAGGGCCCGCTCCCGATCCCAGGAAGCGGGCCCTGGTACGTCGTTAAGGTGATGTCATGACCTCACCGCTGCGCTTCGACCGCGGACACACCGACGACCTCATGTCCTTCCTCGCGGCGAGCCCCACGCCGTACCACGCCGTGGCGAACTCCGCCGAGCGGCTGGAGAAGGCCGGCTTCCGTCAGGTCGCCGAGACCGAGGCGTGGGACGCGACGAGCGGCGGCAAATACGTACTGCGCGGCGGCGCGCTGATCGCCTGGTACGTCCCCGAGGGCGTCGAACCGCACACCCCGTTCCGCATCGTGGGCGCCCACACCGACTCCCCCAACCTGCGGGTCAAGCCGCGCCCGGACACCGGCGCGCACGGCTGGCGGCAGGTCGCGATGGAGATCTACGGCGGCCCGCTGCTCAACTCCTGGCTGGACCGCGACCTGGGCCTCGCGGGCCGCCTGTCGCTGCGCGACGGCTCGGACCTGCTGGTGAACGTCGACCGCCCCCTCCTGCGGGTCCCCCAGCTCGCCATCCACCTGGACCGCGCGGTCAACACCGACGGCCTCAAGCTCGACAAGCAGCGCCACCTCCAGCCGATCTGGGGCCTGGGCGACGACGTCCGCGACGGCGATCTGATCGCCTTCCTGGAGCAGGAGGCCGGCCTGGCGACGGGCGAGGTCACGGGCTGGGACCTGATGGTCCACTCCGTGGAACCCCCCGCCTACCTCGGCCGCGACCAGGACCTCGTCGCGGGCCCCCGCATGGACAACCTCCTCTCCCTGCACGCCGGTACGGCCGCGCTCGCCACCGTGACGACCGCCCCCGACGCCCTCTCCTACATCCCGGTCCTCGCGGCCTTCGACCACGAGGAGAACGGTTCGCAGTCCGACACCGGCGCCGACGGCCCGCTGCTCGGCTCGGTCCTGGAGCGCTCGGTGTTCGCCCGCGGCGGCGCCTACGAGGACCGGGCGCGAGCCTTCGCGGGCACGGTCTGTCTCTCCTCCGACACGGGCCACGCCGTCCACCCCAACTACGCCGAGCGCCACGACCCGACCCACCACCCGCGCGCGAGCGGCGGCCCGATCCTCAAGGTCAACGTCAACAACCGCTACGCCACGGACGGTTCGGGCCGCGCGGTGTTCGCCGCGGCCTGCGAGAAGGCCGGTGTCCCCTTCCAGTCCTTCGTCTCCAACAACGCGATGCCCTGCGGCACCACGATCGGCCCGATCACCGCGGCCCGGCACGGTATCCGCACGGTCGACATCGGCGTCCCGATCCTGTCGATGCACAGCGCCCGGGAGCTGTGCGGGGCGGCGGACCCGTACTTGCTGGCGAGCGCGCTGGCGGCGTTCCTGGAGAGCTGAGCGCTCCGCGGGGAGGCCGGTGCTTCTCTGCGGGTCTGTCGTGGCTGGTCGCGCCCACGCGGCGAAGCCGCATGTCGATACAGCCCCGCGCCCCTTTGGGGCGCTGCCGGAGAACTCTTGTTACAACAGTCCGTCAACCGCCCCCGCCAGTACCAACGGCAATCGCGTCACCCCCTCCCGCACCACCCGTACCGGCACGCCCCAGTCCTGCTGGTGCACATGGCAGGCCGGGTACTCGTTGGCAGTGTCGTCGTCGCAGGACGCCGCCATCGCCGACACGTGCAGCACGCCTTCCGTCACAGCGGAGTTGAGCACCAGTTCACGTGTCAGGTCCGCGCCAGCTCCGTCCCCGGTGAGCAGCAGCTCGGGCGGGGTGGACGAGACGAGGAGCCGGGTGGAGGGGCCGTAGCGGTCGTCGAGCTTCTGGCCGGTGGGGGCCTGGAAGACGACGTCCAGGCGGAGGGTGCCCGGAGCCACGTCGGTCGCCGCGCGCTGCGTGCGGTGCGCGACCGCGGCCACCCGGACCGCCTCCTCGGGCAGCCGCAGCCGGGTCAGCCGGTGCCGGGCCGACTCGACGACCACGATGTCGCCGCCGACCAGGACCGCGTCGCTGGGCTCCCGCAGATCCGTGGCGAGCGTGGTCACCTCGCCGGTCGCCGGGTCGTAGCGGCGCAGCGCGTGGTTGTACGTGTCGCTGACGGCCACCGAACCGTCCGGCAGCGCCGTGACCCCCAACGGGTGCTGGAACAGGGCCTGTTCGGCGGCCCCGTCCCGGTGCCCGAAGTCGAACAGGCCGGTGCCGACCGCGGTGTGCACGGCACCGTCGAGGTCGACCCAGCGCAGCGCGGACGTCTCGGAGTCGGCCAGCCAGAGCCGGTCCTCGGTCGCCGCCAGCCCCGACGGCTGCGCGAACCACGCCTCGGCGCCCGCCCCGTCGACGAGCCCCTCGTTGGTCGTCCCCGCGGTGACCGCCACGGTCGCGTCGGCCGGATCGTAGGCCCACAGCTGGTGCACCCCCGCCATGGCGATCCACACCCGCCCGCCGAACACCGCCACGTCCCACGGCGAGGACAGGTCGACCTCGCGCGCGGGCCCGGCCGTCGGCGCCCCCTGCCACCACTGCCGCCCGGTACCGGCGAGCGTGCCGACCTCTCCGGTGACCAGATCGACGCGCCGCAGGGCGTGGTTGACGGTGTCGGCGACGACGACGGCGCCGGCGTCCCCCTCGCCCTCGCCGAGCAGGGCGAGCCCCTGGGGTTCGTTGAAGGCCGCCGTCTGCGCCGGGCCGTCCGCGAACCCCCGTACCCCGGAACCGATCCGCCGCACGACCGTCTCCCCGTCCGCCGCCAGCTCCACCAGCTGGTGCCGGGTGGTGTCGCTGACGAGGAGGTTGCCGGAGGGCAGCAACAGCGCCTTGCCGGGGAAGCGCAGGGTGGTCGGCTCGGGCTCCGGCGGCACGTACGGCCCGTCGCCGCGGCGCAGGGTGCCCTTGGCCGCGTGCTCCGCCTCCAACTCCGCCACCAGCTTGGCAATCGCGTGCGCATGTCCCTCGCCCGCGTGCTGGGCGACGACGTACCCCTCGGGGTCGATCACGACGAGCGTGGGCCAGGCCCGCACCGCGTACTGCTTCCAGGTGGCCAGCTCGGGGTCGTCGAGGACCGGGTGCTCGACGCCGTACCGCTCGACCGCGTCCACGACCGCCCGGTGCTCCGCCTCGTGCACGAACTTGGGCGAGTGCACGCCGACGACCACCACCGTGTCCCGGTGCTTCTCCTCCAACTCCCGCAACTCGTCCAGGACGTGCAGGCAGTTGATGCAGCAGAAGGTCCAGAAGTCGAGCACGACGATCCGTCCTCGCAGGTCGGCGAGGGTGTACTGGCTGCCTCCCGTGTTCAGCCAGCCTCCCTTGCCGATCAGCTCGGGGGCGCGGACGCGGGCTCGGCGCGGTGCGTTTCCGTTCATGGATCAAGGGTGGCACGAGTGCGCCGACGGCCGTGCGGCCTGTGGATAACTCCGGATCAGCCCCGCCATCCGATTACCCTAAGTGCATATTTCGCTACGAGATGCGCACGGCCCGTGGTGGAGAGATGCTCGACGCACACAGGGGGGTCGCACACTGCAAGGGAGCAGTTCGATGGCACGAAACCCGCAGTACGACGAGGATCCGATGCGCCAGGGCGAGTACGGCGAGCGCGACGGCATGCGCGACGAGACGCCCGGTGAGCGGTCCGGCGAGCGCTCCGGTGAACGGTCGGGCGACGAGATGGACGACTCGGGCATGAGCGACTCGGGCATGGGTACGTCCGGCACGCGCCGGCAGTCGCCGCAGGAGCCGTCCCGGGACTCTTCGCGCGAGTCGTCGCGCGAGTCGGGGTGGGACGACGACGAGGACACGCAGGACGGCTACCGGTAGCCGGTCGGTCCGGTGGCCGGCCAGGACCTCTTCCGCGACTGTGACTGCGTCCGTGCCGCCGGACGGCTCCCGCGCCGAAGCGCTTCCGCAGCGCTTCGGCGCGGGGCCGTACTCAGCCCGTCGGCCTACCCGCGGCGTTTCGGACCCGTCACCGGGGAACGGGTGGAGGTATGAGATTCCTCGTACGCGATCGGCTCCTCGGCTTCGGTGAGGACTACTGGATCGAGGACCAGCACGGCACCAAGGTGTTCCTGGTCGACGGCAAGGCCATGCGGCTGCGGGACACCTTCGAGCTGAAGGACGTCCACGGGCGCGTGCTCGTCGACATCCACCAGAAGATGCTCGCCCTGCGCGACACGATGGTGATCGAACGGGACGGCGAGCCGCTGGCGAAGATCCGCCGCAAGCGCCTGTCCCTGCTGCGCAACCACTACCGGGTCGCCCTGTCCGACGGCACCGAACTCGACGTCAGCGGCAAGATCCTCGACCGCGAGTTCGCCGTCGAGTACGACGGTGAACTCCTCGCGGTCATCTCCCGCCGCTGGCTGCACATCCGCGAGACCTACGGTGTGGACGTCGTCCGCGACGACGCGGACCCGGCCCTGCTGATCGCGGTGGCCGTGTGCGTCATCCACCTCGCGGAGAAGGAGAGAGAGGACTGACTCACGGGGTGGCGGAGCGCCTCGGCGGTGCCAGCCCCAGCATCCGGTCCTTCAGCGCCGGGAACTGTTCCCGCGTCGCCGCCACCTTCGCCGGGTCGAACTCCACCGTGAGGACCTCCTCGCCTGCGCCCGCCTCGGCGAGGACCTCGCCCCACGGATCGACCACGATCGAGTGACCCGCCTGGGGAACTCCGGCGTGCGTCCCGGCCGTTCCACATGCGAGAACGAACGCCTGATTCTCCACCGCCCGTGCCTGGGCGAGCAGGGTCCAGTGGGCTCGACGGCGTTCGGGCCAGCCCGCGGAGACGACGAGGGTCTGGGCGCCCGCGTCCACGAGGGAACGGAAGAGTTCGGGGAAACGGAGGTCGTAGCAGGTGGCGATGCCGAGGGTCGTGTCGGGCAGCCGGACGGAGACGAGATCCGTGCCGGGGCTCATCAGGACGGCCTCGCCCTTGTCGAAGCCGAAGCGGTGGATCTTGCGGTAGACGGCGGCCAGTTCACCGGAGGGGGAGAAGATGAGAGACGTGTTGTAGAGGGGACCTGACCCCGCGGCGGAGCCGCTGTCGGATGCAGCGCGCTCGGGGATCGAGCCCGCGTGCAGCCAGACGCCCGCGTCGCTCGCCGCCTTCGCCATCGCCTCGTACGTCGGCCCCTCCAGCGGCTCGGCCTCCGTGGCGAACGCCTCGTAGGCGAACGCACCGGTCGTCCACAACTCGGGCAGAACGACGAGGTCGGCGCCCTCCTGCTCCCGTACGAGCGAGGCGACCCTACGGCGGCGGGATTCGACCGACTCGGCCGATTCGCCGTCGTTTACCCCGATCTGGATGAGCGAAGCGCGCACACTACCACCGTCCTGGCATTCGACCCGACTTGATCCGCCTACGATCGTCACACGAAAGCACTGCCGGGGGGCCTCACAGCAGCGTAACTTAACGTTTCAACACACCCACCGAGTCCGCCCGCACCGCACCAGCCCACCGACAACGCCGTCGACACCCGCCGCCACAACCGCCCGCGTACGACCGCCCGAGGGGTCCCGTTCCGTGAGTCTGCATCCCACTCTTCAGCCCTACGCCGACGCCTGGACCCACTCCGTCGAAGCGATATCCGAGCTGGTGCAGCCACTGCCGGAAGGGGAGTGGAACCGGCGGACACCGTGTCCCGCCTGGTCCGTGCGCGATGTCATCTCGCACGTCATCGGGCTCGACTGCGAGGCACTCGGCGACCCGCGGCCCATCCACACGCTCCCGCGCGACCTGTACCACGTGACGAACGAGCAGCAGCGGTACATGGAGATGCAGGTCGACGTCCGCCGTCACCACACGGCGCCGGAGATGACGTCCGAGCTGGAGTACACGATCATCCGCCGCAACCGCCAGCTGCGGAACGAGTCGCGCGACCCCGACACGATGGTGCGCGGCCAGCTGGGCACCGAGGTGACGCTGGAGACGTCGATGCGGATGCGGGCGTTCGACGTCTGGGTCCACGAGCAGGACCTGCGCGCCGCGCTGGGGCGCCCCGGGAACCTGGACTCGCCCGGTGCGTATGTCGCCCGCGACATGCTGCTCGCCTTGTTGCCGAAGGTGGTCGCCAAGGACGCGGGGGCTCCGCCCAACTCGGCGGTCGTCTTCGACGTGCACGGTCCGGTGGAGTTCCTCCGTACGGTGCGGGTCGATGCGGAGGGGCGGGGCACGGTGGACGGTGCGCCGTCGCTCGGTCCCGCCGTCAGCCTGGCGCTGGACTGGGAGACGTACGTACGGCTTGCGTGCGGGCGGGTTACGGCGGATGTGGTGGCTGATCGGATCAAGGCGGAGGGGGATCCCGAGTTGACTGCGGCGATTCTTTTGGCGTTCGCGGTTACGCCGTAGGGGAGTTGGTGCGTTGGCGGGTGCGGCGTTCGTCGTGGTTGCTCGCGCAGTTCCCCGCGCCCCTAAAAAGCGTGCGGGCGCCCGGGGCTATATGCGCGGGTGTGCGTGGTGCGGGAGAAGCGCAGGTGGTCGGGGTGCTCGGGCGCGTGGGTGTCCACGGCGCCGGAAAAAGCGGGGCGCAGCCCCTGCTTTTTAGGGGCGCGGGGAACTGCGCGACAAGCCCCCACCGGCCCGCACCCGCCAAACAACCCCCGCCCCCGAGCTATTGGGCGCCCCGCTCACACCGCAGGTACATGCACCGTCTCCACCCGACTCGCCACCACCCGCTCCCGCTCCCGCCGCGCGGCCCTCCTCCGCAGGCGGAGGATCTGCGACACCCCAACCCCCTGCAACAGGAACATCACCGAGAACGCCACCCCATAGTTGTCGCCGGTGGCGTCCAACAGCACCCCCACCGCCAGCAACGTCGTCATGGACGCCACGAACCCGCCCATGTTCGTGATCCCGGAGGCCGTCCCCTGCCGCTCCGGCGGGTTCGCGGGGCGGGCGAAGTCGAAGCCGATCATCGACGCCGGCCCACAAGAACCCAGCACCGTGCACAGCACCACGAGCAGCCACATCGGCACGTGCGGGTCGGGTGCCGTGGACAGCACGGGGTACAGCAGCGTCACCGCCCACGCCACCGCCGTCGTAGCGACCGTGCCCAGGACCAGCGGGAGTCGGGCCGCGTGGTGCCGGGCCACGATCTGCCCGTACACGAGCCCCACGACCATGTTCGACAGCACGACCAGCGTCAGCAGTTCACCGGCCGTGGCCCGGGACAGCCCCTGCGCCTGAACCAGGAACGGCAGCCCCCACAGCAGCAGGAACACCATCGCCGGGAACTGGGTCGTGAAGTGCACCCACATGCCCAGCCGCGTCCCCGGTTCCCGCCAGGACGCCGCGATCTGCCGTCGGACGTACGCCGCCCCCTGGTGCGGGAACGGCTCCGGCTCGTGGCCCTCGGGGTGGTCCTTGAGGAACAGCACCAGCAGGACCAGGACGACCGCGCCCGCCAGCGCGCTGCCCGCGAAGGCGGCCGTCCAGCCGACGCCGTGCAGCAGCCGGGCGATGACCAGCGTCGAGACGAGGTTGCCCGCCATGCCCGCGAGCCCGGCGAGCTGTGCGACCAGCGGTCCGCGCCGCGCCGGGAACCACCGCGTGCCCAGCCGCAGCACGCTGATGAACGTCATCGCGTCCCCGCACCCCAGCAGCCCGCGCGAGGCGAGCGCCATGCCGTACGACTGCGAGAACGCGAACCCGAGTTGTCCCGCGGTGAACAGGACGGCCCCCATGGCCAGCACCTTCTTGGTGCCGAGCCGGTCCACCAGGAGGCCGACGGGTATCTGCATGCCCGCGTAGACGAGGAGTTGGAGGATGGAGAAGGTGGACAGCGCGGACGCGCCCACGTGGAAGCGTTCGGCGGCGTCGAGGCCGGCCACCCCCAGCGACGTACGGAAGATGACGGCGACGAAGTAGACCGAGACGCCTATGCACCACACGGCCACGGCCCGCCGCCCACCGGGCGGATCCCCCGGCAACGTACCCGCCGGACTCACGGAGTTCCCGGACCGGCCGGAGCCCCCGGAGCCCTCAGACCGGCCCGAACCCCCCGCATTCCCCGACCCGTTCCCAAAGCCGCCACCGGACTTCATCGCACTTCCCCCCGTGCCAGGTTCGAGAACCAGCTGACGTGCCGGTGCACCAGCGCCACCGCCGTCTCCGCGTCCCCCGAGCGCAGCGCGTCGAGGATCTGTTCGTGTTCGACGAGTGTCTTGGTGATCCGGTCGGGGTGGGCGTGCATCACCGCGACGCCCATCCGCAGCTGCCGGTCGCGGAGTTGGTCGTAGAGGCGGGCGAGGATCTCGTTGCCGCCGCTGCGGACGATCTCGGCGTGGAAGGTGCGGTCGGTGATCGCCGCCGCGGCGAGGTCGCCGGCCGCGGCCTGTGCCTTCTGGAGCGCGAGGAGTTCTTCGAGGCGGGCGATGAGCGCGGAGGGCGCGGGCACGGCCTTGCGCGCCGCGTGTTCCTCCACGAGCTGCCGGGTTTCGACGACGTCGGCGATCTCCTGGGCGGACACCGGCAGGACGAGGGCTCCCTTTTTCGGGTAGAGCTTGATCAGCCCCTCGACCTCAAGTCTGAGCAGCGCCTCGCGCACCGGAGTGCGGGAAACCCCGACCGCCTCGGCCAGTTCGCCCTCGGTCAGCAGGGTGCCGCCTTCGTAACGCCGTTCCAGCACGCCCTGTTTGACGTGCGCGTATACGCGGTCGGCGGCGGGTGGCTGTTTGACGGTCGGCTGCTCGGGCGCGGGTGCCGCGGACGGCGCTGAAGGCATGGGCACATCATAGATACAACACGTACACATGCCGATGGGCGTCCAGGATGTGGACCGGGAACCCCTCATGCCACACCCGCCCCAACAACAGTGCATCCATTTGTGCTACTTACTCGTCTGAGAGAGAAGGCCCTGTTTCATCTGGGCGCTTCTCCAAGGCACTTAACGTCATTTGATCGCATTGCAGCACGCAAGGTGCAAACAGTGCGTACCGAAGCGAATCGAATCCATCGGAGCTCTTGACTTGATTACCGGCATGAAGGGCGCAAGGGTCCGCAGGGCTGCCGCCGCCGTGTTCACCACCGGCGCCGTGTTCACCACCGGAGCCCTGACCGCGGCCCCCGCACAGGCCGTCACGGTGCCCACGATCGTCGCCAAGGGCGGCTACGTGATGAACAACGGCACCGCCAAGACGCTGTACTCGAAGAAGGCGGACACCCCGCTGTCCACCGGCTCCACCACCAAGATCATGACCGCCAAGGTGGTGCTGGCCCAGAAGAGCCTGGACCTGAACAAGAAGGTCACCATCCAGAAGGCGTACAGCGACTACGTAGTCGCCAACAACGCTTCTCAGGCCCACCTGATCGTCGGCGACAAGGTCACCGTCCGCCAGCTGCTCTACGGGCTGATGCTGCCGTCGGGCTGCGACGCCGCGTACGCGCTCGCGGACACCTACGGCGCCGGTACGACCCGTGCCGCCCGCGTGAAGTCCTTCATCGGCAAGATGAACTCGGCGGCCAAGGCCCTCGGCCTGACGACGGCGCACACGCACTTCGACTCGTTCGACGGCATCGGCAACGGCAACAACCGCTCGACGCCGCGCGACCTCACGAAGATCGCCAGCAGCGCGATGAAGAACGCCACCTTCCGCGCGGTCGTCAAGACGAAGTCGTTCACGGCGAAGACGATCACGAAGACCGGCACCACGCGCACGATGGCGGCGTGGACCAACACGAACACCCTGCTCAGCAGCTACAGCGGCACCATCGGCATCAAGACCGGCTCCGGCCCGGAGGCCAAGTACTGCCTGGTCTTCGCCGCGACCCGCAACGGCAAGACGGTCATCGGTACGGTCCTGGCGTCGTCCTCGGTCGCCCAGCGCACCGCGGACGCGAAGAAGCTGCTGAACTACGGCTTCGCGGTGTAACTCACCGGATTCGTACGACAGTTGTGCATCGAGGGGGCCAACCGCGGGCGCGGGAGGCCCCCTTCGGCGTACCCGGGCCCCTTTCCGCCCCCTCGCATTCCACCCACCGGAGTGGCATGTTCCGGCCAGGTAAATCCCCCGAACACACCCTTGCCTCTGGTGAATCCATCAACCACCATCTGGCGGAATGGATAAAACATTGAACCGGAGACCGGCGGTCAAACCGGTCGTGGCGGGCCTGATAGCGGCCCTGTCCTTCGCCTTTCTGAGCGCGCCCGGGGCACAAGCCGCCGCCCCCGCCCCGCTCCCCAAGGTCTGGCCGACCCCGCAGCAGATCCGCGCCACCGGCCACGACTCCCGCACCCCCGTCCCCGACCACGTGGTCGAGGTCGTCGGCCCCGGCACCGACGCCTCCGCCCGCAAGCTCGTCACGACGGTGCTGCGCGACGCGGGCGCCCGTACGGTGACGACGGTCGCCGCGGGCAAGCGCGTACCGTCCGCCGCCCTGACCGTCTACATCGGCGGCCCGTCCGAAAACCCGGCCACGGCACGGGAGTTGACCCGCCTGGGCGGCAAGTCCCCGGCCGGCCTCCCCTCCGGCGGCTACGAACTCGCCGCCGCCCACGGCCGGATCGCCCTCTCCGGCGTCGACGCGACCGGCACGTTCTACGCCGCCCAGACCCTCCGCCAGCTGATCACGCGCTCCGCCCACGGCCGGGGCGCTGTCCCCGACGTCGTCGTCCGCGACTGGCCGACCACCGCCCTGCGCGGAGTCGTCGAGGGCTTCTACGGCGACCCGTGGACCCAGGCCGAACGCCTCTCCCAACTCGACTTCTACGGCCGCACGAAGCAGAACGTGTACGTCTACTCGCCCAAGGACGACCCGTACTTGCGGGCGAACTGGCGCGACGAGTACCCGGCGGCCCAACTCGCCGAAATCAAGGCCCTGGTGGACCGCGCCACGGCCAACCACGTCCGCTTCACGTACGCGCTCTCGCCGGGCCTGTCGGTGTGCTACTCGTCGACGTCCGACCGCCAGGCCCTGGTGAAGAAGCTCGACTCGCTGTACGCGATCGGCGTGCGCTCCTTCGCCGTACCGCTCGACGACATCAGCTACACCACCTGGAACTGCGACGCCGACAAGACGGCGTACGGCACCGGCGGCGGCGCGGCGGGCAAGGCGCAGGCGGCGCTGCTCAACTCGGTCGTGACGGACTTCGTGGCCGGGCACCCGGACGTGGCACCGCTGGAGATGGTGCCGACGGAGTACTCCGACCTCGCCGACTCCGCGTACAAGACGGCCCTGCGCGAGGACCTGGACGCGTCCGTGGTCGTGGAGTGGACGGGTGTCGGAGTGATCGCCCCGACCATCACCGCGGCCCAGTCCGCCCAGGCCCGCGCGGTGTTCGGCCACCCGATCCTGATCTGGGACAACTACCCGGTCAACGACTACGCCACCAGCCGCCTCCTGCTGGGCCCCTACACGGGCCGCGAGCCGGGCGTCACCGCCGAGGTCACGGGCATCACCGCCAACCCGATGATCCAGCCCGAGGCCAGCAAGTTGGCCCTGTTCACGTCGGCGGACTTCGCGTGGAACCCGGACGCGTACGACGCACGGGCCTCGTTCCTGGCATCCGTACGGGACTTGGCGGGCGGGGACGGTCAAACGGCAGCCGCCCTACGGGTGTTCGCCGAGAACAACTACTCCTCCCAACTGGACTCGACGGAGTCGCCGACGCTCACGCCGCTGATCAAGGCGTTCACGACGGCGTACGAGAGCGGGACGGGTCTGCCGGCCGCGGCTGCCCAACTGACCGCGTACTTCGAGGAGATGGCCGCGGCCCCGGCCACGCTCCGCGCCAATCTGCACAACTCCGGCTTCCTGACCGAGACTTCGGCATGGCTGGACAAGCTCGGCGCGTACGGCACGGCCGGGCAGACCGCGGTGCAGCTGATGCTCGCGCAGGCCGCGGGCGACACCGACGCCGTATCGACGGCGTACGCCGAACTCCAGTCCGAGCGCCAGAAGTTGGACGCGGTGCCGCAGCAGATCGCGCCGGGTGTGCTGGACCAGTTCCTGTTCGACGCGACACTGCGGGCGGCCCCGGACCCGGGCCCGGAGGCGTCGTTCACGCCGTCGTCGCTCTCGCTGAAGCCGGGAGCGAGCGACGAGGTGACGCTGACGGCGGCGGACACGAAGTCGACGGCGGAGAAGACGGTGAGCTGGACGGCGACGGCCCCGACGGGTGTGACGGTCTCCCCGTCCTCGGGCACCCTCACCGTCCCCGCCGGCGGCAAGGCGACGGCGACGCTCACGCTGACGGCAACGGCCGGAGCGGCGGCGGGAGTTCGCTCGGTCGTGGTGTCGGGCGACGGCCTGGTGACGCGTACCCTCCCCGTCCAGGTCACGGACGGCACCGGCTCCGAACGCGCCCTGACGGCCAACTTCAGTGGTGCGTCGGTGAGTTCGGTGGACCTGTCGTCGGGTACGTCGACGGAGATCCCGGTGGGCGCCAACCCCGGTGAGGTGGTGCTGAGTTCGGACGGCCGCACGGCGTACGCGGCGAACCAGGGCGCGAACACGGTGAGCGTGATCGACGTGGCGACGGCGAAGGTGACGTCGACCGTCAAGGTCGGCGCGGTCCCCGCGGGCCTGGCCCTGACCCCGGACGGCAGGACGCTCTGGGTCGCGGACTACAACGACGACGCCGTCCAGCCGGTGGATGTGGCAACGGGCACGGCGGGCACGAAGATCGCGGTGGGCGACGGCCCGGAGAACATGGCGATCACACCGGACGGTTCGACCCTGTACGTGGCGAACATCCACGACAACACGGTGACGCCGGTGAACCTGGCCAAGGGGACGGCGGGGACGGCGGGCACGGCGATCCCGGTGGGCCCGAACCCGTTCAACGTGGTGGCGTCCCCGGACGGTTCGACGGTGTACGTGTCGAACTCGGGCGGCTCGACGATCACCCCGATCGACACGGCGACGAACGCGACCCGTGCGTCGCTGCTGGTCACCGGCCAGGCGTACGGCCTGGCCCTGTCCCCCGACGGCCGCACGCTCTACGTCAGCCCGAGCAACGGCTCGACGGTGACCCCGGTCGACACGGTCACGGGCGCGCCCGGCACGGCGATCACGGTCGGCAAGTCGGCGTTCGACGTGGCGCTGGACTGGAACGGCGCCACGGCGTACGTGACGACGGCGGACGCGGGCGAGCTGGTCCCGGTGACGACGGCGACGGGGGCGGTGGGGACGCCGCTGAAGACGGGGGCGTACCCGCTGGCGGCGGCGGTGACGGGGGTGCCTGTGCAGTAGGCAGTAGATGGCGGCGAGGGGCTCGGGCGTGCGTGAGTTGTGCGCGGCCGGGCCCCTCGGCTTCTGCGGCGTGCTTCAGAACCTGTCCTACGGCGTGGTGGGCGGCAGCCGGTAGACCGATACGTGGGAGGTCGACTCGGCGGTGAAGGGGGAGCCGGTCCAGTCCGCGTGCCTGGACTCCAGCTCGAAACCGGCGAGTTGGCCCATGAGGTCGAGTTCGGCGGGCCAGATGTAGCGGTGGGGGCTGCGGTCGAGCCGGGCCCGGGAGCTGCCCGCCTCGTCGAACCGGAAGTGGTGGGAGACCACGTGCTGGTTCAGGACGTCGTAGGTGTCCAGCCCGATGTAGTCGGCGTCGGTCTGCCAGACGGTGGCCTTCTGACCGGGCGGCAGCTTGCGCAGCTCGGGCACCCACAGCTCGATCACGAACCGCCCGCCGGGCCCGAGATGCCGGGCCGCGTTGCGGAAACAGGCGACCTGCCCGGCCTGGGTGAGGAGGTTGGAGATGGTGTTGTAGACGAGGTAGACGAGGTTGAACTGGCCGGGGGCGAGGGTGGTGGCCATGTCCCCGATGACGACCGGAAGGGCCAACTCATCGGCCTTGGTGCGCAGTTGCTCCACCATCGGCTCGGACAACTCGACCCCGGTGACGGGCACTCCACGCGCGGCGAGCGGCACGGCGATCCGCCCGGTCCCGACGGCGAACTCCAACGCCGAGCCGCCCTCCGCGAGTTGGGCGAGCCGCGCCACGGCGGGCTCCACCACCTCGTCGGCGAACATCCCGGCACCGGGGGTGTCGTAGCGCTGGGCCGTCTCGGCGTCCCAGAGGTTCTCCCACGTCACGGGCGCTGCCCGGCGATCTGACGACGCTGCCGTTTGCCGAGGGGCGCGAGGGAGAGGTCTTCGGCGCTGGACCGGAGGTTCCTGTACCCGTAGCCACGGGCCCCCAGCCAGGCGGAGGCGGCGGCCTCGGCCCGCTCGGTGGCCTCCAGGATGTCCTCCTCGGCATCACCGCCGTCCACGAACCGGAAGGTGAAGGCGTCCCGAGCGGCAAGGTCGTAGGTCAGGTGCCCCTCCGGGGTGAACGCGGCGCGCAGCACGTCGTGTTCGGCGGCGCGGGAGAGAAGCCCGGCACGCTGCTCGGCGGTGAGCCCGTCGAACACACCACGGACGGTGACACGGAAGGTTCGGGTGGTCATGCCCGGAGGGTAGGGGGCGGGACGGGGGTGGCTCCACCGGGTTTTTCTGCGCGGGGAGGAAGGGGAGTGCGGGCAGGGCGGAGAGTGCGGGCAGGGCGGTGCGGGCAGAGCCGGACACCGTGGCGGCCCCCGCGCCCCGCGAAGGCCGCCCGCCCCACCGCCCTCACGCCCAGGTGATCAACCGCCGTGGCTGCTCCAGTATCGCCGCGACGTCCGCCAGGAACTTCGACCCCAACGCCCCGTCCACCAGCCGGTGGTCGAAGCTCAGCCCGAGCGTCGTCACGTGGCGCGGCTTCACCTTGCCCTTGTGGACCCAGGGTTGCGGCTTGATCGCGCCGACGGCGAAGATCGCCGCCTCGCCGGGGTTCAGGATCGGCGTGCCGGTGTCGACGCCGAAGACGCCGACGTTCGTGATCGTGATCGTGCCGCCCTGCATCGCCGCCGGTGACGTCTTGCCGTCCCGGGCCGCCGTCACCAACTCGCCCAGTGCCGCCGCCAGTTCCGGCAACGTCTTCGCCTGGGCGTCCTTGATGTTCGGCACCAGCAGGCCGCGCGGGGTGGCCGCCGCGATGCCCAGGTTGACGTAGTGCTTGAGGACGATCTCCTGGTTCGCCTCGTCCCACGCCGCGTTGATCTCCGGGTTGCGCCGGATCGCCACCAGGAGCGCCTTCGCGATCAGCAGCAAGGGGTTCACGCGTACGCCCGCGAGATCCTTGTCCTGCTTCAGCTCCTCGACCAGCTTCATCGTGCGCGTCACGTCCACCGTGACGAACACCGTGGCGTGCGGCGCCGTGAACGCCGACCCCACCATCGCCGCCGCCGTCGCCTTGCGCACACCCCGGATCGGAATCCGCGTCTCGCGTACGGCGTCGTACGACATGGCGGGGGCGGTCGGGATCACGGGGGCCGGAGCGGCGGCGACCGCCGGTGCCTCCGCCGCCACGGGTGCGGGCTCCGCCGCCGCGTACACGTCCTCGCGCGTGACCACCCCGTCCGGGCCCGACGGGGTGACCGTCGCCAGGTCC